>NZ_JBIBJD010000005.1:363671-442308 GCF_042958445.1 Streptomyces sp. NPDC007991
GGCAGCGGCCCATTACCGGTTGTGGGGGGGGGGGGGGGGGGGGGCCCCCCGGGGCCCGGGGGGGGGGGGGGGGGCCCCCCCCCCCACCGCCGCGCCCCCTCCCGGCTCCCTCTGGTTCGACGACCCGGCCGTCACCGTGAAGAACGGCCGCTTCACCGACGCCTCCGGCCGCGAGGTCGTCCTGCGCGGCTACAACGTCTCCGGCGAGACCAAGCTCGCGGAGAACAAGGGCCTGCCCTTCGCCTCCGTCGCCGACGCCCGCAAGTCGGCGACCGCCCTGCGCGCCCTCGGCGGCGGCAACACCGTCCGCTTCCTGCTCTCCTGGGCCTACGCCGAGCCCGAGCGCGGCACGGTGGACACCGCCTACCTGGCCGCCGCCACCGACCAGATGAAGGCCTTCCTCGACGCCGGCATCCGCGTCTACCCCGACTTCCACCAGGACCTCTACTCCCGGCACCTGTTCGACGCCGACAGCTGGTACACCGGCGACGGTGCGCCCAAGTGGGCCGTGGACGCCGGGAACTACCCGGACGAGTCCTGCGGGATCTGCCTCTTCTGGGGGCAGAACATCACCCAGAACGAGGCCGTGAAGCGGGCCACGTACGACTTCTGGCACAACGCGCACGGCGTGCAGGACGCCTTCCTCGCCACCGCCGAGAAGACCATGGCGTATGTCGAACAGCACCTGAGCGCCGACCAGTTCAAGGGCATCGCCGGCTTCGACCCCTACAACGAGCCGCACGCGGGCGTCTACGACTCCGGGCAGACCAGCCGCGCCTGGGAGAAGGACGTGCTGTGGCCGTTCTTCGAGAAGTTCCGGGCCCGCATGGACGCGGCCGGCTGGCGTGACAAGCCCGCCTTCGTGGAACCGAACCTCTTCTGGAACGCCAACCTCGACTTCCAGAAGCAGGAAGGCGGCCTGCTCGACGCCGGAAAGCTCGGCCCGCGCTACGTCTTCAACACCCACTTCTACGACCAGAAGGCCATCTCCGGCGTCTTCATGTGGGGCAAGGCGGCCGACGGCCAGTACACGGGCGACTTCCGCACGGTCCGCGACCGGGCCGCCACCGCGCAGACCGCCGCCGTCGTCAGCGAGTTCGGGCACCCGCTGGCGGGCAACGTCTCCGACAAGGCGCCCACCGTCCTCAAGGCGATGTACCAGGCCCTCGACTCCCGCGTGAAGGGAGCCGACTGGTGGTCCGACCCGGCGGCCTCGGGGCCCGTGCTCTCCGGCTCGCAGTGGCAGTGGGACATCTACAACGGCCGTCACCGCGAGCTGATGAACGGCAACCCCGACAAGGTGCTCACCGCCGGTGACGCCTGGAACGACGAGGACCTGTCCGCCGTACGCCTCGACGACTCGGGCAAGCCGGTGCTGCGCCAGGACGCCCGGCTCCTGGACCGCCTCTACCCGAGCGCCACGGCCGGCACGACGGTCGGCTTCACCTACGAGGACCGCTCCCGGGACGGTTCGACGACCCTGACCTGGAACCCGGTGCCGAACTCGCTGCCGAACGTGAAGCGGCTGGTGGGCTCCGGACAGTACGGGCTGCTGCTGTGGCGCTCGGACGGCGGCCGGGCACCCACCGAACTGCACCTGCCGGCGAGCTTCCCGACCGCCTCCACCACGGTCGTGTCCGACCTGGGCACGTCCCACGTCCCGCCCGCGTACACCTCGACGACCCCGGTCGGTGTGGCCCAGGAGCCCGGCGGCACGGGAAGCCGCCGCCTGCTGCTCACCGCGCCGGACGCGGGCGTCCTGCACTACGCGCTGGTGACCAACGGGGCGACGGCTCCCTCGGCGGATCTGCTCGCCGCGGCCCGCTCCGAGCTGGCGGCCTGGGCGGCGAAGGAGGTCAGCTAGCCGACGGGCTCGTCCAGCCGGCCTCCACCTGACCGAGCCGGACGCGCTGCGGGTGGTCCCCGACCGGCACGGACACGGTCTTCTTCCCGGTGGCGAAGTCGATGGCCGTGACCTGGTCGGAGCCGCTCTCGGAGATCACGCAACTCCTGCCGTCACCGCTGACCGTGGCCCAGTAGGGCTTGGCGGCGGTGACGAGCGGGCCCTCCTGGAGGGTGGTGCGGTCCACGACCGTGGCGTAGTCGTCCATGGTTCCCGCGACGCACAGCTTCTTGCCGTCCGGGCTCATCGAGAGGCCGTGGTGGCGTGAGTCGTTGACGAAGGTGGTGCGGTCGTCGCCGGTCGCCGGGTTCTTCGGCAGGGTCTTCGTACGGGTGATCTTGTCGGAGGCCAGGTCGTACTCGAAGAAGCCGTTGAAGAACGACACCTGGAAGTACAGCTTCGACTCGTCCGGCGAGAACACCGCCGGCCGGACCGCGTCGGAGAAGTCCTTCAGGCCGATCGCGTCCAGGCGCGAGCGCATGTCGATGACCTTGACCTGCTGGTACGTGGTCGCGTCGATGACGGTGATGCGGCGGTCGCCCTTCGTCCAGTCCAGCCACGGGGCGTCGGTCTGCGTGTTCACGTCGCCGATCGACATGTTGTAGATGTACTTGCCGTCCTTGGTGAAGATGTTCTCGTGCGGCTTGTCACCGGTGGTGGCCTTGCCGAGCTGCTTGCCGGTCTCGATGTCCAGGACGTGCACGGCGTTGCCGGTGGACGCCGACACGGCGACCCGTTTGCCGTCGGGGGAGACGGCCATGTGGTCGGCGCGGAAACCGGACACCGGGAAGCGCCAGTTGATCCGCCCGGAGGCGAGGTCGATCGACACGACGTCGGCGAAGCTGGGCCGGGAGACGACCACCGACCTCCCGTCCGGCGTGGAGTACATGTCGTCGACGAACTGGTCGTGTCCCTCGCCGACGCTGTTGCGGATCGTCATGAAGGCGATCCATCTGATCGGATCGGCGTTGATCTCCGCCATCCGCTCGTCCTTGTCGGGGACGACGTCGATCCGGCCGATCTTCGCGAAGTCCCCGGTGGACTTGATGACTTCGGCGGTGCCGTCCCAGTTGTTGCCCACGAACAGCACCTGGCGCAACGCGGCGGGGGCGTCGGGGGCGTCCGCGTGGGCGGCGGTCGCGGGAACGGTGGCGGTCAGCGCCAGGGCGGCGGTCAGGGAGCACAGGTGCCGTCGTCGGAATGCGGGCATGGCTGATCCCTCCTCTGCGGGTGGGGTGAGGAATCTGAACACACGTACTTTCAGAGTCAACTTACTGCAAAGTAAGGAAGGGGTCGCCTTTTCCACAAGACCGCGGCCACGACAAAATCGCGTGCGACCGAAGACGGGTGTTCGGGCGAAGATGGTGTTCGAGCGACAGAGGGGGAGCCGGTGCCGGGCAGACTCAGAGCGCCGACCGGCCGCTACGGCGGCAAGAGTGCCGAGGAGCGGCAGGCCGAGCGACGCCGGCGGTTCCTGGACGCCGCGCTCCACCTGTTCGGCGACACCCCCGGCTTCCGCGCCACCACCGTCGCGGCCCTCAGCGAGGCGGCCGGGCTGTCGACCCGTCAGTTCTACGAGGAGTTCCGCACCCTGGAGGACGTCCTCGCGGCCCTGCACCTGAGGGTCAACGACTGGGCCGAGGCGGCGGTGCTGGAGGCGGCGGCCGGTGCGGCGGACCTGCCGCTCGTCGAGCGCGCGACCGCCATCTTCCGCGCCTACGCCGGTAACCTCGCCGCCGATCCGCGCCGGATCCGCATCACCTTCGTCGAGATCATCGGCGTCAGCCCGCGCCTGGAGGAGCAGCGGCTCGCCCGCCGGGCCGGCTGGGTCGACCTCATCTGCGCCGAGGCCCGGGCTGCCGCCGCGCGCGGGGAGGCGGCACCCCGCGACTACCGCCTCGCGGCGACGGGTTTCATCGGCAGCGTCAACGGCCTGCTGCACGACTGGAGCGCCGGCTGGGTCGACGCGACGCTGGACGAGGTCGTCGACGAACTCGTCCGTCAACTGCTGGGGATCCTGCGACCCCCGGGGTGGAGCCCGCCCTGAGGAAGTGGTGGCGGAGGTTGTTGACCGCGCCGAGGCCGCTCAACTGCCCGGCCTCCTCGGTCAGTCGGTGGCGGGGGCCTGACACCGGCCGGCTCGCCGCGGGGCCCTAGACCGACACCAGCACCACGAGGTCCGCCGCCACCAGCAGCGTGAAGCCCAGCAACAGAACGGCCAGCAATCGTGCGCGGAGCCTGCGGTACGCCGCCTCGTACTCGCCGCGCAGTTCCCGCCCGCGCCGCGCCGTCCGCTGCCAGGAGGCCCGGGCGAGGGCGAGGTGCTCCGCCGCGAACAGCCGTTCCACCTCCTCCCGTCCGGCCTCCGGCAGCCGGTCGAGCCCGGCGGCGAAACGCGCGGCGGCCGCACGGGCCTCCTCGTGCGCGGCGGCGGCGAGCAGATGACCCTCGACCTCGTTGTGGAACGCCCGCAGGTCCACGTCCACGGGCAGGCCCTCCTTGGCGGTCATCGCAGCGTCAACTCCCGCTCCGCCGCCGCGACGTCCGTATGGTGCAGGTCGAACGCCGGGGACTCGCTGCGGATCCGTGGGAGCACGACGAAGTTGTGCCGGGGCGGCGGGCAGGAGGTGGCCCACTCCAGGGAGCGGCCGTAGCCCCACGGGTCGTCGGCCGTGACCCGCTCGCCGTACTTCGCCGTCTTCCAGACGTTGTAGAAGAACGGCAGCATCGACATGCCGAGCAGGAACGAACTGATCGTCGACACCGTGTTGAGGGTCGTCAGGCCCTCCACCGCCAGATAGTCGGGGATCCGGCGCTGCATGCCCTGCGCGCCCAGCCAGTGCTGGACGAGGAACGTGCCGTGGAAGCCGATGAACAGCGTCCAGAAGGTGATCTTGCCGAGGCGCTCGTCCAGCATCCTGCCGGTGAACTTCGGCCACCAGAAGTGGAAGCCGGAGAACATCGCGAACACGACCGTCCCGAAGACGACGTAGTGGAAGTGCGCGACCACGAAGTACGAGTCGGAGACGTGGAAGTCGATCGGCGGCGAGGCCAGCAGCACGCCCGTGAGCCCGCCGAACACGAACGTGATGAGGAAGCCGGTCGCCCACAGCATCGGTGTCTCGAAGGACAGCGAGCCCTTCCACATGGTGCCGATCCAGTTGAAGAACTTCACACCGGTCGGGACCGCGATCAGGAAGGTCATGAAGGAGAAGAACGGCAGCAGCACACCGCCGGTGACGTACATGTGGTGCGCCCACACCGTCACGGACAGACCCGCGATCGCGATGGTCGCGCCGATCAGACCCGTGTAACCGAACATCGGCTTGCGGGAGAAGACCGGGATGACCTCGGAGATGATCCCGAAGAACGGTAGCGCGATGATGTACACCTCTGGATGGCCGAAGAACCAGAAGAGGTGTTGCCACAGCAACGCCCCGCCGTTGGCGGAGTCGAAGACGTGCGCACCGAACTTGCGGTCCGCCTCCAGGGCGAACAGGGCCGCGGCCAGGACCGGGAAGGCCAGCAGGACCAGCACACCGGTCAGCAGCACGTTCCAGGTGAAGATCGGCATGCGGAACATCGTCATGCCCGGGGCGCGCATGCAGATGATCGTGGTGATGAAGTTGACCGAGCCGAGGATGGTGCCGAAGCCGGAGAAGGCCAGACCCATGATCCACATGTCGGCGCCGATGCCCGGCGAGCGGACCGCGTCCGAGAGCGGGCTGTAGGCGAACCAGCCGAAGTCGGCCGCGCCCTGCGGCGTCAGGAAGCCGCCCACCGCGATGAGCGAGCCGAACAGGTACAGCCAGTAGGCGAACATGTTCAGCCGGGGGAAGGCCACGTCCGGCGCGCCGATCTGCAGCGGCATGATCCAGTTCGCGAAGCCGGCGAACAGCGGCGTCGCGAACATCAGCAGCATGATCGTGCCGTGCATCGTGAACGCCTGGTTGAACTGCTCGTTCGACATGATCTGCAGACCGGGCCGGGCGAGCTCGGCGCGCATGAGCAGCGCCATCACGCCGCCGATGACGAAGAACGCGAACGACGTGGCCAGGTACAGCGTGCCGATCGTCTTGTGATCCGTGGTCGTCAGCCACTTCAGGTGCCTCATGCCCCGCCTGTGTCCGCGCCCCGCCCGGGCGTCACACTTTCCCGACGCGACGAGAATCACCGAAACGCGCGTGACGATCGAGAAGGTGCCGGACACGAACGGGACATGAGCAACGACGAGATCTTCGCCGCTGCCTACCGCGAGCACTACTGGGCGGTCAGCCGCTATGTCGCGCGGCGACTGGACGGGCGGGCCGGCGAGGTGGAGGAAGTGGTGGCGGAGGTGTTCACGGTCGCCTGGCGGCGCCGGGCCGACCTGCCCTCCTCCCCGCTGCCCTGGCTGTACGGCGTGGCACGCAACTGCCTGGCCAACGCGGTGCGCGGCCACGGACGCCGCCGCCGGCTCGTCGACCGGCTCGGCAACGACCACACCGCCCACGGGCGGCACATCGCGGCGGGCCCCGACGCCGACACCCCCGGTGCCTGGGTGCACGAGGCACTCGCCCGGCTCTCCGCGGCCGACCAGGAGGTGCTGCGCCTGACCGCCTGGGAGGAACTCGGCATCGACGAGGTCGCGATCGTCCTCGGCTGCGGCAGACGGGCCGCGGCGATGCGGTTGCACCGGGCCCGCCGCCGCCTCAGAGCCGAGATCGACGGGACGCGCCCCTGGGACATGGCGGACACGGGGCACTCATCGGGGGAGGGGAACCGGCGATGACCGACATCCTCCCCGCGACCGCGACCGCGACCGCGCAGGGCGACGGCCCACCGACGCCGCGCCTCACGAGCGCAGCGGACGCGCGTGCTCCTCGAACCACGCCCCCGGCCCCCCGCCCCGCCCGGCCCCCGCGCCCCCTGCCCGCCGCCGCCCACGTGACCGCCCCTAAGGAACACGGCCATGGCTGACGAACTCGAACTGCTGCGCGGTGCCAACCCGGTGCCGTCCGACGGCCCCCACTTCGGCGACGGCCCCCTGGACCACGGCGCCGAGCGCCGGCTGGAGCGGCTGCTGCGGGAGCGGCCGCCGAGCCGTCTGAGGGAGCGGCTGGTGCCCGGCACGGGCCGGCCCCGGCTGGCGTGGGGGCTCGTCGCCACAGCCGTCGTCGCCGCCCTGGCGCTGACCCTCGTACTGAGCGGCCCGAACACCACACCGGCGGTCGCCGCACCCCGTCCGCTGGTGGTGCAGACCGGCTCCACACCCCTGCCCCTGAACCGGCTGGCCGAGCGCGCCGAACAGGCCGCCGCCGACGGCTCGCCCCGTCTGCGCAAGGGCACGCACGTGCAGTCCTGGAGCATGGGCATGTCGGACGACAAGCCCCCGATCACCGTGCCCGAGGAGCGCATCGTGCGCTGGCGGGCCGACGGCAGTCACACGGAGCTCGTCGTCGCGACCGACCCGAGACATCCGGGCCGTCCCGTCCTCTCCGGCGCGGGCGGCGAGCCGCACCTCGTCGACGACGGGCACGTGCTGAGCGACCAGACCTATCCGCCGAGCTGGAGCGACGCCCCGCCCGAGTCCCCGCCGCCGCACGACCCCGCCCGGCTGCGCGCCTATCTGACGCAGGCCCAGTACTCGGACACGCCGCTGACCACGCCCCAACTGCTGGACGCCGTCAAGGTGCTGCTCGACCACTGGACCCTCGGCGCCCCGGAGACCGCGGCCCTGGCCCGCCTCCTGGCCGGCACGGAGGGGCTGCGGCCCGTCGGCCAGGTGACCGACCGCCTCGGGCGACGCGGTCAGGCGTACGTGTACGACGGTCCCGGCGCCCACCACATGCTGATCATGAACCCGGTCACCGGCGCCGTCCTCGGCCTGGAGACCACCTTCTCCACCGCTGAACCCGAATACGGCGTCCGGAAGGGCGACGTCATGTCGTACAGCGCCTGGATGCGCTGATCACACCCCGGGCACACCGAGCTGCCGGGCGGCGGCGTCCACGGTCTGTTCCAGCAGCGTCGCGATGGTCATCGGGCCGACCCCGCCCGGCACCGGCGTGATCAGCGAGGCCCGCTCCACGGCGGAGTCGAAGTCGACGTCACCGACGTTGCCGGCGTTGTACCCGGCGTCGATCACGACGGCGCCCGGCTTGACGTCCTGGCCGCGGATCAGCCGGGGCCGCCCCACCGCGGCCACCACGATGTCCGCCTCGCGCACGGCCGCCGACAGGTCCCGGGTGCGCGAGTGGCAGTAGGTCACCGTCGCGTCCCGGGCGAGCAGCAGCATGCCGACCGGCTTGCCCAGGATCGCGCTGCGGCCCACGACCACGGCCCGCCGGCCGGCCGGTTCGACGCCGTACTCGTCGAGCAGCCGCATGATCCCGCCGGGTGTGCAGGAGACGAAGCCCGGCAGGCCGAAGCTCATCGTCGCGAAGGAGGCGAAGGTGACCCCGTCGACGTCCTTCCCGGGCGCGATCGCCTCGAACGCGGCCCGCTCGTCGATGTGCTCGCCCATCGGGTGCTGGAGGAGGATCCCGTGCACGCCGGGGTCGGCGGAGAGAGCCTGGATCGTGCCGACGAGCTCCTCGGTGGTCGTGGTGGCGGGCAGCGCCACGTGCCGGGAGGTGATGCCGGCGGTGCGGCAGCGGTTCTGCTTCATCCGGACGTAGGTGACGGACGCCGGGTCCTCGCCGACCAGGACCGTCGCGAGGCACGGTGCCGTGCCCGTCCGTTCGGTGAGGCCGGCGGCGCGCTCGCCGGTCTCCCGCAGTATCCGCCGGGCGAGCGAGGTGCCGTCCATGAGCCGTGCCTGCGACATGATCCACTCCTGGGCTGGTGTGCTGCTTCGCCCAGGCGCACGGCAACGATCTCTGCGAGGCCGCTCCCCGGTGGTGCTCCACCTCAGCGCCAGTCACGGCCCGGCCCCCACCCTAACCGAGCCCCCCGCATGTCTCTCTTACTCGTCCCAGGCCTGGACCAGGGTCTGCTCGGCGATCTTGCCGTCCCGCAGCGAGAGCATGGACTCGGACAGGACGCGCACACCGTCCGCGTACCGGCAGCTCTCGCTGTAGGCGGCCTCGTCGCCCTGGATGACGCACCGCTCCAGCTTGTGCGTCATGTCGCGGCTGTAGACGTCCTCCAGCATCCGGCTGATCTCGTCCCGGCCGTGCAGGACCTTGGGGTGGCTGGGCTGGGTCGTGTGGTCGACGATGCGGAACTCCGCGTCGTCCGCGTAGAGCGAGAGCAGAAGGTCCGGGCTCTGTTCCACACCCTGGCGCAGGGTCTCTCTGTCGAAGGCGGGGTCTGCCGCGGTTCCCATGATGACCTCCTTCGAAGGGCCCCGACCCGGTCGGGAGCGGGCCGCGAGGAGCCTCTCCAGTCGAGCCTCCTCCCGTGCGGCGCGCTCGGCAAACGCAGGCAAGCGCAGCCGGGACGCCGGGCCTTACCGGGTGAGCGGACCCACGCTGACCGTGAGCGCATCCCCGCCGAGCACAGGACGAGAGGACGAGATCTGTGTGAGGGACGCCCCGATCCGGGCGGCCCCGACACCCGCCCGGGCTCAGTCCGCCGAGGCCAGGAACTGGGTCGCCGCCAGCTCCGCGTACAGCGGGTCGGCGGCCAACAGCTCACGGTGCGTGCCGACCGCCTTGACCCGCCCCGCGTCCATCACCACGATCCGGTCGGCCATGGTCACCGTGGACAGCCGGTGCGCCACCACGAGGACCGTGGTCGTACGGGCCACGTCCGCGACGGTGTCGCGCAGCGCCGCCTCGTTGACCGCGTCCAGCTGCGAGGTCGCCTCGTCGAGCAGCAGCAGCCGGGGGCGGCGCAGCAGCGCCCGGGCGATGGCGACCCGCTGCCGCTCACCGCCCGACAGCTTGGTGCCGCGATGTCCGACGAGCGTGTCGAGGCCGGCGGGCAGCCGGGCGACCAGGCCGTCGAGACGGGTGGTCTTCAGCACTCGGGCGAGGGCGTCGTCGTCCGCCTCCGGATTGCCCAGCAGCAGGTTGTCCCGCAGGGAGCCCGACAGGACCGGAGCATCCTGCTCCACATAGCCGATCGCCGCGCGCAGCTGCGTCAGCTCCCAGTCGGCGAGGTCGCGCCCGTCGAGCGTGATCACCCCGGATTCCGGATCGTAGAACCGCTCGATGAGCGAGAAGACGGTGGTCTTGCCGGCGCCGGAGGGGCCCACGAACGCCGTCATGCCCTGCGCGGGCACGGCGAACGTCACGCCGTGGTGGACGTACGGCAGATCGTCGGCGTAGCGGAAGCGGACGTCGTCGAAGGCGAGCGCGGCGGGCTGCGCGCCGGGGGAGGGGAGCGGGGCGGCAGCCGCCGTGGGTTCGGCCGGCAGGAGCAGCGCCTCCTGGATGCGGGTGAGGGCGGCGGCGCCCGTCTGGTACTGCGTGACGGCGCCGACGACCTGCTGTATCGGCGACATCAGATAGAAGACGAACAGCAGGAACGCCACCAGCGTGCCCACGTCGATCGCCCCGGTCGCCACCCGCGCGCCGCCCACCGCGAGCACCGTGATGAAGGCGATCTGCATGGCGAGCCCCGCCGTGTTGCCCGCGGCCGCCGACCACTTGGCGGCCCGCACGCTCTGCCGCCACGACTCCTGCGCCGCCTCGTGCAGCGTGCGCTCCTCCCGGTGCTCGGCACCGGACGCCTTCACGGTGCGCAGGGCGCCGAGGATCCGCTCCAGCGAGGCGCCCATGACGCCCACCGCGTCCTGCGCCTGCCGGCTGGCCTTGTTGATGCGGGGCACGATCACGCCGAGGATCACGCCCGCGCCCAGGATCACGGCCAGGGTGACGCCCAGCAGCACGGGCTCCACCAGGCCCATCATCACCACCGTGGCGACGAGCGTGAGCCCGCCCGTGCCCAGCCCGACCAGCGAGTCTGTGGTGACCTCGCGCAGCAGGGTGGTGTCGGAGGTGATCCGGGCCATCAGATCGCCCGGCTCGGTGCGGTCCACGGCCCCGACGCGCAGCCGCAGCAGATACGACGACAGCGAGCGCCGTGCACCGAGCACCACCGACTCGGCGGTGCGCCGCAGCACGTACGAACCCAGCGCCCCAACCGCCGCGTTGGCCACGACCAGGGCCGACATCAGCAGCAGCGCGCCTGTGATGGCCCGGTCGTGCGCCAGGTCGTCGATCAGGCCCCGCGCCACCAGCGGCAGCATCAGCCCGGTCGCGCCGGTGACCAGCGAGAGCACGGCACCGGCGAACAGGGACCGGCGGTGCGGCCGTACGTATCCGAGGAGCAGCCGCCAGGCGGGCGTGCCGGTGTCGGTCTCAGCGAGGCTCACGTCGCTCCTTCGGCGTCGGGCGGAGCTGTCAGGTTACGGGGGCCGCCGGTGCGGTGCCCGGCGTTTTCCCCGCAGCGCGTGAGCTGGTGATTCGGCGCCGCGGGTGGCCGATCCGCATCCCTTACCGATCAGTCGCGCGTAGGGTCGGAACGGAAGGCATCCGGGCCGACGAAGGAGTCAGCATGGCGCAGGAAGTACGCGGTGTGATCGCACCCGGCAGGGACGAGCCGGTACGGATCGAGACGGTCGTCGTGCCCGATCCCGGTCCGGGGGAGGCGGTCGTGCGCGTCCAGGCCTGCGGGGTGTGCCACACCGACCTGCACTACAAACAGGGCGGCATCAGCGACGACTTCCCCTTCCTGCTCGGCCACGAGGCCGCGGGCGTGGTCGAGGCGGTCGGCGACGGCGTCACCGACGTCGAACCCGGTGACTTCGTGATCCTCAACTGGCGTGCCGTGTGCGGGAAGTGCCGGGCCTGTCTGCGCGGGCGGCCCTGGTACTGCTTCGACACCCACAACGCCCGGCAGAAGATGACCCTCGCCGACGGCACGGAGCTGTCCCCGGCCCTCGGTATCGGTGCCTTCGCCGAGAAGACCCTGGTCGCGGCCGGGCAGTGCACCAAGGTTGACCCGGCCGTCGCCCCGCAGGTGGCCGGGCTGCTCGGCTGCGGCGTCATGGCGGGCATCGGTGCCGCGATCAACACCGGAAACGTCGGGCGGGGCGACACGGTCGCCGTCATCGGCTGCGGCGGCGTCGGCGACGCGGCCGTCGCCGGATCGCACCTCGCCGGAGCGGCGAAGATCATCGCCGTGGACATCGACGACCGCAAGCTGGAAACCGCCCGGACGATGGGCGCCACCCACACCGTCAACTCCCGTGAGACCGACCCGGTGGAGGCGATCCGCGACCTCACGGGCGGCTTCGGCGCCGACGTCGTCATCGAGGCCGTCGGCCGCCCGGAGACGTACAAGCAGGCCTTCTACGCCCGCGACCTCGCCGGCACGGTCGTCCTGGTCGGCGTTCCCACCCCCGAGATGAAACTCGAACTGCCGCTGCTGGACGTGTTCGGGCGGGGCGGGGCGCTGAAGTCGTCGTGGTACGGCGACTGCCTGCCCTCCCGCGACTTCCCCATGCTGATCGACCTGCATCTGCAGGGGCGCCTGGACCTCGGGGCGTTCGTCACCGAGACCATCCAGCTGGACGAGGTGGAGAAGGCGTTCGAGCGGATGCACCACGGCGACGTGCTGCGCTCGGTGGTGGTGCTGTGATGGCCCCGCGCGTCGAACACCTCGTCACCTCGGGCCAGTTCAGCCTCGACGGCGGCACCTGGGACGTCGACAACAACGTCTGGATCGTCGGCGACGACCACGAGGCGATCGTCATCGACGCCGCCCACGACGCCGACGCCATCGCCCGGGCCGTCGGGGACCGCCGGCTCACGGCCATCGTGTGCACCCACGCCCACAACGACCACATCGACGCCGCCCCCGCACTCGCCGAGCGCACCGGGGCCACCATCTGGCTGCACCGCGACGACCTGCCGCTGTGGAAGCAGACCCACCCGGACCGCGAGCCCGACGCCTGGCTGGTCGACGGCCAGGTGATCGAGGCGGGCGGCGCCGACCTGAGGGTCCTGCACACCCCGGGGCACGCGCCCGGCGCGGTGTGCCTGTACGACCCCCAGCTCGCCACCGTCTTCACCGGGGACACCCTCTTCCAGGGCGGCCCCGGCGCCACCGGCCGGTCCTTCTCGCACTTCCCGACGATCATCGACTCGATCCGCGACCGCCTCCTGGCGCTGCCGCCCGAGACGAAGGTCCTCACCGGCCACGGAGACGCCACGACCATCGGCGCGGAAGCCCCGCACCTGAAGGAGTGGATCGCCCGCGGCCACTGACCGCGTGTCGCCCGTAAAAGGCGACAGAAGATGTCCGGCTTACCCGTCACTGTGGAGGCGACAAGCAGCCACGGTCTCGGGAGGTCGGACATGTCAGCTCCACTGAAAGGCAAGGTCGCACTGGTCGCCGGTGCGACCCGGGGCGCCGGACGGGGCATGGCGGTGGAACTCGGCGCGGCAGGCGCCACCGTCTACGTCACCGGGCGCACCACCCGCGCCCGCCGCTCGGAGTACGACCGGCCCGAGACCATCGAGGACACCGCCGACCTGGTCACCGAGGCCGGCGGGCAGGGCATCGCCGTACCCGCCGACCACCTCGACCCGGCGCAGGTCCGTGCCCTGGTAGACCGGATCGCCGACGAGCAGGGCCGCCTCGACGTCCTGGTCAACGACATCTGGGGCGGCGAGAAGCTCTTCGAGTGGGAGAGCACGCTCTGGGAGCACGACCTCGACCACGGCCTGCGCCTGCTCAGGCTCGCGGTCGAGACGCACGCGATCACCAGCCACCACGCCCTGCCCCTGCTGCTGCGCCACCCCGGCGGCCTGGTCGTCGAGGTCACCGACGGCACCGCCGACTACAACGGCGACCACTACCGCGTGAACTTCTTCTACGACCTCGCCAAGGCCTCCGTCCTGCGCATGGCCTTCGCCCTCGCCCATGAACTCGGCCCGCGCGGCGCCACCGCCGTCGCCCTCACCCCCGGCTGGCTGCGCTCGGAGATGATGCTCGACACCTTCGGGGTACGGGAGGACAACTGGCGCGACGCCCTGGAGCGCGAGCCCCACTTCGCCATCTCGGAGACCCCGCGCTACGTGGGCCGGGCCGTGGCCGCGCTCGCCGCCGACCCGGACGTGGCGCGCTGGAACGGCCGGTCCCTCTCCAGCGGCGGCCTGGCCCGGGAGTACGGCTTCACCGACCTCGACGGCAGCCGCCCGGACGCCTGGCGCTACCTGGTCGAGGTGCAGGACGCGGACAAGCCGGCCGACACGACCGGCTACCGCTGACCGGGACGATCACCGGTCGGCCGGGTCGTCCCCCCGCAGCCCGGCGAAGTGGTCGAGCAGGGCGTCCAGCCCGGCGGCCAGGCCCTGCGGACCGCCCCGCTCGGCAAGGCCAGGGGCGGTCGCGCGGAGCCTGGGCAGCTCCTGGAAGGGCATGCGGTACAGACCGAGCCGGAAGGCGGGGTCCGGCTCGTCGGGGTTGTCCACCATGGCCCGCAGTTCCACCGACACGTACCCGAGAACCCAGGCGGTGACGGCGCGCAGGACCGGGGCGGCACGGGCCTGGCGGTTTCCCGCCGAATGCCAGACCTCGGCTCCTGCCGCGTGGGCGATCTGTTCCAGTTCCGCGGTCCGCCGGCTCTCCTTGTGCGGATCGAGTGTCACGATGACGCGGTCCGCGGGACGCGTCTGCCGGTGCAGCGCCTCCAGTACGTGGGGGAGTGAATCCACCTCTCTGCAGGCGGGCACGAGGACGATCGCCCGGGGGGATTTCCGTGACGCGGCCGGCACCGCCACGGGCCTGCTCCGGTGGGCGAGCCGCCTGCCGCGCGACGCCATCAGGAGCCCGAGGGTGAGCGGAAAGACCAGCCGGAGCGCCCTGGCGGCCGGATCGCGCTGCGGACGGCGTGCCGATGCTGTGGGCGAGGGCGTCGCGATTCTTCGGGGATGTCACTGTTCCGTCCCAGTGCGGCCGATCGCACAACCGAACCCCCCGCACGCCCGTCTACCTGGCAGGGATCGCAGACACCGACCACTTCCGAAGGGGTATGACCAGCCATGGGGGACGTACGCAGACGGGGCGCCATCGCGCTCGGGATCACCGCACTGGTGGCGCCGCTCACACTCGCACTCGGGGCCAGTCCGGCCGCGGCCGCGAGCTGCACCACGCAGACCGGCCCGTACCAGAAGCAGGTGGAGAAGTTCCTGGGCCGCCCGGTCGACGGCAAGCAGTCCGCCGCCGACTGCAAGGCGATCCAGGCCTTCCAGACCAAGCACGGCATCTCCCCGAACGCCGGCTACGCCGGGCCCGTCACCTGGGGCGTGATGGACCTGATGCAGAAGCAGAAGGCCGTCGGGAAGAACCCCAACAAGGACGGCAAGTGCCCGGTGAACAAGGGCCGGATCGCCTGCGTGAACCTGAGCCTCCAGCTGAGCTGGATCCAGGACGGCAAGAAGCTCGTCTACGGCCCCGTCCCGGTCCGCACCGGCCGCGACGGCTACGAGACCCGCACCGGCCTGAAGAAGATCTACTGGCGGGACATCGACCACGTCTCCTCGATCTACGACGTGCCGATGCCCTACAGCCAGTTCTTCGACGGCGGCCAGGCCTTCCACTCGGTCGGCGTCAGCATGTGGAACCCGCCGGGCTCGCACGGCTGCGTCAACATGACCAAGGCCGACGCCAAGACGTACTGGTCGCTGCTGAAGAAGGGCGACGACGTCTTCGTGTACGGCCGCAAGCCGGGCACCTGATCCAGGCACCCGGCTCGGCCCCGTCCCTTACTGCGGCGCGTCTCCGAAGTCCGGGATCTCCAGCCGCACCCCGCCCTGCCGCGCCGACTCGTGCGCGATGATGCCCGGCAGGGTGTAGCGGGCGGCCACCCACGCGTTCACCGACGGCAGGGTGCGCGTGTTGACGGCGGTCACGAAGTCGTCCACCAGGAAGTGGTGGCTGCCCTCGTGGCCGTTGTGGAGGTGGTCGAACTCCCTCGGCAGCCGCGCCCGGTCGTGCACGGGAGCCGACCCGGAGGTGAAGGCGGCCCGCAGCTCCGGCGCGATGTGCTGGAGCGAGGGGTCGTCGGGCGCCATGGTGGGCTTGGGCTCCAGCAGTTCACTGATGTCCTTCACCCCCTTCTTGTCCTGCCACAGGGCGACCGTCGCGAGCTGTTCCATGCTCCCCTCGGTGCCGAAGAAGCGGAAGCGCGACTCCCGTATGTGCGAGGGGTAGCCGACCCGCCGGAACTCGTTCGTACGGAACGAGCCGCCGCCCGCCACCTCGAACAGCGCCGTGGCGTTGGAGAAGTCGTTGCCGAACTGGCTGATCTCCTTGTCGAAGACGCCGTCGCCCCGGTCGTCGACGACACCGATCGCCGACACGCTGACCGCGTGCGTCCTCCAGGCGCCCAGCACCCCGCCGACCGCGTGCGTCGGGTACAGCAGCGGGGGATAGCTGGCGGTGGCCTTCCAGTTCTCGCCACCGCTGTACTGGTAGGCCTCGTAGAACCCCAGGTCCATGTCGTGGACGTAGTCGCCCTCGGCGTAGAAGAGCCGCCCGAAGGCGCCCTCGGCGATCTGGTTGCGGGCGTGGACCGTCGCCGGGTTGTACTCGCTGGTCTCGCCCATCATGTACGTCAGCCCGGTGGCCTTGACGGCGTCGATGATCGCCGCGATCTCCTCCGCGGTGATCGCCATGGGGACCGCGGAGTACACGTGCTTGCCCGCGCTCAGGCCCTGGAGCACCAGCGGGCCGTGCGTCCAGCGCTGGGTGAAGATCGCGACGGCGTCGACGTCCTCCGATTCCAGCATGGCCTGGTACGACGGGAAGGTGCCCGTCAGCCCCTGGGCGGAGGCGAGTTGTTCGGCCCGCTCGGGCAGCAGGTCGGTGACGTAGACGTCGCTGACGCCGGGGTGGGCCTGGAACAGCGTGGCGAACTGGCCCGAGAACTGTCCGGCGCCGACGATGCCGATGGAGAACGTCATGTAAGGCGTGCCCTTCACTGGTCGGTGGATCACTGCGAGAGGATCAGGTTGATCTGTTCGTTGGTCTCGTCGAGGCTGCTGACCGGTTTCCCGTTGCCGTAGATGTCCTCCATCGCCGGCGCCATGAGCGCCGTCATGTCCGCCGAGTAGCTGGCGATCGGGTACGAGAAGGTCCGGAAGTCCTTCTTGTCGGCCACGGGCTTGGTGAACGACGAGACGTCGATGCCCTTCTTCCGGTACGCGGCGACGGCGGCCTCGGTCCCGGCCTTCGTCGCGGGGAAGACGACGCCGTACCGGCCGACGACCTTCTGGCACTTGTCCGAGGCCAGATACGCCACCCACTTCTTGGCGCCCGTCTTGTTCTTGGAGGCCTTGGTGACGGAGTCGGCGAGGCCGTTCATCATCGTGGCGCGCTTGCCGGTCGGGCCGACGGGCGTCAGGGCGGTCTTGATGTCCCGGCCCTTGAAGCCCGCGTACGTGGAGATCATCCAGGCCCCGTCGAACGCGGTGGCCGCCTTGCCCGCCGCGATCTGCGTGTTCTGCTGGTTGGACTGCACGTTGTAGTCCGACAGGGGCGGCATGTAACCCTTCTTCGCCAGGCCGAAGTACCACTGGATGACCGACTGGAAGGTCTTGCTGTCGTACTGGTACTCCGTGCCCCAGCGCGGCTTGTCCAGGTAGCTCCACCCGGCGGAGGCCGCGAAGTTGCTCCACTGCGTCTGGCCGTCGCCGAAGCCGCCTCCGCCCGTGGCCAGGCCGTACACCTTGACGTGGTTCTTGTCGAAGCCCGGCTCGTCGCCCCGCTTGCCGTTCCTGTCGATCGTGAGGTGGGCGATGGCCTTCTCGAAGGTGCCGCCGTCCTTCGGGTTCCAGGACAGGCTGTTGAGCTGCTCGGCGGTGAGGCCGGCGGCCTTCGTCATCTTCGAGTTGTAGAACAGCGCGACGGTGTCCCAGTCCTTCGGGGCGCCGTAGCGGTGGCCGTCCTTGCCGACCCAGTTGGCGGCGAGGCCCGGCTGGTAGTCGGAGTTCTCGATGCCGAGGTCGTCGAGAGGTTCGAGGACCTTCAGGTCGGCGTACTGGCCGAAGTTCTGGATGTGGTCGGTGAACACGTCCGGCTGGGTGCCGGCGATGAACCCCGCGGTGAGCTTGGTCCAGTAGTCGCTCCAGCCCAACTGGGTGATCTTGACGTTCAGTCCGGGATTCTCCTTCTGGAACCCCTTGGCGCAGGCCTGGTAGGCGGGCAGCTGGTTGGCGTCCCACAGCCAGTACGTGACCGTGTGGGCGGAAGACCCGGCGGCGCCCTGCTGCGCGCATCCGCTGACCAGGGACAGCGCCAGCGCTCCGGTCGCCGCGACGAGCGTACGCAAACGAATTCGCATGACAGTCCCTCTACTTGATCCCGGTGAAGCCGATGGAGCTGACGATGCGGCGCGCGAAGCAGGCGAACAGCACCAGCATCGGCAGCGCGGCGATCAGCGTCGCCGCCATGAGCCCGGACCAGTCGACGCCGGTCGCCGGGGTCTGCGCCCGGAAGATCGCCAGCGCCACGGTCAGCACCCGCGAGCTGTCGCTGTAGGAGACCATCAGCGGCCAGAAGTAGTCGTTCCAGGAGGTGATGTACGTCAGCACGCCCAGGGTGACGATCGGCGTGGACGCCATCGGCAGCACCACGCGGAAGAAGATCTTGATCTTCCCGGCGCCGTCCAGCAGCGCGGCCTCCTCGACCTCCTGCGGGATGTTCATGAAGAACTGCCGCAGGAAGAACACCGCGAAGGGCGTCATGAACATGGTGGGCAGCGCGATGCCGAGGAGCGTGTCCACCAGGTGCAGTTGCTTGATGAGCACGAAGTTCGGCAGCAGGGTGAAGATGGCGGGCACCATCATCCCGGCCAGGAACAGGCCGAACACCTTGTCCCTCCCGCGCCAGCGCAGCCGCGAGAAGGCGTACGCCGCCATCGCGGAGAAGAACAGCTGACAGCCGGTGATCAGGGTCGAGACCAGCACCGAGTTGAGCAGATAGCGCCAGAAGTCGAGCCCGCCGCCGGCACCCCCCTGTTTGACGGCCTCCTCGGCCGACTGCATGCCCAGGGCGCGTTCGAAGCCGCTCGTGGTGAGATCCACGGGCAGGGGGTTGGTCGGGTCGGCGTTGAGCCCCGCGTTGGTGGACAGCGCGGTGCGCAGGATCCAGTAGAACGGCAGCAGGGTGATGAGGACGATCAGTCCCATCACGGTCCAGGCGGCGGCCCGCCCGAAGGGGAACCTGCGCCGCACCGGTCGCACGGTCGTGGGCGTCGTTGTCGTCAAGGCGGCCATGGCGGTGTCTCCCTTCCGTCAGCCGAGGTCGGTCCGGCCGGCCCGGGTGAGCCGGTACTGCAGGACGGTGATCGCGCTCAGCACGACCAGCAGGGCGACGGACATGGCCGAGGCGTAGCCGAACTGGAAGCGCCCGAAGGCGGAGCCGTAGATGTAGTACTGGAGCACGTTGGTCGCGTTCGCCGGACCGCCCGCGGTGGTGACGGCCACGGTGTCGAACACCTGGAACGACCCGATCACCGTCATGATCAGCACGACCGCGAGCACCGGGCGCAGCAGCGGCATGGTGATCCGCCAGAACATCCGCCACTCGCTCGCGCCGTCCACCCGGGCCGCCTCGTACATGTCGCCCGGGATCGCCTGGAGACCGGCGAACAGCAGCAGCGCGGTGTACCCGACGTGCCGCCAGACGTTGATGAGCGCGATCGTCGGGATCGCCCAGGTCTCGTCGGCGAGGAACGGGATGCGGTCGACGCCGAGGGCGCTGATGATCTCGTTGCCGATGCCGAGCTGGGTGTCGAGGATCCAGAGCCAGACGAGGCCGGCGACGACGTTCGACATCAGATACGGCGTGAGCACGATGCCGCGCAGCATCGCCGACTGGGTCAGCCGCTGGAGGAGGACGGCGATGGCGAGCGCCGCTACCGTCTGCACGCCGATGTTGATGACGACGTATACGACGGTGACCCTCAACGAGCTCCAGAAGATGGGGTCGTGGACCATCCGGACGTAGTTGTCCAGGCCCACCCACTCGGCCGGAGTCAGCAGGTTGAAGCGGGTGAAGCTCAAGTAGATGCCCCGGAGCGTCGGCCAGAGCAGGAAGACCACGAAGCCGAGCAGCGCCGGCGCGATGAAGAGCGCGGCCAGCCGTCCGTCACCCCGGTTCTCGCCCACGTCGGTCCGTCGTGTCCTGGGTTTGCTGCGGCCCTCCGCCGCGCCGCCCACGGGCAGACGCGACGGAGGGCTGCTGGAGGCGATGGTCATCGGGAGACTCCCTCGCTGCGGCGGCTCGTCCTCTGGCGGGACTTACTTTTGGCGCGAAACAATTGCCGCGTCAAGAGGGGTGCAAACATCTTTTCGCAGGAACCATCATCGCCGTAGAGTGGTCATATTGGTTTCAGTGCGAAAGAAAAGGGCGAGGGGAGTCGCACCGACATGACCGCAGGCATCGCCAGCTGGCCGCCGCTGAGCCCGGGAGAGCGCTCGGTGGCCATCGAGGTGCTCGTGCACGGCCCGCTGTCGCGCACCGAACTCGCCCGCAGGCTGGGACTGTCGGCCGGCAGCCTCACCCGGCTGACCAAGCCGCTGATCGAGTCCGGCCTGCTGGTCGAGGTCGCCGAGGCGGGAGTGCCGGCGGAGGCGCGCCAGGGCCGCCCCTCGACACCGCTGGACGTCGTCGCCGACTCCTGGTCCTTCCTCGGCTTCAAGATCACCGAGGACATGGTCTACGGCGTCGTCACCACGCTCAGAAGCGACATCGTCGCCCGACACGACCGTCCGCTCACCACCCACGACCCGGCCGAAGTCGCCGATGTGCTGGGGGAGATGACCGCCGAGCTGGTCCGCGACCACCCCCGGCTCGCCGGGATCGGCATCGGGGTCGGCGGTTTCGTCCAGGACCGCGCCGTCGTCGGGGAGTCCCCCTTCCTGCTGTGGCGGGACGTGCCCCTGGCCGAACTCGTCGAGGAGCGCACCGGGCTGCCCGTGGTCGTGGAGAACGACGTCGCCGCCCTGGTCGAGTCCGAGACCTGGTTCGGTGCCGGGCGCGGCCTGGACCGCTTCGTCGTCCTCACCATCGGCGCCGGCATCGGCTACGGGCTCGTGCTGGGCGGCAAGCGGGTGGCCTACGCCGAGGAGGACCGCGGCTTCGGCCGACACTGGATCGTCGACCCGGGCGGGCCGCTCACCCCGGACGGCCGGCGCGGCAGTGCCGTCTCGCTGCTGACCATCCCCAACATCCGCTACCAGGTTCAGGCCGCCACCGGCCGCGACCGGACCTACGAGGAGATCCTCGCGGCGGCGGCCGCCGGTGACCCGATGCCCGCCCGGGTCGTCGACGAGGCAGCCCGCGCCCTGGGCACGCTCGTCGCGCAGATCTCCAACTTCGTGATGCCGCAGAAGATCCTGCTCGCGGGGGAGGGGGTGGGGCTGATGGACGTGGCCGGCAAGACGGTCGAGGACACCGTCCGCGACAACCGGCACCCCCTGGCCACCCCGGTCGAACTGGAGACGAAGGTGTCCGATTTTCACGACTGGGCGCGCGGCGCGGCCGTCCTGGCCATCAAAGTGCTGGTGCTGGGATCCGTCGAAGCGTGAACAGGCTCACGTTTACTGGGAGATGGACGTGATCAGCAACACTGTCCGGAATGACCGTTTAGCTCGGGATTACTCACATCGTCTTCACCTCCAGCGACGTATGCTTCACAGCATGTCCACCACTGTTGAATCCTCTTCCCAGCGCACGGCTGACGAGGTCAACGAGGAGATCCGGGCCCTGTGGCGCCGGTCGGGCGGGACACTGAGCGTCGAGCAGCGCGAGGAGTACCAGCGGCTCGTCCTGGAGTGGGCCGCCGCGGCCCCGCAGTCCGCGCCCGCGGCCTGAGCGTCAGCCAGGTCCGCTGACGCATCGGACCCTCGTACCGGGGCACCCCTGATCCAATGGGTGCCCTTCTCGCACTTTCCTCGGCCGTCGTCTACGGCATCGTCGACTTCGCCGGCGGCCTGCTGTCCCGGCACATCCACCACGCCGCCGTCACCTTCCTCGGCCAGCTCGGCGGGCTGCTGCTCGCCTGCGCCGCCGCGCTCCTCATCCCCGCCGGCACCGTCCACACCGCCGACCTGCTGTGGGGCGCGCTGTCCGGGGTCGGCAGCGGCGTCGCCATGCGGTTCCTCAACCGCGGGCTCAGCAGCGGCGCGATGAGCGTCGTGGTGCCCGTGAGCGCCGTCACCGGCGTCGCGCTGTCGGTGCTGTGCGGGGTGCTCGTCCTCGGCGACCGCCCGGGGGCCCTGGCCTGGCTGGGCATCGCCGTCACGGTGCCCGCGCTGTGGTTCGTCTCCGGAGGCAGGGGCGGCGCGGGCCGGGGCACGGCGGACGGACTGCTCGCCAGCGCGGGCGTGGCCGTGCAGTACCTCGCCCTCGGGCAGGCCGGTGCCGCGAGCGGACTGTGGCCCGTCGCCGCGGGCCGTGTCGCCGCGGTCCTCGTCCTCCTGCCGGACGCCGCCCGCCACGCCCGCCGGCTGAGGCTGCCGCCCGGCCGCTGCGTCCAGGCCCTCTCCATCGGGGCCGGCGCGGCCCTCGGCCTGGTGCTGTATCTGCTCGCCGCGCAGCGCCAGTTGCTCGCCGTCGCCGTCGTCCTCGCGTCCCTCTACCCGGCCCTGCCCGTCATCCTCGGCCTCGCCCTCCTGCACGAGCGGATCAGCCGGCCCCAGGCGCTGGGGCTGCTGGGCGCGGGGGTGGCGACGGTGCTGCTCACGCTGGGGTGAGGCAGAGCCGCCCCGGCGCCGGCGTGCTCACGCGTCACCCTCGTCCTCCGGCCGCGAGGGGAACCGGAAGCCGACCCCGACCCCGTCCCGCAGCGCCGCCTCACAGGCGGCCCGGAAGAATGCGAGATCCTGCCAGGGCAGACCAACCGGGGTGTAGACCGTCACCCGCCCGGCATCGGTGCGCGCCGGGACGGCCCCGTCGACGACCCGGCCCAGCACGCGGCATCCTCCCGGTCCAGGCCCGCACGGCCCAGCGCGCCGGACGTCATGGCCAGTCCGAGGTCGTCCACGATCACGCGCGTCTGCCGCTGCACACCCGGCATCCAGCTCCGCCTCGCCCGGTTCGTCGTTCGCAGGGTCGGACCCCGGGAACTCGGCGTTCACCTCGACCGTGCAGGCGGGGATGCCCGGCAGCAGGACGGCGATGCTCCCGGCGGCCGTCGGCAGGCTCTGGCACACGCTGCGGGGGCGTCCGCGTGCCGAGGGCCGCGACAAAGACCTGGCGCAGCGCTGGGAGCATGTCCTCGGGCGTGACCACCCGCTGGAGCTCGGTGGCGCCGAGCGGCACGGTCGTGAGGCGGCCTCACCCAGGTACCGACGTCATCCCCAAGTGGCCGAGTAGTACTGCCGATACGCCTTGCGGTCCTGCTCCGCGCGGATCCACCGGGTCGCCACCAGGGCGACGAGGCTGCCCGCGATGACCAGCAGGCCGGGGCCGACGTTGCGCGGGTCGGTGAGGCGGGCCAGCAGGCCCGACACGTCCTCGCCCGTGACCGGCGCCGACGAGCCCGGCGAGGCCGCGCCCTGTGAGGCCGCCGGCGCGGGGGAGGCGCCGGTGCCGCCGGCCTGCTTGGCCACGATCAGCTTGACGCCCAGCTCGGTGAGCGCCTTCGTCACCGGCTGGAAGAACGTCGTACCGCCCGCCGTGCAGTCCCCGCTGCCGCCCGACGTCACCCCGAGCGCGATGCCGTCGGCGAACATCGGGCCGCCGCTGTCGCCGGGTTCGGCGCACACGTTCGTCTCGATGAGACCGGTGACCGTGCCCTCCGGGTAGTTGACCGTAGCGTTCAGCGCGGTCACCTCCCCCTCGCGCAGCCCGCTCGTGCTCCCGCTGCGGAAGACCTTCTGCCCGACCTCCGCATCGGCCACGCCCGTGATCCGCACCCCCTTGCCACCCCCGACCGCCACGACGTCCGCGCCCTCGCCCGCGCGGCCGCTGTCGTACTTCACCAGGGAGTAGTCGTCACCGGGGAAGCTCCCCTTGAGCGACGAGCCGACCTGCTGCCGGCCCCGGCCGTCGGCGAACCAGACGGAGCCGTCGGGCCCGCAGTGCCCGGCCGTCAGGATGTAGTCGGTCGTCCCGTCGGTCACGTTGAAGCCCGCCGAACAGCGCCCGGCGGTCGACAGGATGGGCTGCGCGCCGTTGACCCGCGTCGTGAACGTGCCCTCGGTGCGCTCCATGCGCACGAAGCCGCCGATGCCCTCCGCGACGTCGGTCAGCCGCGACCAGTCGGAGGCGGAGACGGTGCTGTCGCCCCGGACCACCACCTCATTGCTCTTGTAGTCCACGGCCCAGGCGGTGCCGGGCACCCGGGGCGCCGAACGCAGCGTCGCCGTGGCGGACTTGAGGTCGCTCATGCTGTGGCGCACCATCTTCGCCCGCGCACCGGCGCGCTCGACCTCGTCGGCCGCCTTCTCGTCCGTGACCCCGACGACCGGCCGGCCCGCGGAGTCGACCCAGCTGCCCGCCGTACGGGAGGTGCCGAGCCGGGACACCAGGTCGGTGCCCATGCTCGTGGCCGGCCGCGCGGAGTACGGGACGCCGATCGAGGGGTCGGCGGGCTCGCTCGCCACGGCGTTGGTGACCATCGCTCCTCCGAGGAGGAGTCCGCCGACGGCCGCCAGCCGTGTCACTCGCCGGACGACCCGTCGTCGTGCGTGCCTCATGCATGGCTCCCGAACCCGAACATCACGATGTGAACACCGCGGGACACTCCTTGAGTTGAGTGCCCTCTTCCCATACGGGGCGCAGCCGTGCCGTGTTCAGCGCACGCGTGATCTCTTCACCGCCGTCCGGCGGCGGGCACGGCCGGACCGAGCTGCGCCGGGGCGGCGAGCAGGGCACGGCTGCGCGCGTCGCCCCACACCGAGGCCGGATCGACGTAGGGCCGCAGTAGGGCGGTGAGCGCGGGGTCCCCGCGTCCGTTCAGCTCGTCGGAGGCGATCTTGCGGGCGATCCCGGCGAGGAAGTCCGCCACCTGCACGCGCGCGTCCTCACGCGCGACGACCAGCCGCAGCCCGGCCAGGCCGGCCCCCGCCTGCCGGGCCGTCTCCTCGATCCAGGCGATGCGGTCCGGGGTCAGCATGTTCTGCCGGTCGTGCACCAGACGCACCGGCCGCCCGTCGCCGCTCCACAGCGCGGCCGTACGGACGATCGCCGGCAGCAGCGGGTTGAGCACCGGGATCAGGGGCGGCCCGTCCAGGAACGCCGCCCGGTAGGACACCGCGCGGGCTCTGGTCGCGGCCAGCCGGTCGAGGACCTCCGTCACGTCCGTGTCCGGACGGCTTCGCCGCAGGGTGTCGATCGTGTCGTAGAAGACTTCCACGGGGGCGCCCGGCTCCCCGTTGTTGCGCACCCGCAGCAGTTGGTTGGCCGCCTCCAGGAACGCCCGCCAGCCGTCCTCCCCGAAGGCCCGCCAGCCGCCGCGGAACAGGGTGACGGCCGGGCCGGGGTCGCCCAGCAGCAGACCGACGGCCCGGTCCACCACGAAGAAGGACTTCTCCATGAGGTGGACCCGCGCCCGCCCGTGGATCGGCCCGTCCGGCGCGAGCAGCCACTCCAGCACCGCGCGGTGTTTCTCCCGCAGCAGGTGGTTCGCCTTGTACTCCTCGGCCGGGGAGCGGATCCGGTCCCGGATCTCCCGCACGGCCGCCGCTGCCGTCGCCACCGACAGCGCCATGCTGGCGTGCGCGAACACGTCCGTGTTCCCGCCGGTGAGGTTCTCGCCGTCCGACCCCGACTCGTCGCATGCGATCTCCAGCAACGGGCCTTCGGCCCCTGACCGCTCCCCGTCCTCACGATTCCCGCTCACTGCACAGCCCCCTATCGTGTGCCCATGACCAGGATCCCGCACGAGACGTCCGGTGAACCGAATCCCCTGCAGGCTCTCACCCTGGACCATCTCCGCCGCCGCACGAGCATGAAGTGGCGCACCTATCCCGAGGACGTGCTGCCGGTCTGGGTGGCCGAGATGGACGTGCCGCTCGCCGAGCCCGTCGTCCGCGCCGTCACGGACGCGCTCCGCCTCGGCGACACCGGCTACCCCGTCGGCACGGCGTATGCGGAGGCGCTGGCCGCCTTCGCCGGGAAGCGGTGGAACTGGGACGGGATCGCCGTGGAGCGCACCGCGATCGTGCCCGACGTCATGCTGGGCGTCGTCGAGATGCTCAGGCTGGTCACCGGGTACGGGGACGCGGTGGTCGTGAACCCGCCGGTGTACCCGCCGTTCTACCAGTTCGTCGCGCACATGGACCGGCGCGTGGTGGAGGCCCCGCTCGGGGCGGACGGGCGCATCGACCTCGGCGTCCTGGAGGAGACCTTCCGGCAGGCGGTCGCGGGCGGGGCACGGGCCGCCTACCTGCTGTGCAGCCCCCACAACCCGACCGGCACCGTGCACACGGCCGAGGAGCTGTCCGCCGTCGCCTTGCTCGCCGAGCGGTACGGCGTCCGCGTCGTCGCCGACGAGATCCACGCGCCGCTCGTGGTCGGCGGCACCGACTTCGTGCCGTACCTCAGCGTGCCCGGCGCCGAGCGCGGACTGTCGCTGATGTCGGCCTCGAAGGCGTGGAACCTGGCCGGGCTCAAGGCCGCCCTCGCGATCGCCGGGCCCGGGGCCGGAGCCGACCTGGCCCGGATGCCCGAGGAGGTCGGGCACGGCCCGAGCCACGTCGGCGTCATCGCCCACACCGCCGCCCTGCGCGACGGCGGCACCTGGCTGGACGCCCTGCTGTCCGGCCTGGACGCGGGCCGGCGGCTGCTCGCGGACCTGCTGGCCGAGCACCTGCCCGCGATCCGCTACCGCCCGGGCGACGCCACCTACCTCGCCTGGCTCGACTGCCGCGCGCTCGGCCTCGGCGACGACCCGGCGGACACCTTCCTGCACCGCGGCCGGGTGGCCCTCAACTCCGGCCTCCCCTTCGGCACCGGCGGCGCCGGACACGTCCGCTTCAACCTGGCGACCTCCCCCGAGGTGATCGGGGAGGCGGTACGGAGAATGGCCGCCGCGCTGACCTGAGGATCCGGGGGCACACCGCGCGGGAAGCGCTCGTACACTGCCCGGCATGGACGACAGCGCGCCGGCCGAATTGGGCGAGGGCAAGTACCTGCTGATCACCAGCTACCGCAGGAACGGTACGCCGGTCGCCACCCCCGTCTGGGTGGTGCGCGACGGGAACGCGCTCGGCGCCTGGACGTCGGCCGACTCCTGGAAGGTGAAGCGGATCCGCAACCGCGCCGACGTCCTGGTCGGCCCCTGCGACCTGCGCGGCAACCCCACCGGCGAGCAGGTGCCCGCCACGGCGGAGATCTGCGACGCGGCCACCACCGCCCGCTACCGGCGGCTGATCGCCCGCAAGTACGGCCTCGTCGGCCGGCTCACCCTGCTCGGCAGCCGGCTGCGCCGGGGCGTCGACGGCACGGTGGGCATCCGCCTCACCCTGACGCGCTGACCCCGGCTCGCGCACGCGCTTTCACGCTGACCCGGCTTCCGCGCACGCCTTCGCGCGCCGACCCTGCTTCGGGCTGCGGGACTCCCCGCCCGGCAAGCGCTTTCGGCCCCGGGGGAGTGGACAGCCCGTCCCCGGGACAGACCACCTGGCATGAGCCGAAATCCCGTCCTGCGCGCAGCCGTCGTCGGCACGGGCCACCGGGCCCAGCTGTTCACCCGGGGCCTCGCCGAACGCCCCGGCCACCTCGTGGCGGCGCTGTGCGACCCCAGCCCGACCCGGATGGCCTTCCACAACCGGCTGCTGGCCGAGGCCGGCGCTCCGGCGGCCACCGAGTGGGAGCCCGACCGCTTCACCGGCCTGCTCGCCAAGGAGGACATCGACGAGGTCGTCGTCACCACCGTCGACGCCGAGCACGACCGCTACATCGTCCCGGCACTGAAGGCCGGCTGCCGGGTCGTCACGGAGAAACCGATGACCGTCGACGCCGAGCGCTGCGCCCGCATCCTCGACACCGTCCGGGCGACCGGCAACTCCCTGACCGTCGCCTTCAACTACCGCTTCAACCCGGTGCACGAGAAGGTCCGCGCCCTGCTCGCCGACGGCGCGATCGGCGAGGTGCTCTCGGTGCACTTCGAGTGGCTGCTCGACGTACGGCACGGCGCCGACTACTTCCGCCGCTGGCACCGCGAGAAGCACCACAGCGGCGGCCTGATGGTGCACAAGTCCTCGCACCACTTCGACCTGGTGAACTGGTGGCTCGCCGACGAGCCCCGGGAGGCCTTCGGCTACGGGCGGCTCGGCTTCTACGGCCGCGAGGCGGGGGAGCGGCACGGACTGCGCCGGGAGTACGACCGCGCCCACGGCGCCGATCGCGCCGCCGACGACCCCTTCGCCCTGGACCTCGCTGCCAACGACACCCTGCGCGCCCTCTACCTGGACGCCGAACGCGACGACGGTTACCTGCGCGACCGGAACGTCTTCGACGGGCCGATCACCATCGAGGACGACATGTCCGTCCTCGTGCGCTACGCGCGCGGCGCGACGATGACGTACCACCTGACGGCCTACTCCCCGTGGGAGGGCTACCGGGTGATGTTCAACGGCAGTGCCGGCCGGCTGGAGCTGGAGGTCGAGGAGAGCCGCTGGCAGCCACCGCTGACCCGGGTCACCTCGGCCGCGGGCGCCCTGCACGGGGACACGGCGGCGGAGCACGCGGGCGGCGCCCGCCTCACCCTGCGCCCGCTGTGGCAGCCCCCGGCGGACGTGCCGCTCGCGGTCGCCCACGAGGCCCACGGCGGCGGCGACCCGCGCATGCTCGACGCGCTGTTCGGCCCCGCCGGTCCCCGCCGTCCGGCGGACACCGCGGCCGTCACCCACCCGACGGCCACCGAACGCGACGGGGCACTCGCCCTGGCGGTCGGTCTCGCCGCCAACCGCAGCTTCGAGACGGGACGGCCCGTGCGCACCGGCGACCTGCTCCCCGGGATCCGGTGACCGGACCGCCCGTCAGCGCCAGGCCCGGTACGGCTCGTCCACCAACTGGAAGACCGGCTCGCCCCGTACCGGGTCCTTGGCCGTGGACAGCCGCACCCGGTCCCCGCTGTGGATGCCGATCGGCGGGCCCATCACCCGGCCGCGCACGATGAACCCCTCGGACATCTCGATCAGGGACACATTGCGCGCCGCGGGCGTGTTGCGGTGCACGACCGTCGAGTGGCGCACGGTGCCCACGCCCTCGCTGCGCTCCGTGCGCAGTTCGCTGCCGCGGCAGACCGGACACAGCACCCGGTGGTACATGGCCGTGCCGCACCAGGTGCAGCGCTGGAAGAGGATGGCCTCGGTGTCCGGGCCCCTCGGGTCGAGCAGACCCGTCGGAGAGCCGGCTGCCTGCTGAGTGACGGTTCCTGAGTGGTGGTACACGCTGGTCAACTCCCTGCACTCGGCCGGAATCCCGTGTGCGAGGGCATCCGCGCACACGCGTGCCCGGTTCGCCGTGCCACCGTGCACGCAGCCAGAGTATGGCACTGAGTGCCACTCGTAAAGGCACTCCGTTCCCTCAATGTGCGGACCCTCGGTCGCGCCCCAGCGTCGACTCGATCTCCTGCACCACCCGCCACAACGGCGCGTCGCGCCGTGAGACGACGACCACCACGTCCTCGGGCTGCTCCCCGGCCGGAGGCACCGGCGTGCCGCCGAACGCGGACTGCACGTACGCCAGCGCGTGGTCCACGGTGGCGTACGCCTCGCCCTGCCCGTCCGAACGCAGCCAGGAGCGCAGCGCGTTGTTGTGCGCCGCGACCACCGCCGCCGCGATCACATCGGCCTGGAGGGTCCCGTCCCGGCGGGCCGTGAAACGCCGGCGCAGATACTCGGCGAGGGCCCGCTCGTAGCGCCACACCACCGACAACTCGTAGGCGCGCAGCCCCGGGACCTTCTTGGTCAGGCGGTAGCGCTGCACGGAGAACGTCGGGTTCTCGGCGTACATCCGCAGCACGAGCCGGGCCGCGTCGCAGACCCGCCGCACGGGTTCCTCGTCGCCGGTGCCCGCGGCCAGGAAGGCCGTCATGTCGGCCAGGCACCGCTCGTGGTCCGGGAAGACCACGTCCTCCTTGGAGGGGAAGTAGCGGAAGAAGGAGCGCCGTCCGACCCCGGCCAGCGCCACGATGTCGTCGATGGTGGTCTGCTCGTAACCCCGCTCGAGGAACAGCTGGAAGGCTGCCGCCACCAGGGCGTCCCGCATCGGCGGCTTTCCGGGGCCGGCGTCGGCTTTGTCGGAGCTCATGAGCGGGAACGTAGCACCGGAAGGGTACGGATGGCACTCAGTGCACTCGTGGGGCGGAACCGAGTTCCCTCTGAACCCATGGCGGGGCAGCCGCGTATCTAGCGGCAGCCGCGCATGCGGCGGCAGGACGATCCCCGAAGACGGGCGCTCCCGAGCCCGGACGGAAGGAGAGCAGCGTGTCGACACCGTCCGAGCCACGGCAACCGCACGACGGCCCGGCCCTCGAACCCATCCGCGTTCTGCGGCCCCGCCGCACGGACACCCTCGCGGAACTGATGCGGGAGTACCGCGAGGAGCTCGCCGCGGCACGGGCCGGCGACGAGCCCGGCAGCGACAGCTTCAAGGACTCCAACGGCCACGAGCCTCGCCGTCACACGCCGGGAGGCTACGAGTCCGTCGTCCTGCCCCGGCGGCCGGCCGGCTCCGAGGACCTGACGCAGGAACTCCCGCCCCTCGGCCGCGGGAACGGCGACCGCCGCATCGGGCCCGGATCAGGACTGCGCCGGGCAGCCGTCGCGGTGGCCGTCGTCACCGCGGCGGTGCTCGGCTTCGGCGGTGCCGCCCTGCTGCTCCCGGGCGAGAACACCGAGGACGAGGCGGCCCCCGCGCCCCGCCCCACCGCGTCCGCTTCCGCCCCCGCCCCGACCCCCACACCCACCCCGCCCGCCGCCGACCCCGACGGCCCCGGCACCCTCCGCGAGGGAGCCGCCGGCCCCGAGGTGACCGAACTCCAGGAGCGCCTCCTGCGCATCCCCGACGTCTACCGTGACGGCTCCACCGACGGCCGCTACGACCCCACCCTGACCGCGGCGGTCGCCCGCTTCCAGCTCTGGTACGGCATCCGCGGCGACGAGACCGGCGTCTACGGCGACGACACCCGCCTCGCCCTGGAGTCCCGCACGGCACCGGAAACCGACTGACCGCCCCCCGTGGACTCGCCGGCAGCATCACCGCCCCCTGAGAGGGCACCCGGGATCACCCGGGATGGCAACCCCACCCCCGGCATGGTGAGGTGAGGGAAACCGAGGGGAGTGGCCGCGAGGGTGAGGGAGAGGTGTGGGCATGGCGGGCATGGACGCGTTCATCGGGCGGCTGGACCCCGACATGTGCGTCGTCACGGCCGTCGCGGGCGGTGAACGGGCGGGGTGCCTGGTCGGGTTCGCCTCGCAGTGCTCGATCGATCCCGTGCGGTTCGTCGTGTGGCTGTCCGAGGTGAACCACACCTTCCGGGTGGCACGGGACGCCGAGGTGCTCGCGGTGCACCTGCTCGCCCGTGCACAGTACGGCCTCGCGGAGCGGTTCGGCGGCCGGACCGGCGACCGGACGGACAAGTTCGAGGGCCTCCGGCTGCGCGAGGCCTACGGCGGGGCCGTCGTGCTGGCGGACGCGCCGGCCTGGTTCGTCGGCCGGGTCGTGACGCGCGCGGGCGGCGGCGACCACATCGGCTTCGTCCTCGACCCGGTCGAGTGGGGCGGCGACGAGGAGTACGACGGGCCGCTGCTGCGCCTCTCGGGCGCCTACGGCATCAAGCCCGGTCACCCGGTCGACTGAGCGGGGTTCCGGCTGTCGAACCCCCTATGCCTCCAGAACTCTCGGAACCCGGACGTCCACGACGCACACGTCGTCGCGCCGCTCGTCCGGCAGCATCCGCGCGAGCAACGGCCCCAGGGCCGCGGGCGCGTCCGTGGGCGGGGCGGCCACGGCCTCGGCCAGACGCTCCAGGCCCCGGTCGATGCTCTGCGGAGGGTGCTCGACCAGACCGTCGGTGAACAGGATGAGCCGGTCGCCCGGTTCGAGACGGCACTCCGCCTCCTCGAAGACCGGAGCCGTGGTCGCGCCGAGCAGCATGCCCTTGGGGCGGCTCAGATACCGCGCCTCGCCGTCGCGCAGCAGCAGGGGCGGGGGGTGCCCCGCCTGAGCCCAGACCAGACGCCGCTGCCCGGGGTCGTACCGGGCCAGCACCATGGTGGCCGTCGCGTGGGAATCGCGGGAGTGCAGCAGCAGCGTGTTCAGCCGGACCAGCGCGCCGGTCAGCGAGGAGCCCGTGATGACCATGCCCTTGGCGGTGAAGCGGAGCTGGGCCATCGTGGCGACGGCGTCGACGCCGTGCCCGGCGACATCGCCGACCACCAGCAGCGCGTCCCGGTCGGGCAGTTCCACGGCGCTGAACCAGTCACCGCCGACGTGCACACCCGACTGGGCGGGCAGATACGCGACCTCGACGCGCAGCCCCGCCAGGTGGACGGGCCGGTTGGCCAGCGGCAGCAGCGCGTGCTGGAGCCGGGAGGCCAGGGTCCGCTCGGCCTGGAGCACGTCGTGCTGCGTGAGGATCGCCTGCTCGCTCTCGACCAGGGCGAGCTCCGCCCGCCGCCGGGCCGTCATGTCCTGGACGACACCGTGCACCTCGACGGGGGTGCCGTGCACATCGGTCACGGCTTCGGCCACGAGCCGCAGATGCCGGATGCCGCCGCTCGTCCTGACGCGGAACGGCAGGTCGAACGCCCGCCCCCGCTGGACGAGGTCGCGGACGGCGCGGGTCAGCGCGGGCGCGTCCTCGGGCAGCGCGAGTTCCGGCATCCCGGCGAGCCGCACCGGCCCCTGGGCGGGGTTCCGGCCGAAGATGGCGAACACCTGGGTCGACCAGGAGGCCTCCTGCGTGGCCAGGTTCCAGTTCGCCCAGCCGATGTTGCCGAGCCGCTGGAGATCCGCCAGCCGCTGCTCCTGCCGGTCGGAGGAGCCGTGCCGGATCCAGCTGACGACCAGCGCGTCGTCCAGCCGCGCCACCCGCGCCGAATACGTGGACAGCGCCGCGATGCCCGCCACCACCTCCTCGTGCGCGAACGGTTCACTCTCGTACGGCTCCCCGGTGGCCAGGGTGTGCAGGCAGCCCTGCCACAGCGGCTCCTCCGTCAGGGCGGGCCGGAACTCCAGCAGCCGCCGGCCGGCCAGCTCCTCACCGGGGCGGCCCAGCAGGTCACCCGCCCGTGCGGTCGCCGCCTCCACCAGGAAGTCCTCGGTCTCGCCCGACGCGGCCCGCAGGGGGCTGAGCAGCATCGCCGCGACCGGCAGCGCGTCGAACAGTGCTTGCACCGCGTCCGTGGAGGCGTCGCCGGCCCGCTCGGCCGGTGCGTCGAAGGCGCGCAGCCGGCCGGCGCACAGCCCGGTGACGCCCCGCAGATGCGCGCGGTCGCGGGGCGTGAACGATCCGGCGTGGGCGCGCAGTACGCCTATGCAGACCCGGGCCGAGCCCGCCGTGAGCACGGGCAGCCAGGCGCGCGACCGCCACCGCTCGGGCGGGTCCCCGATCAGCAGGTCCCGCCGCTCATGCGTGCTGACGTCCTCCAGCCAGCACGGTTCGCCCGCCTGCAGCGCCTCCAGCGCCGGGATTCCGCTCAGCGGCGGCACCCGGCTCCACTGGGCGGCCAGCTGGTCGTCGATGCCGGCGTGCCCGATCAGTTCGAGTCCGCCGTCGGGCCTGCGGGCGTAGATCATGACGGCGTCGGCCGCCATGTCGGGCGCGAGATGCTCCAGCAGGCACCGGGCGAGGTCGGGCGGTGTCATCACCCGGACGAGGGCCTGCCCGAGGCGGGCCAGGGCGGCGGAGACGTCGTCCGGAGCGGCCGTCTCCACCAGGGCGGCGGTGCCGGAGCCGGGGGAGCCGGCGCCGAGGGGCTCGGTCGCCTCACCTGGGCCGGGTGCCGTGGGCGCAAGGGACCCGAGCGTGATCCAGCACTCCTCCAGCAGGGTGTGACGCGCCGCCTTGGCCCGCTGGAGCAGCTGCTCGTCCGCCGCGTCGGCGGAACACCCGGTGAGCGCCATCACGGCGCCCTTGGCCCGTTCGACGACAGCCGACGTCGCCGCCTGGTCGCGCAGCCGGTCCAGCTCGGCGCGCTGCCGGGCGACGATCTTTGCCAGTTCGGCCAGGTCCGCTGCGGCACCGGGCTCCGCCGGTGGCACGGGCTCGCTCGTCACGCGTTGAGCATCGCACACGCGGGCCCGTTCGAAGACTGCCTTGTGCGCACGGGCGGCTCCCGCTTCCCAGGGGCCACTCGGGTCACAGCAGCCTCACGGCCCTCAGTCGCCGTCGCGCGGATACAGCCACAGCCGCAGCAGCCGGCTGAGCCTCGGCATCACCAGGTAGGTCAGCGTCGGCAGCAGTACCAGCGGGAACACGGCGGCCCGCAGCGGCAGCGGCCAGCCGGTGGTGTGCGGCGTGACCAGCCACTGGATGAGCAGGGTGAAGGGATACGCGCCGAGGAACGTCGTGAGGACCATCTTCCACCGGGGCGGGGCCTGCACGGTGGTGCCGGGCAGGCTGAACCAGGTCTCCATCCCGGTCGTCGACTGGCGTTCGCTGCTGACCTCGGTGGCGATGTCCTCGATCCGCCGGTGCCAGTGGGCGCGCTCCTCGGACTCCAGCCAGGCCGCGAGGCGGTGCTGGTCGGACCAGCGCAGCACCGCGTGGTAGCGGTGGCCGTCCTCGGGCGTGAGCCAGGAGACGCCCTCGTTGCCCGGGAACTGTCTGGCACAGCGGGTGATGCCGCGCGTCCACTCCTCGAACTGCCGTTCCCGGCCGGGACGTACCTGCCAGGTCAGAACCGTGGTCACCGGCTCACCGCGCCGGACTTCGGTGGTGCTCATCCGCTCACGGGTGCCACGCCTGAGGCAGGGCATGCCGCGAGGGTCAGCGGTTTGCCTCCACCAGTGCCTGGGTGACCGCCCGCACGCTGCGCGCGATGTGCTGCAACTGCATGACCTCGGCCGCGTACAGCTTGATCGTGTGCTCGATGACGCCCTCGTGCAGGCCGAGTCCGGGCAGGTCGGCGCGGGCGGTCTGGAGGGCGGTGCGGGCCACCCTGAGTTCCTGCTGGACCTGGATGTGGGCGTGCCGGGCGAGGAGGACGGGGTGGCGGACGAACACGGGGTAGCCGGCGTAGCGCGCGGGCACCAGCTCGCGCAGCCACTTGGCCGCCGAGCGCTCCCAGTCGTAGCTCCCGGGGGTCTTGACCTGGCAGGGCCAGTCCGGGCTGATGCGCGTGGACGTCAGGGGCATGATCATCGCTTCCGGGGTGTGCGGCGTCGTGAGGGTGGACGACGGGTCGGGGTGGCCCCGGCCTAGGGGATGACCGGGGCCGCCACGGACACCCGGGGCGCCGAAGCGGGTAGGAGCCGGCCCCTCGGGTGCGGAACGGATCCGGAAGGGCCGGGTCGCGATCCGTGTGCAGTATTTATATATGCCATCCGGTTTTCAAGCGGCATGAAAACATTCATATCCGCTTTGTTGTGGGATGCCGCTCAGTCCCGGAGGAAGAAGTGGTGCTGGTCGGCGACCTGTTCGTACTCCTCGAGCCGGGCCTGGGTCCGTTCCGGGTCCGCGTCCGTCATGGCCTGCAGCAGCGCCGAGCACATCACACCCGGGGCCGCGTAGGAGTCGAAGACCAGGCGCGAGCCGGTCCCGATGGCGAAGGCGACGTCGGCCTCGTCCGCGAGCGGCCCGAGAGCCAGGTCGGTGATCAGGGCGACCTTGAGCCCGGCGCCCCGCGCGACCCGGACGGCCGTCAGGGTCTCCTGGGCGTGCCGGGGCATGGAGAACGCCAGCACCCAGGTGCCGCCCGCCTCGCGCGACTGGAGCAGCGCGTCGTAGGCGACGCTGCCGCCCCGCGTCACGAGCCGCACGTCCGGGTGGATCCGGCGGGCGGCGTAGGCGAAGTACTCGGCCAGCGAGACGGAGATGCGCAGGCCGAGGACCGTCAACGGGGTCGAGGACGACAGTTTGCGGCCGACGTCGATCACCAGGTCCGGGTCGGCGAGGTCCCGCCGCAGGTTCTCCAGGTTCTCGATCTCGGCGTCGACCGCCGCCTGGAGCTCGTTGCCCCGGTTCTCCTCGGCCGGTCCGCCGCCCGCGAGGGTGCCCAGCGCGATCGACTGGAGCTTCTCCCGCAGCGCCGGGTAACCGCTGAAGCCGACCGCCGAGGCGAACCGCGTCACCGAGGGCTGGCTCACGCCGACCCGGTCCGCGAGATCCGTGATGGACAGGAACGCCGCCTCGGTGATGTTCTCGATCAGGTACTGGGCGATGCGCCGCTGGCCCGGGGACAGCCGGGGCCGGTCGAAGAGGGCTCTGAGCTGGGCGGACGGGGAGATCTCCGCTTCGGGGCCGGCCTTTCCCGAGGTGATCGCGGATGCCTGTGCGCGTGCCTGCTGCGGCGATGGCACCGGTTCGCCTCCTGTCTCCCGGGGACGTTCAACATAGCTCACGCACCGTGGTGACCAGGGCTTCTTCGCGCAGCACATGAGGTGCCCGGCAGGGGGATACCCGGACGCCGGGCGGGAACCCGCCGCGGCAGAAGATCCCGAGACGACGCACGAGGAGCCATCGGCATGACCGTTCCCGAGGAGAACCGGCCCAAGACGCAGACCACGGACGAGGTCGTGGAACACCAGGACGACAGCCAGTCCCGGCCGCCGGGCGCGACCGGCCGCACGATGCGCGAGGCCCTGGAGGAGGCCGAGGTACGGCCCGACGACTACGACGAGCGCTAGCGCTCTCCGGGCCCGCCACCGCAACCGAACCGACGACGCTTCCGGCAGGTGAGACCGCATGGGCGCACTGAGTGCGCTGGAGGAGACACTGGAGAACCGATGGGACGCCCTGTGGGCCCGGGTCCTCGACAAGGAGCCGGTCGAGGTCCTCGACGCCCTGCGGCACGAGTGCGACGACAACGCCGTGGTGTGCCGGGCGGGCCGGGTCATGGTCCCCAACGCCTACGACGTGGAACTCGCCGACGAGGTGCACGACCAGCTGACGCGCCACGGCACCAGCGTGGGCCAGGCCCTCACCGACAGCCTGTCCCGCCACGCGGAACGCAGGGGCTACGAGTTCGCGGGCCCGCTCGCGGTACACGTCGCGAGGTGCCCGGACGTGCCCAACGGGCGCTATCGCGTGGCCAGTCGCGTCATGCAGCACGTGAGCACGGACGGCTTCTTCCACGCGACTCATTGACCCGCACACGACACGCCGGCCGAACGCTCAACGGCGATAGATCGTGATCGAATGGCCGACGTCGTCGACCGGGCGGCTGCTGCCGATCAACTCGGCCAGCCGCCCGGTCGCCTTCGCGGCCGCCGAGTCCGACACCACCAGCACCCCCCGCACGTCACCGACCGGCACCCCGCGAGGATCACCGGCCCGGATGCCGTAGAAGGACGGCACCCCGCTGCCCTTGTACACCAGCCACACCCGCTCACCGCGGTACCGCTCGCGCAGCCGCTCCGCGAGCCGCCCCAGATCCTGCCCCCAGTCCACGTTGGAGTCGTGCAGGAACTCCCGCGTCCTGCCCGGCCCGCCGAACGCCTCGTTGGCGTACGGGAGGTAATAGGGGTACGTCCGCAGCGAACTGACGGCGACGAACGCCACCAGCGCCCCCACCCCGACCGAGATCCACCGCCGCGGCACCACGAGAACGCACCCCGCCGCCACCGCGAGGAACAGCGGCAGGAAGACGGCGTACCGCGTGCCGAAGTCCCGCGCCGCCTGCATGGCCGTCGCCAGCAGCACCAGGGGCGGGGCCAGCACATAGGGCGCGGCCGGCCGCAGACGGCGCACCGCGACCACGACGGCCGCCCCGGCGGCCCACAGCGCGAGCATCCCGAGCGGCGTCTTCACCAGCAGCGCGGCCGGCAGGTAGTACCAGAGCGAGCCCGAATACAGCCGGCCGAACAGAAAGCCCTGCCACGGCCGGTTCTCCAGCCCGAACTGGACCCGCATCCCGTCCCGGCAGGCCTCCGGGAACGGCAGGAGCCGGACCAGCAGCCCGCGCAGCCCGTGCACCACGGGAACATGCTGCTCCGGCGTCCAGCGCAACCGCGGATCGACCAGCAGATACGTGACCCACACGACCGCGATCGCCGCCAGAGCCACCACACCCGCCCCGACGGCCGCACGCACGAGACGCCGGCCCCCTTCGGACGCGTGCCACACCGACACGGCGGCCAGCGCCATGAGCACCGGCACGGCCGGGAGCATGCTCAACTTCGTGGCCAGGGCCGCCCCCAGCGCCGCCCCCGCGAGCGGTGGATACAGCAAGGGCCTGCGGCGCGCGCGCCACAGCAGCCACGCCGACGTCAGCACGAACCCGGCGGCCGGCACGTCGAGCGTGGCGAGCGAGCCGTGCGCGATGACGTCGGGGGAGAAGCAGTACAGGGCGAGCGCGGCCAACGCCCCGGCCGCTCCGGCCAGTTCACGGGCGAAGGCGAAGACGACCAGTCCGAACAGCAGCGTCAGCGCGATCACGGGGAGGCGGGCCCACAGCATCAGCCGCCAGGGGTCGTTGCCCGTCTCGTAGAGCAAGTGCCGCCCCACCGCGCCCTGTTCCCCGGTGAAGGAGGGGTCGACACGCGGGTCCGCGAGGGCCACCCCGACGCCGATGAGGAGCTTGCCGAGGGGCGGGTGCTCGGGGTTGTGGCGCAGCCGGTGCTGGTGCGTGTACTCGGCGGCGGCGCCCACGTACACCGGTTCGTCGATCGTCGGGGTCTGCCGCACGGCGGTGCTGACCATGGCGAACGCCATCGCCGCGAGCAGCAGGGACACCAGGAGCGGCAGCGGCCACCGTCTGCCGGGCCGCCGGGTGGCCCCCGCCGGCGACGGCCTGGGGAGCGACAGCGGCCGGGGAACGGCGGGAGCGGTCCAGAGGTCCCTCATGGGCCCACTCTGCACCAGCGCCCCGCCGCTCGGGGCGTCACCGCTTCACGAGCCGCACCGACAGACCGTCAGCGGTGTGCACGGGCACGGCCCGCAGCGTCGTCGAGTCCAGCTCGACACGGTCGAACCGGCCGCGCAGCGCCGGAGCGGACAGGACCGGGACGGTGGTCCCCGCGACCGGCGGCCGCTCGGCGTCGAGCCGCAGCGACAGCACGCTGCCCCGGCCGAGCAGCACGCGCCGGCTCACCGTGAGCGCCGGGCCGTGGTTCTCGCGCAGCGTCAGCTCCAGTGTCGACTCGCCCTCCTGGAGGTACGAGCCGCGCACCCGCAGGACCCGGTCCGCGCGCAGGGAGCCGCCCGTGACCCGGACGTCGCCCTGCCCCAGGGCGTTCGGGGACGCGGCGACCAGCGTGCCGTCCTCGACGACGGTGCCGCCGTGGTACCGGTTGTGGCCGCTCAGCGTGAGCGTGCCCGTGCCGCGCTTGGTCAGCCCGCCGTCGCCCTCGATGTCGTTGCGCCAGCTGTCCGCGGCGTGGAAGCCGCCGGCCGCCGCGTCCAGTGTCACCGTGACGTCGGTGTCGAAGGCGCCGTACCCGTCCGCCGCCGCGAACAGGTTCAGCCGGCCCCACTGCTCGAAGCCGTCCAGCAGGACGTACCCGGAGGGCAGCCCGGTCGTGCGCAGCACCTCACGGCGCTGGGCCGCGCTCAGGTACGGCAGCCGTGTCTCCAGCAGGACCTCCGCGCCCTTGGGCACGGTGAGCGGGTCCTTGTGGCCGCGGCGGGGCAGGACGTACGTCAACCGGGACCCGACCGCACGGGCGTTGGCCTCGCGGTCGGCGTAGGCGTCGCCGGCGTCCGAGTGGGCGTAGGCGTACAGCGTGTCCGGCGTCGTGCCGGTCTTCTCGGTGAAGTAGGCGAGGGCCTGGGCGCGTGCCGCGGCCTTGAGCTCCGCGTTCGCCGGGTCGGCCAGTGTCGCCGCGGTCAGGGCCGTCGCCATGATCCGGCCGCCGATGACGTCGACGGTGGAGTGCATGCCCGACATGATCCGGGTGTGGCTCAGCTCGAACGCCCTTGTCACCAGCTCCTGGAAACGCTCGGGCACCGCGTACGCGTAGGCCAGAGAGGCCAGATGGAAGGCGTTGGTGTGGCCGCTCGGGAACCCGCCGTCCTCCTGAGGGGTCTCGGAGCGCTGGCGCAGCAGCTGCGGGGCCACGACCACGTCCGATTCGTACACCGGGTACCCGAGGGCGTCCTTCTTCCCCGTGTCGACGACCTCGCTGTCCTCGTTCATCCGCCACGGGCGCGGGTACTGGAAGGCGAACTTGGCCGGGTTGCCCGAGGCGTACGGCCCGCGCACGGTGTCGACCAGCTTGGCCACCTTGCCGAGCTCCGAGTCGTAGGAGCCCGCGCCGAGCGCGGATCCGGCCGGGGCGTCGGCCGGCAGGGTGTCGTTGACCTTCCCGGCGGGCGTGCCGTCCGGGGCGGAGGTGATCGACGTGACCGCCTTGGCACCCGACGTGTACAGGCCGGCGAGCGGGCCCAGGCCGCCGATCATGGCGTAGCTCTGGTGCTGGCGGTCGTAGAGGAAGGCCTCCTTCGCCTGCGCCTCGGTGCGGGAGGTCGTGACCCGGGCGCAGTAGCGCATGTTGGCGCGCAGCACCTCGCGGTCCAGAACGCGGCCGGTGTCCCAGGCGCCGCCGGTCTTCCACACCTTTGCCATGCCACCGAGGATCCGGACGACGGCGTTGGTCTCGGGGGTCTGGTTCGCCATGACGTTCGACTGGTAGTCGTCGACGAACGCGGCGGGCCCCGTGGCGGCCTTCGCGTCGGCGGCGCCGAGCCACGAGGCGAAGGTGGGCGCGGCCAGCAGGCCGGCCGAGGCGCCGAGGGAGGTCTTGAGGAAACCGCGCCGGTCGACGGACGCGGTGGTGGACTGCCCGGCTGGTGACGGCATGCTGTGCCTCTCCTGAGTTCTGCGAGGGGGTCTGCGACAGACTTCTGCGGCGCGTTCCCCGGCCGTGCGGCCGGGGGAGGAGCGAAGACTTCCGGCCGTGCGGCCAAGGGGAGGAGCGAAGGTCTCCGGCCGTGCGGCCGGGGGACGAGCGAAGATCTACGGCCGTGCGGTGACCCTTCGGGGAGGGACCGGCCACCAGCCGGTGTCGGGAGCGTGAACGGCTCCGGCCCGGCTCACCGCAGCGAACGGGCCAGCGCCACCGCGCCCTCGACCGGCGGCACGCGCAGCGGCTGCGGCCGGGCCGTGGGCAGGGACTCGGCGAGCGCGGAGGTGAACGCCGCGTACAGCGCGGGCTGGGCGAGGACCGTGCCGCCCGCCACCACCACGTCGTCCACCGCAACCCCGCGCCCGGCGAGCCGTACGACGAGCGCGGCGAGCGCCCGGCCGCCCTCGGCGATCACGGCCCGGGCGAGCGGTGAGCCCGCCTCGGCGGCGGCGAACACCGCGGGGGAGTGCCGGCCCCATTCCGCGGAGACGTCCGTGGCGGCCTCCAGCGCGGCGCCGAGCGCCGGCACCTCGGCCACGCCGAACGCGGCGACCAGCCCCGCGGCCAGCGCGTCGGGCTCCTCGCCGCGGTCGTGTGCCGCCCAGACGGCCCGTGCGGCCTCGCGGACGAGTCCGGCCGCGCCGCCCTCGTCGCCGAGCACCGCGCCCCAGCCGCCGACCTGGACCGGACGGCCGTCGGGCAGCCGCCCCACGGCGACCGACCCGGTACCGGCGACCAGTCCGACGCCCTTGTCCAGCCCGGCGGCGGGAACGAGCAGTTCGGCGTCGCCCACGACCAGCGCGGGCACCCCGAGCCGTTCCTGAAGCGCGGTCCGGATGGCTTCGCACTGGCGGGGTGTCTCGCAGGCGTGGCCACCCACGGCGACGGCGGACGGGTGTGCGTCAGCCGGCAGGGCTTCGCGGACCAGCGCGGCCAGCCGGCCGGCCGCGGCTTCGGGCTCGTGCGGCCGCCAGCCCGCACTGTCGCGGACACGGTCGACGACGCGTCCGCCGCCCGCGAGGGCACGCAGATGCGTCTTCGTGCCGCCCACGTCGATACCGACCACGTAAGGCGTGGAGTCCTGCACGGGTCCTCTTTCGTCGTTGCGCGGCACGACGACGGCAGGCGAACCGCCCGTCGGACCACGGCAGTTGAAGAGGTAGGGAAGCCCCGGGACGGGCTTCTGCGGAACACGGCAGGCGAGTACCGTGAAGTTCGTTAGGAAGTTAACTAACGAAGTAGGGTGCGCGTCAAGAGGCACGGAATCCCGATGCCGCGCGACCCCTGCCGCCGCCCTGCACGGCCGCAGCACGACCTGGGGAGACCATGCACCTGAGTGAGAGTGCCCGTGTGGTGTTCGACGTACTGGCCGGAACGGGCACGGCCACCCGCCCCCAGCTGGCGGCCGGTGCGGGCCTTTCCAAGCCGACCGTCTCCTCCGCCGTGGCCGAGCTCGAAGCCGTCGAGCTCGCCGCCCACTCCGGCAGGGCCTCCGGCGGCACCGGCCGCAGCGCCGCGATCTACCGTCTCGGACCGGCCGCCGGCGCCGTGCTCGCGGTCGACCTGGGGCCCGCCGTGACCCGGGTGCGCGGCTGCGCCCTGGACGGCACCCTGCTCGCCGAGGGCACCGGCTCCCGCCCGGACGCGGCCGACACCGTCCGCAAGGTCCTCGACGCGCTGCCCGCCGGGGCCCCGCTGCGGGCCGTGGTCGTGGCCGTCGGTGACGTCCCCACCCGGGACCGCGCCGGGGAGCGCCCCGCGACCGCCAAGGCCGGCCCCGTCTTCGACGCCATGGCCGTCGCGCTGCCCGAGGGCGTTCCCGTCCACCTGGAGAACAACGTCAACTGCGCCGCCCTCGCCGAGCTCCACGAGGGCGCCGCCGTCGGCCGTGACACCTTCGGCTACCTGCGCATCGGCGTCGGCATCGGTCTCGCCGTCGTCATCGGCGGCCGGGTGCTGCGCGGGGCGAACGGCGCCGCCGGTGAGGTGGCCCGGCTGCCCTACCCCTGGGACGACGACCGCGCCCCGCGCCACGAGGGCCTGGAGCAGCGCATGGGCTCGCGCACCCTGCTGCGCCGGGCGGCCGAGGCCTGGCAGGACGGCGACGGACCCCGCCCGCGCACCGCCGAGCGGCTCGTCGCCCTCGCCGGGCAGGGGCATGCCACGGCCGGCGCGGTCATCGCCTCGCACGCCGCCGACGTGGGCCGGCTCGCCGCCGCCGTCGCCGCCGTACTGGACCCCGGCCTGATCGTCCTGGGCGGCGGCACCGGAGCGGATCCGCAGCTCCTGCCCGGTGTGCGGGCCGAGCTGGCCCGGCTGAGCTGGCCCACCGAGGTGGTCAGCAGCGTGGTGGGCGACACCGGCACCGTGGCGGGCGCCAGCAGGCTCGCGGTCGCCCATGGAATTCAAACCGTGACCGGAGCTGTACGGGCGAAGCATTGACGGCTGCGCCATCGGTCTGCCAATGTCCGGACAAGCGCTTTCTGAGTCGGCCGGGACGCCGACTCCGGGTGAGCCTCCCGCCCGTACGAGAAGTACGGCAGCCGCACGAGGGCGTGCTTGTGCGACGTCGGCCGGCATGGCCGGGGACCCCACCCGTCAAGGCGTCGCGGCCGGGCGAGGCCGTGCCCCCGGAAAGCGAATTTTTCCCGCGAACTGCACCCGTGCCGCCTCGGCTGGCGCCGTGCTTCCTCCGCTACGACGAAAAGGGATCGAAGATGACCAGTGTGGGTGTGCGGCGCTCCCGCCGACTCGGCCGCGGCGGCATACGCCGCGTGGTTCCCCTCGCTGCCGTGGCCACGGCAGGTGCCCTTCTGCTCTCCGCCTGCGGGTCGGGGTCCGACTCGGGCGGGACCTCCAAGTCGCTGACGTTCTGGATCTCCACGGTTCCGGGGCAGGACGCGGGCTGGAAGAAGATGGTGACGCAGTACAAGAAGGAAACCGGCGTCAAGGTCAACCTCGTCAACATTCCTTACGACGGTTACCCGACGAAGCTGCACAACGCCGCGCAGGCGAACTCCCTGCCCGACGTGGCGGCCGTGCCCGCGCTGGACCCGATCTGGGCGAACAAGCTGATCGACCTCAGCTCCATCGCCAACAAGAAGAGCAACAAGATCAACGCCAACTTCGTCGCCAAGGACTCGTCCGGGAAGGTGCTGTCCATCCCCTCGGACGTCACCGCGTCCGGCATGTTCATCAACAAGACGCTGTTCGAGAAGGCCGGTGTCTCCTTCCCGACCTCGCCCCAGAAGACCTGGACCTGGACCGAGTTCATCAAGGCGGCGGACAAGGTCCGGGAGAAGACCCGCGCCAAGTACTCCCTGACCTTCGACCAGTCGCCGTCCCGGCTCCGCGCCATGGTGTACGAGCTCGGAGGGAAGTACGTCCACGCGGACTCCTCCGGCAAGTTCTCGGTGGACGCCGCGACCAGGAAGGCCGTGAAGCGCTTCGTCGGGATGAACGACGACAAGACCATGCCGAAGTCGGTGTGGACCAGCGGCGCCGACCCGTCGGCCATGTTCCAGAGCGGTGACGTGGTCGCCTACTGGTCCGGCGTGTGGCAGGTTCCCGCCTTCGCCGAGAGCATCAAGAAGTTCGACTGGGCCAGCGTCCCGACTCCCGCCGAGCCGGTGCAGGCCAGCGACGTCAACAGCGGCGGCATGACGGTGGGCTTCAACAACAACGCCGCCGCGGCCGACGCCGCGAAGAAATTCCTGACCTGGCTGTACGAGCCGGCGCACTACCAGGAGCTGTGCGAGACGTCCGGCTTCCTGCCGGTCGAGAGCGGCCTGAACCCGAAGTACCCCTTCAAGTCGGATGCGGCGCAGGCGGCGTTCAAGCTGTACAACGAGTCGATCCCGCTCTACGCCCCGATCTCCGGCTACTTCAACACCGCGCAGACGAAGTGGGTGCTGAAGGGCAAGAGCCTGCCCGAGGACCCGACCAAGACGGAGCTCGGCAAGGCGATCAACGGCCAGCAGTCGGTCGACAAGGCGCTGGACACCATCGTGGACGTCTACAACCAGCAGGTCGGCGGCTGAGCGCGGCCAGGCAGGCCCGGGCGGCGGGGTCGAGACACCGCCGCCCGGCCTCCGGGCCCCCGCGTGATGCCGGGCTCGTGACCTGAGCCCACAGGAACCCATTCCACCAGCACGGAGTCAGGAAGATGACCAAAAGCGCCCCGGACGTGTCCGCGAGCCCGCCCAGGAGACGCAGCAAGTACACCCTTGCGCCGCTCGTGCTCATCGCGGCCAACGTCGTGCTCTTCGCGCTGTTCTTCGTCTGGCCGGCGGTGATCGGGCTCGTCTACTCCTTCACGAACTACACGGGTGTAGGGGTGTTCCAGTTCGTCGGACTGGACAACTACCAGAACCTGTTCGGGGACTCCACTTTCTACGACGCGCTGACCCGGACGCTGCTGTACGCCGTGCTCTTCGTTCCGCTGAACTTCGCGTTCTCGCTGCTCATCGCCAACGTCGTGGTGAGCAGGCACGCCAAGGGCGCGTCGGTCGCCCGTGTCATCTTCTTCATCCCGTGGCTGCTGTCGCCCATCGTCGTGGGTGTCCTGTGGCGGTGGCTGTTCGGTGAGAACTTCGGACTGGTCAACTACATCATCCACGAGCTCGGCGGGAGCGCCGTGCCCTGGCAGTCGAACGCCGACCTGTCGCTGCTGGTGGTGGTGATGGCGGCGTCCTGGGCCTGGACGGGCTTCTCGATGCTGCTGTTCATCGCGGCGATCAAGAACGTACCGCTGTCGTACTACGAGGCGGCCTCCCTCGACGGCGCCGGTCCGTGGCGCCAGTTCTTCCACATCACGCTGCCGAGCATCGCGCCCACCTCGTTCATCGTCATCCTGCTCAACACGATCAACGCGATGAAGGAATACCCGGTGTTCGTCGCCCTCAACAACGGCGGACCCGGAACGTCGAACAACCTGATGGTCCAGTACATCTATGAGACCGGCTTCAAACGGGGCCAGATCGGCTACGCGAGCGCCGCGTCGTTCGTGCTCATGCTCATCCTGATGGCCGTAGCGATCATCCAGCTGATCGTCAACCGGCGGGTGGAGAACCGATGACAACCACAGACATGCCCCGCCCGGTCGACGCCGGATCCGCACGGCCCGTCTCCAAGAAGCGGCCCCGCGGCGCGGCCACCGGCGGGCTCCGGCAGGCGGTGTCCGCGACGACACTGCTGTGGCTGCTGGCCTGCCTCTACGGGCTGCCGGTGCTGTGGTTCATCCTCAGCTCCCTCAAGCCGGCCGGCGACCTGTTCTCCTATCCGCTGACGCTGGTTCCGCACGACCCCACCCTGTCGGGCTTCAAGGCAGCGTGGAACAGCGCCAACTTCTCCCAGTACTTCGTCAACACGACCATCGTGTGCGTGATCACGACGATCCTCACGGTGGGTGTCAGCTGCTGCACCGGGTACGCGCTGGCCAAGTACGACAACAAGTGGCTCAAGGTCTTCTTCCTGTGCATCCTGGCCACCACGATGCTGCCGTCCGAGGTCATGCTCGCCCCGGAGTTCCTGGTGGTCCGCGACCTCGGCCTCTACAACTCGTTCGCCGGCATCATCCTCCCGGCCGTGCTCACCGCGACCGGATGCTTCATGTTCCGCCAGTTCTTCCTGACGGTTCCCGACGAACTCGTCGAAGCCGCACGCATCGACGGCGCCCGCGAACTGTCGATCTTCCTGCGGATCATGGTGCCGCTCTCCCGGCCCATCATGCTGACCCTCGCCATCCTGTCCTTCCAGTGGCGGTGGAACGACTACATCTGGCCGCTGCTGATGCTCAACGATCCCAACAAGTTCACCGTGCAGATCGGCATCCAGAGCATCGTCGGCGCGCAGAACATCAACTGGTCGGTCCTGCTCGGCGCATCGGTGATCTCCATGATCCCTCTGATCGCCATCTTCCTGGTCTTCCAGCGCTATGTCATGGGCGCCGACATCAATGCCGGACTGAAGGACTGACCTCGGGCATGAAGGGCTGATCCACCCGTGCACCTCCCTCACCAGCGCGGCCCGTTGCACGACCTCCCGGACACCCCGGAGGCGTACGACGCCGTCCTCGCCGACGTCACCGAGCAGGCCCTGGCCCGCATGACGCCGGAGGGCAACCTCGAACACCCGGACTGTGCCGACGACATCGGCGACACGTCCCTGGGCATCACCTCCCTGCTCGCCCTCGCCTGGCAGCGCACCAAGGACCCACGCCTGCCGGAAGCGGTACGCCGCAGCCTCGCCTTCCACCTGGACGAGCGGGTCTACACCGAGGACAACCCTGGCTACCCCAACCTCCGGGTGCGCAACTCCGGTCTGCCGTACGCCCGTTACACCCTGGCGGCCGGAGCCCACCCCATCGGTGACTGGCCGAGCACGGTATGGGCGCTGCTCCAGTCCGTCAACGTCCTGGACGCGGCGGACGGCCTCGTCGACGACGCACAGCGCGCCCGGCTCCTCGACGTGGCGCACGGCTACTGGCGCTGGCTCACCAAGGCCACGTTCTTCAACCCGCAGGAAGCCGGCAACCAGGCGATCGGCTGCGTCGTCGGCGGCCTGATGCTGGCCCGGCACCTGCCGTCCGCCGAGGGCGACCCGGTGCGCCGGGAGGCCCTGCGGCTGTACCAGGACGAGATCCGCGCCCACCGCGTCCGCGACCGCGGCGCGCTCCTGCCGCCCGAGCACGGGGGCGCCTACGACAACAACTACGGCCCGATCTCCCTGTCCTTCCTCGCCCAGGCCCACCGGGTCAGCGGCGAGGAGGTCTTCGCCGAGGACGGCGACGCGCTCGCCCGCTACATCGACGCCCGCCTGACGAACGGCGGCTTCGACAACGGCGGCCCGCGCTACAGCGAACAGCACTCCGCCTTCGAGTCGGTGCTGGGCCTGCGCTACTTCAGCGCCCGCATCGGCTCCGACCTGGGCCGCTACCGGGGCGACAGCCGCTGGGCCCGGCACGCGGTCAAGGCGGACGGCGGCGTCGACGGCCACTTCGCGTGGATGCTGGTCTGGCAGATCCAGGACACCACGCCCTGGCACCGCGCCCCGTCCACGGCTGCGGCCCGGCACCACCTGCGCGCGGGCACGGTGTCGGTGGCCTTCGACGACCGTATGACCCCCTCCGTCATCGAGGCGGGCGGTACCTACTACCTGGCCGCCGCCGTCAACCGCCAGCACGGCTTCGGCCCCGTCACCGACGGCTTCCTGCTCTGCCGCCCGATGGGCGAGGTCCGCGTCCGTGACGTCCGCGCCGGCGGCCTGGCGGCCAAGCTGGTCACCCAGCCCGTCGTCGGCCGCGACCACGTCCTGCGCCATGTGCGGTCCCTCTACGTCACCGACGGCACCAGCCTGTGGACGACCGTGGCCGTGGAACGCCTCGACGGCACCCCGTACCTGCTGGCGGGCATGCCGTACGCCGAGGACGACGGCGACCGGGTCCGCAGGACCGCCGAGCCCCGGGTGACGTCGGCCGGCACACTGCGGCTGACCCACCCGGGCCCGGACGGCCCGCACCACTTCGACGCCCGCGCGGCCACCACCCAGGAGCAGGCCGCCTTCGCCCTGGCCCTCGATCCGCGCGGCTACGGCAACCCCGACGAGGGCTGGCGCCACCTGGTCACCTCGACCGCCATCGAGGCCGGACCGGCCCCCGGCGCACCCGAGGACCTGCACGTCTTCGCCGTGCGCTACGGCCGTGACGACAGCGCGTTCACACCCGGGTTCGAGCGCGACGGCACGGTCCTGACGGTCCGCACCGAGGCGTTCACGGCCGTCATCGGCGACGCGGCGGGCGGCGCGGACGCGGAACCGGAGCTCACGCTGGGGCGCTGACCCGCCGTCCGTTCACGCCTGCGCGTCCACACACGGCAGGGCGGACTCCGGCACGACGAGGTCGGCGCGGTCCCGGGTCGTGGCGACCAGTGCGGCGTTGGGCTGGTCCGAGCGCAGCACCCAGGCCACCGCCTCGTCGTGGCTCTTGCCGAACTCCTCGTGCCGGGCCACCAGCCGGCGCACGCGCTCGTCCTCGTCGAGCCGGCAGAACCACACCTCGTCCAGCTCGGCCCGGACGCGCCGCCACGCGCCCGTGTCCAGCAGCAGGTAGTTCCCCTCCGTCACGACCAGCCGGGCCGCCGGCGGCACCGGGATCGCCCCCGCGACCGGCTGCTCCAGCACCCGCTCGAAACCGGGCGCGTACACGATGCCGTCATCCGGCTCCTGGGAGCGCAGCCGCCGCAGCAGCGCCGCGTACCCCGCCGCGTCGAAGGTGTCCGGCGCGCCCTTGCGGTCCCGCAGGCCGAGCCGCTCCAGTTCGGCGTCGGCGAGATGGAAACCGTCCATGGGGACGTGCGCCACCCAGGGGGCGCCGGATCCGTTCAGTTCCCGCACCAGCCGCTCGGCGAGCGTCGACTTGCCCGCGCCGGGGCTGCCGGTGATGCCGAGGATCGCGCGCCGGCCTCCCCGGGGCAGGGCGCGGGCGCGGTGGACGAGGTCGTCGAAGGTGAGCGGCACACCGCAGAGTCTGCCATCCTCCGGAATGTGGCGTGCGCCACTCACTGGACATCGCCGGCCGGGGAACCGGATCTGTATGACGCAGCTCGGTCTCCCCGAAGACATCCACGCCTGCCTCTTCGACCTCGACGGTGTCGTCACCAAGACGGCCGTCGTGCACGCGGCCGCCTGGAAGGAGATGTTCGACGCCTTCCTGCGCGAGCGCGACGGCGCGGACTTCCGGCCGTTCGACGCGGCGTCCGACTACGACGAGTACGTCGACGGGCGACCACGCGCCGACGGCGTGCGCACCTTCCTCGCCTCCCGCGGCATCGACCTGCCCGACGGCGACCCGGACGACCCACCCGGCGCGCAGACCGTGCACGGGCTCGGCAACCGCAAGAACGAGCTGGTCCTGGAGAAGATCCGCACCGACGGCGTCGAGGCCTACGACGGCACCCTGCGCTACCTGGAGGCGGTCCGCGCCCACGGACTGAGCACCGCGATCGTCTCCTCCAGCGCCAACTGCCGTGACGTGCTGCGCGCGATCGGCGCCGAGCACTTCTTCGACGTACGGATCGACGGCGTGGTCGCCGCCGAGCGCAAGCTGCCCGGCAAACCGCACCCCGACACGTTCCTGGCCGCCGCCGAGGACCTCGGCATCGAACCGGCCGAAGCCGCCGTCTTCGAGGACGCCCTGGCCGGCATGGACGCGGGCCGCGCGGGCCGCTTCGGGTACGTCGTCGGCGTCGACCGGGTGGGACAGACCGACGCGCTGTACGCGCACGGCGCCGACATCGTGGTGACGGACCTCGCCGAACTGGGGGGCACGCGGTGATCGCGCAGCGGGCGTACACCGTCGAACCCTGGACGGTGCGCGAGACGGAGCTCGACCTCGACGTCCTGGCCCAGAGCGAGTCCGTGTTCGGCCTGTCCAACGGCCACGTCGGCTGGCGCGGCAACCTCGACGAGGGCGAACCGCACGGCCTGCCCGGCTCCTACCTCAACGGCGTCCACGAACTGCACCCGCTGCCCTACGCCGAGGCCGGCTACGGCTACCCCGAGTCCGGCCAGACGTCCATCAACGTCACCAACGGCAAGGTGCTGCGCCTCCTGGTCGACGACGAGCCGTTCGACCTGCGCTACGGGCGGCTCGTCACCCACGAGCGGACCCTGGACCTGCGGCGCGGCGTGCTGGAACGGGTCTGCGAGTGGACCTCCCCGGCCGGCTCGACCATCCGGGTGCGCTCCACGCGGCTGGTCTCCCTGACCCAGCGGGCGATCGCCGCCGTCGCCTACGAGGTGGAGCCCGTCGACAGCCGTACCCGCGTCGTCGTCCAGTCGGAACTCGTCGCCAACGAGAGCCTGCCCGAGCCGGACGGCGACCCGCGCGCCGCGCGGGCGCTGAAGTCGCCGCTGGAACCGGAGGAGGACCTCGCCTCGGGCAGCAGGCTGCGCCTGGTCCACCGCACCCGGCGCAGCGGCCTGCGGGTCGCCGTGGCCGCCGACCACCTCGTCACCGGCCCGGAACGGACCACCACCAGCAGCGAGAGCAACGTGGACGTGGCGCGGCTGACCGTCACCTCGGTCCTGGAGCCGGGGGAGCGGCTGCGGGTGGAGAAGCTGGTCGCGCACGGCTGGTCCGCCGCCCGCTCCCGGCCCGCGATGAGCGACCAGGTCGAGGCGGCCCTCGCGGCGGCCGCGCACAGCGGCTGGTGGGGGCTCCTGAAGGACCAGCGGGCCTACCTCGACTCCTTCTGGGAGCGCGCCGACGTCGAGGTCGACGGCGACGAGGAGATCCAGCAGGCCGTCCGCTTCGCCCTCTTCCACGTCCTGCAGGGCGGCGCCCGCGCCGAACAGCGCGCCATCCCCGCGAAGGGACTCACCGGCTCCGGCTACGACGGCCACGCCTTCTGGGACACCGAGGCGTTCGTGCTGCCGCTGCTGACCTACACCGCGCCGGCGGCCGCCGCCGAGGCCCTGCGCTGGCGCCTCGGCACGCTGCCCGCCGCCCGGGAGCGCGCGGCCCAGCTCGGCCTGCGCGGGGCCGCGTTCCCCTGGCGCACCATCGAGGGCTCGGAAGGCTCCGCGTACTGGCCGGCGGGCACGGCCGCCTTCCACGTCGGCGCCGACATAGCCGACGCCGTGGTGCGGTACGTGGCGGTCACCGGCGACGAGGAGTTCGAGCGCGAGGTGGGGGTGGAGCTGCTGGTGGAGACCGCCCGCCTGTGGCGTTCCCTCGGCCACCACGACGACCGGGGCGTCTTCCACATCGACGGTGTCACCGGACCGGACGAGTACAGCGCGATCGCCGACGACAACACGTACACCAACCTCATGGCCCGGGCGAACCTGCTCGCCGCCGCCGACGCCTGCAAACGCCACCCCGACGAGGCGGCCCGGCTCGGCGCCGACGAGGAGGAGCGGGCCGCCTGGCGGGACGCCGCCGAGGCGGTGCACGTCCCCTACAACGAGGAGCTCGGCGTGCACGAACAGCACGCCGGCTTCACCCGCTACCAGCGCTGGGACTTCGCCCGCACCGGCCCGGACCAGTACCCGCTGATGCTGCACTTCCCCTACTTCGACCTGTACCGCAAGCAGGTGATCAAGCAGGCGGACCTGGTGCTGGCGATGTACAGCTGCGGCAGCTTCTTCGAGGAGTACTTCGACGAGGAGCAGATCGCCCGCAACTTCGCCTACTACGAGCCGCTGACCGTACGAGACTCCTCCCTGTCGGCCTGCGTCCAGGCCGTCCTGGCCGCCCGGACCGGCCATCTGGACCTGGCCTGCGCCTACACGGCCGAGGCCGCGCTGATGGACCTCGGGGACCTGGAGCACAACACCCGCGACGGACTGCACATCGCCTCGCTGGCCGGCACCTGGATGGCGCTGGTCGCCGGGTTCGGCGGTATGCGCTGCGCCGACGGCGGCCTGCGGTTCGCGCCGCGCCTGCCCGAGCGGTACAGCCGGCTGGCCTTCTCGGTGGGTTTCCTCGGCCGCTGCCTGCGGGTGGAGCTGACCTCCGGTCAGGCCACGTACACCCTGCGCTCGGGCCCGCCCCTGACGATCCGCCACCACGGCACCGAGGTGACGGTGCGTGAGGACACCCCCGTCACCCGCCCCGTGCCCCCGCCGACCCGGCGTCCGGCCCCGGGCCGGCCCCCGCACCGCGCCCCGAACACCCGCTGACCTCCCGATCGCGTCAGGCACTTGGCCGAATTCCGGTCTGCACCCCTACGCCCCGCGGGTTAGTTTGGCCGTGTTTTCCGATCATCGGACCTCCGCCTTCGGCCCACGGGCCGTGGAGGTCGCAGCGGCCCTACGCGCGTAGGGGTTAGGGGTGGACGATGTCCCACGGCGCGAACGCGATTCTCGTTCGCAGGCGAAGACGCACACAGACGCCCGGGCCGGGCACCAGCCGCAGGAGCCGCGTCGACCGACCGCTCGCCGCGGTGGCCGCGGTCTTCACCGTCGCGCAACTGGTCCTCGTCCGGCCCGTCCTCGGCCTCGGCTGGGACGAGATCGTCTACGTCAGCCAGGTCACCCCCGACACCCCGGCGGCCTTCTTCAGCGCACCGCGCTCCCGGGGCGTCTCCCTGCTCGTGGCGCCGATCGCGTCCTGGTCGTCGTCCACACCGCTGCTGCGCGTCTACCTCGCCCTGCTGTCCGGCCTCGCCCTCTACCTGGCCCTGCGCGCCTGGCGCGGCCTGTTCCCGACCCGGGTCCTGGCCGCCGGAGGCGCCCTCTTCGCGTCCCTGTGGGTGACCCTCTTCTACGGTCCGCAGGCCATGCCCAACTACTGGGTCGCGATCGGTGCCCTGGTCACCGTGGGCTGCTTCCTGCGGGCCCGGGCGCACCCCCGCGCCCGGACGGCGCTGTGGGGCGTCGCCGCGGGCGCCGCCCTCATGGCGTGGATGCGGCCCACCGACGCGGTCTGGGTGACCGTACCGCTGCTCGTCCTCGCCCTGGCCCGCCGCCACTGGCGCCTCCTCCTCGTCCTCTCGGCAGGCCTCGCGGCCGGCGCCGTCGAATGGGTGATCGAGGCCTACGTCGGCCACGGCGGGCTCGGGCAGCGGCTGTCGGACGCCTCCCGCATCCAGGGCGGACTGGGCTGGCAGATCGCGGTCGACGACCAGCTGCGCAGCCTGGGCGGACGGGCCCTGTGCCGGCCGTGCACCGGGTCCATGCCCCACCCCGTGGTCACCGTCTGGTGGTTCGCCCTGCCGGTCCTCGCAGGCCTCGGTCTGCTCGTCGCGGCCCGGGCCCGGCGCCTGGGACGGACCCTGGTCCCCCTGGCCTGCGCCGCCACGGCCGCACTGCCGTACCTGTTCATGATCGGTTACGCGGCGCCCCGCTTCCTCCAGCCTGCCTACGCGCTGCTCGCCATCCCGGTCGCCGACGCCCTGTGGCACCTGGTCAGAACCCCGGGCCGGACATGGCGGCCGGTGGCCGCCACCGCGGTCGCGCTCGGCCTGGCCGGGCATCTGGCCGTGCAGATCGCCGTCCTGGAGAACACCGTCTCCCGCAACACCGACAGCCGCCGCGACTGGGACCGCACCGCCGGAGCGCTGCACCGCCTCGGCGTGAGCCCGCCCTGCCTGCTCACCGGCCACGAGGCCATTCCCATCGGCTATTACACGGGCTGCTCCTCGGGCGCGACCTCCGGCCACAACGAGAACACCACGGTGGCGGACGTCCTGCGCACCGCGGACCGTCTCCCGGTCGCGCACATCGCACCGGCCGGCGGCACCCCGCCCCGCTATGCCCGCACCTGGCCCGTCCACCGGATCTCGGACCTGGACGTCCGCGTCGCACCGCCGGCGCGGCACAGCAACGGCCACTGAGGCCTCAACTCGCGTTTCCCGCCCGCCCGGTGCAGGTAGGAGTCGGGAAACGAAGGTCACGGACGAGGGGGGAACGCCATGGCGGGGATCGACCACGAGGGGCGGCTGGGGGAGGAGTTCTTCACGCCGGGCTCCTCGTCCTTCACCGAGTTCCTGGCGGCCCACCGCCCCCACCTGCTGAGCACCCGCCGGATCCTCCCGGACGGCGTCCGCGCCGAGGGCGCCCCGCACGGCACGACCGTGCTGGCCCTCACCTTCGGCGACGGGGTGCTGATCGCGGGCGACCGGCGGGCGACGATGGGCAACCTGATCGCCCAGCGGGACCTGGAGAAGGTGCACCCCGCCGACGACCACACCGCCGTGGCCTTCGCCGGTTCCGTCGGGCTCGCGCTCGACCTGGTGAAGCTCTACCAGGTCGAGCTGACGCACTTCGAGAAGGTCGAGGGCATCCCCATGACCCTCGCCGCGAAGGCCACCCGGCTGGCCACGATGATCCGGGGCAACCTGGGCCAGGCCATGCAGGGCCTCGCCGTCGTCCCGCTGCTCGCCGGCTACGATCCCGCGGCTCCCGAGGGCGGGCGCGGCCGCATCTTCGCTTTCGACGTCGCCGGCGGCCGTTACGAGAAGTCCGGCTTCCACGCCGAGGGCTCCGGCTCGCCGTACGCCCGGGGCGCGTTGAAGAAGCTGTTCCGCCCCGGCATGTCCCGGCGCGAGGCCGCCCTGGCCGCGCTCCAGGCGCTGTACGACGCGGCCGACGACGACTCCGCGACCGGCGGCCCGGACCTCACCCGCCGCATCTATCCCGTCGTCTCCGTCATCACGGAGGACGGCTTCGAGCGGCTGCCGGAGACGGAGACGGAGGAGCTGAGCCGCGAGATGGTCGAGCAGCGCCGCGGCCGGCCGGACGGACCGCACGCCGGGGTGTGACATCAGGCCGCAGGGTGCCCGGCCCGGGAGCTCGTCGGTGACCCGAAGTTTCCGGGCCTGCGGTTTTCTGGATCCCGCGGGGTTTTGGGATCCATGGACAAGACCTGTCGCGGGCTTTACTGCGCATAGATCGCAAGTACTGGAGGATGGCGCGAGGCTGTTTCCCGCAGCCGTCCGTCCTGCAGAAAGACCCTCCCCCGATGACGGCCGCCCCCGAGTCCACTCCGCCCCTCCCCGCCACGGCCCGGCACCGCGTCCGTACCTCCATGACGCGGCAGGAGTGGACCAGGGCGGGAGGGATGGCCGCCGTCATCGTGGCTCTGCACGTGATCGGCTGGTTCACCCTCGTCGTGATCGTCGCCCCCGAGCACCACGCCATCGGCACGCAGTCCTTCGGCGTCGGCATCGGCGTCACCGCGTACACGCTCGGCATGCGGCACGCCTTCGACGCCGACCACATCGCCGCCATCGACAACACCACCCGCAAACTGATGGGCGAGGGGCAGCGGCCGCTGTCCGTCGGCTTCTGGTTCTCCCTCGGCCACTCCAGCGTCGTCTTCGTCCTGGCCTTCCTGCTCACTCTCGGCGTGAAGACGCTGGCCGGGCCGGTCCGCGACGGCGGCTCCTCGCTGCACGACGTCACCGGCCTGATCGGCACGACCGTCTCCGGGACGTTCCTCTACCTCATCGCGGCCGTCAACCTCGTCGTCCTCGCCGGCATCTGGAAGGTCTTCCGCAGGATGCGCTCGGGCCACTACGACGAGGCGGCCCTGGAGGACCAGCTGAACAACCGCGGCTTCATGAACCGACTCCTGGGCCGAGTCATGAAATCGGTCTCCAGGCCTGGGCAGATGTACCCGCTGGGCCTGCTGTTCGGCCTCGGCTTCGACACCGCCACCGAGATCGCCCTGCTCGTCCTGGCCGGCTCCGGCGCCGCGTCCGGTCTGCCCTGGTACGCGATCCTGTGCCTGCCCGTCCTGTTCGCCGCCGGGATGTGCCTCCTGGACACCGTCGACGGCTCGTTCATGAACTTCGCCTATGGCTGGGCCTTCTCCAAGCCGGTCCGCAAGGTCTACTACAACCTTACGATCACCGGCCTGTCCGTCGCCGTGGCCCTGCTCATCGGGACCGTCGAACTCCTCGGTCTGCTCGTGGCGCGGCTCGGCCTGCACGGCCCCTTCTGGGACTGGATCTCCGGCCTCGACCTCAACGTCCTCGGGTACGTCGTCGTCGCGCTGTTCGTCGCCACGTGGGCCGTCGCGCTGCTGGTCTGGAGGCTCGGGCGCATCGAGGCGAAGTGGACGGGTGGCCTGGTCCGGCCGGGGCGGGAAGGTTAGAGCCCGCGTAACGGGAAACGCGGAACGGGCACATGAGACAGACGAACGAGTCGACGCAGCGCGACAGGGAGGCAGAAGTGATGGGCACGGAACCGATGCGCCCCGAGCCGATGGCGGACGACGCGTACCAGCCCACCGGGAGCAACGAGGAGCAGGAGGACGCCGCGCCCCTGGACCTCCAGGACGCCGTCGACGAACGGACCTACGACGACATCCTCGACGAGGGCCACTCCCCGCCGGAGAAGCCGCTCGGCGTCACCAAGCGCGGCACCACCGCCGCCGAGCAGCACGAGGGCGAGACCCTCGACGACCGCCTCTCCCAGGAGGTCCCCGACGTGTCCGCCGAGCCCGCCGGGGACGGCGTGGGCGACACCCCCGACAGCGACGGCGAGCCGGTCGACCCCGAGGCGGGCACCGCCCGCGCGGGCCGCCTGGTCGCCCCGGACGAGGGCGCCCACCCCGACACGACGAAGGAGACCGTCGCCACGGACATCGGCATCGACGGGGGTGCGGCCGGTGCGGAGGAGGCGGCGGTCCACGTGGTGGAGGACGACAGCGCCCTGCCGGAGGACGACGGCAGGGCGTGACGCTCCGCCCGGGGGCTACGGCAGCAGCTTCTCCAGCGCGGCCGGGCCCTCCGCCGCCAGCTTGCGCCTGGCCCATTCCAGGGTGTGCGGGGTGAGGTCCTTGCCCGAGGCGAGGACGAGGTCCTCCGGTGACACGTCGGTGCCGGTGCGGGCGTGCAGCAGGCGGTCCGGGGTGGTGCGGTCCTCGGGGGGCCGGGATGCGGCGGGCTGTGAAGTCGACATGTTCTCTGCTCCTAGGGTCCGGATCGCTGGTGCGGCCCCGGTGCTGAAAAACGGGCCCGAGACCACCATTCAACGCCAGAGCCCACCGTGCATCCGGAGAGCCGGGCCCCCGGCCCCGCAACCCCGCGCACAGCCGGCCCCAGGCCCTGCCGAGAGCCCCGCCCAGCCTGCGGGAAACGTGCCGGGAGCCGCCGAAGGGCCGCCGCCGGCCGCCGTCAGGGCCCGTCCCGCCCACGGGGCGCGAGCACGAGCATCGTGACGTCGTCCCGCACATCCGGGCAGTACCGGACGAGGTCGGTCCACACCCGCTCCGCCAGCCCTGCCGGATCCTCGTCGTCGAGTACCGGCAGCCGCTCGGCGAGGGGATAGAAGACCCCGCCCGCGTCCCGGGCCTCGGTGACACCGTCGGATGCGAGGAACAGCCGGTCACCGGTCCGCAGCCGGACCGAGACGACCTTCGGCCCAGTGGCCTCGGCGAGGCCCAGCCCCAGCGGTGTGCACGGCTCGACGTCCAGCTCGACGACCCGCCCGTCCCGCAGCAGCAACGGCCCGGACTGCCCGCACGCCACGATCCGCACCACACGCGCGTCGGCGGAGAAGTCCAGCAGCACCGCCGTCGCGAACAGTTCGGCATGCCGCTCGCCCGCGGAGTCCACCACCAGCCTCCGGTCGAGCCGGGCCGCCACCGCCTCCGGATCGGGCCGGTCCAGCACCGCCTCCCGGAAGGCCCCCAGCAGCGAAGCGACCGTCGCCACCGCGGACAGCCCGTGCCCCTGCACATCGCCCATGACCGCCCGTACGCCGTAGGGGCCCGCGCGTACGTCGAAGAAGTCGCCCCCGACCAGCGTCCCGCTCTGCGCGGCCCGGTACAGCCCCGCGCACCGCACCGGGCCGACCCGCTCCGGCAGCGGCGGCACCACGGCCCGCTGCGCGGCCTCGGCGACGGCCCGCTCGGTGACCAGCTGCGCGTCACGCCGACTGCGCACGTACGACAGCAGCACGCTCAGCATTGCGACGAAGCACACGGTCAGCAGATCGGTGCTGCCGGGGTCGTTCAGACGGAAGACCGGCACCGTCAGCACGACCACCGACAGCGCACCGAGCACCGCCGTCGCGACCGGCCCGTGCGCCAGCACGGCCAGCGGCGGGATCGCACCCAGCAGGAAGCCGATGTCGAGCGGCTCCGGACTGATCAGCTCAGCCGCGCAGACGCCCGCCAGCAGCACGGACGGCAGCACCCGAGCCCAGACCGGCGGGGGCGCGCCACGCAGCCAGCCCCGCCGGTCCAGGTCCCGGTCGCGGCGCGGCAGCCGGGCGCGCACACCACTCACACCACCACGCTGCTACGCCCCACCGGGCGCCGCATTCCGGGCCCGCGCCCGAACGGCGTGCGCGCCCGCAAGAACGGCGTGAGCGTCAGCCGCAGCCCCGTCGGCGCCGTGCCCTGGACGTACGAGGCGAAGTCGGCCACGTCGTCGAAGGCGAAGCCGTACGCCTTGCCGTCCCGCGCGGCCACCCACCACGCCAAGGCCGTGCACGCGGCCGCGCGGGACGGCCGTGGCCGGCCACCCTTGGGGTGACCGGCCCGGTGGGTTGCTCGACTGAGACCGGTTATGGGATGAAGCCGTAGTCCAACTGGCTGATGAGCTTGGTCGTGTCGCCCCGCAGGGACAGCACGAGCGTGCGTGCGAGGGTGCCGCCGAAGCGGGTCCCCCCGTCAGCGGTCGGGACCGTGTCGATGAAGCTCTCCACCAGCCCGTTGGGCATCACGTAGTGCGAGTACTGCTGTGTCGGGGCTTCCTCCGGGTTGCCCAGGACCAGTGCACTGCCGTTGAGTGGCTGGTAGTCGCTGCGCAGCGACGAACCGATGAATCCGTAGAGGCCGTCCCAGCCATGCAGCCCTGGGGCGAACGTGAACTTGTGGCTGATCGTGAACAGGTAGTACTTGCCGCCGCGGATGACCAGGTGCGGGCGTTCGGTCTGCTGGTTCACGCAGTTGGCCGAGAGCAGAGGCGGCTGCAGCCGCCAGTTCTCCAGGCTGTCGTCCTCAGCCGTGGCCAGCCCGATGTTGCCCGTGTAGTACTTGGCGTCTTCCGGCACCTCGTGGTCGGCCGGGACGTCACCTATGTCGCGCTCGGTGCACCGGTACGTGCCGGCTACGCCGGCCGTATTGCCCTCGAACAGGAGGTGTACCTTGCCGTCCCGGGGGTCGCGGAAGACGAACGGGTCGCGGAAGGCGTAGATGATCGGGCCCGCCTGCGACTGTTCCATGGTCTGATACAGCTTGCCGTCGGCCTCGGCGATGATGCGGTGGTCCTGGAAGCCGCCGAACCACACGCGGTTCTTGTCCGCGTGGATCTGACCGGTCGCCATCGCCAGGCGCTGCAAGGGATCGTTGGGGTCGACCCCACCGTTGTCGCGGCCGGAGGCGGTGTAGAAGGAGTACACCTTGTCGCCGACGAGGGCTGCCGAGCCGGCCCACTCACGTGAGCCGAATGAGGTGCCGGGCTTGAACAGGTCGCCGCCGTACTTCCAGCTCTTGGCGTCGCGCGAGTAGAAGTAGCCGATCTTCGCGTACCAGTGCCGGTCGCCGAAGGGAACCGAGCGCGGGGCCGTCAGCGAGAAGATGACGTGCCAGCCCTTGTACGTGGCGGTCTTCGTGTTGAGCCTGGTGAGCGGCCAGGTGTCCCACACCCACACCTTGTCGCTCATCACCGGGAAGTCGGGCGACACGCGTGGCGCGGTGTTCGTCTTGTCCTGGCGGAGCTTCAACGCGTCGGCGCGGGACCAGACAGCCGTGTAGTCGTCGTCCGCGCTGTACTGCCGTATTCCCGCCCGGGACTGGTCCGGTGCGGCGGCGGAAGCCGGAGTCGCCGTGCTGCCCAGCGCGGCAAGGGCGAGTAATCCCGTGGCCAGCCGGAGCAGTGCTTTTCGTGCTCTGTGCATGCGTCACCCTTCGAAGAAGAGAGGCTCGAGTGGAAGGGGTGGAACCGGTTCCGCGCGTGACCGTATCTCAACTCACAGAAGTGACGGCAGGGGCAGGCAAGTGAAGTTCTGAGGTTGAAAATGCAAAGGCGAGCCAAGGCGGAGAAACAGACGCTGGAAGATTATGGAAACGGCTCCAACGCCCGGCGTGCCGGGGATCAGGCCCCGGCGACGTGGGTGGTACGCCGAGGCACGACCTCCAGTTCCAGCACCTTCTCCACGGGGTCGCCGACGGGCCGGCCGATGCGTTCCAGCAAGAGGCGTGCGGCGATCTCGCCGCTGGCGTGGAGGGGCTGGCGCACGGTGGTGAGTCCTACGTAGGCCGCCACGTCAAGGTCGTCGAAGCCCACGACGGACAGCTCCTGCGGGATCCGCACGCCGGATGAGCTCGCTGCTTCGAGTACCCCCAAAGCCTGAGTGTCGGAAGCGGCGACGATCGCGCTGGGGCGCTCCGGAAGAGCCAGGAGTTCGTCGGTGAGGCGATGGGCCACCGCGCGACCGTGGGGTCCGACCCGGACGTAGGGCTCTTCCAGCGCCAAGCCGTATGCCTTCAGCGCCAGCTCGCAGCCTTCGCGCCGACGGGCGCTCGCGGTGAAACGGAAACGGTCGTCGGCCTCCTCGCCCATGAACGCGATCCGCCGATGGCCCAGTTGCAGCAGATGACGCGTCGCCAGCATGCCGCCACGGACGTCGTCGATCACCACGCGCGGCAGGTCCGGGTGATCACAGTCCAGCAGGACCGTGGGCAGACCGGCACGTGCCAACTGTTTCACGTCGTCGTCAGTGGGACGGAGCGAGATCGCCAGCAGCCCGTCGAAGCGGTCGCCGGTGGCCACCGCCCGATACTGCTGATCACGCTCATCCGAGGTGACCACATCGAGCAGCGTGAGATCGTGGTCGCTGGCTTGCAGGACCCGCGAGATACCGCGCAGCCGCTCGACGACCGACGGTTCGGTGGCGAAGGGCGCCATGACGGCGACGCTCTGGGTGCGTCCCGTGGACAAGGCGCGAGCGCGCCGGTTGGGCCGGTAGTCCAGATCGGACATCGTCCGCAGCACCCGCTCACGGGTGTCGTCGCTGACATTCCGGCTGCCGTTCAGGACGCGCGAAACCGTGCCCACGCCCACCCCGGCTCGTGCAGCGACATCGCCGATGGTCGCCCGTTCTCTCACGGCCATACAGTATCCGACGCCTCAGCTCAACCCTGCTGACGCGTATCCTCCGACGCCCTCGATGAGGCCGGCGTCGTCGAGCCCGTGCAGGACCGCTTCGTGCGGCCGGCCCCAGACCCCGGCCCGCGACCAGATCAGGGGGTTCGCCGCAAACAGCGTCTCATCAGGCGTATCCTGCGTGCCGACGCCCTGCGGCCGCATGTTCGACGGTGGGATCAGCGGCTTCGCGTGTCCCACAGTCCGTCCGGAACAATCCAGCTCCATGTACCCCGCCCCGTCCACAGGCCAACGAGCGATCACCATATAGGGCACCGTCTTAAGGCGCTGCGGAAAGCCGATGGCTCTCCGCAGCAGCCATCCTGGAGGAATTTCGTGACCGACGTGGTCATCCGCGCGCTCGACGCGAGCGACGCCGACCTCTTCGACACCCTGCCCGATCCGCTGGGCGCCCGTGACGGCCACCGGCTGACCCGGCACCGCCCCGACTGGAAGCGCGTGGCCCTGCGCGACGGCAGGGTGGTGGCCCGCGGCGCCTGGTGGGGCGGTCCCGACGACACCGAGCCCGTCAACCTCAACTGGTTCGACGTGGCGGACGGTGAGGAGGAAGCGGGCGCCGCACTCCTGCGCTCCGCCCCCTGGCAGGTGGAACTGGAACTGAATCTGCCGGCGGGCTGGCGCGACGACCCGGCCCTGCGCGCCGCGGCCGAGACCCGCTCCACCGCCGCACGAAAGGCCGGCTACGACCTCCTCGTGGAACGCCTGTTGTACCGGTGGACGCCCGACCGCGGTCTGCCCGAGCGGCCCGGGCGTCTGGTGTTCCGCGCCGAACCGGACGACGCCGTGTTCTTCGACGCGCTGCGCCGTATCCACTCCGTCACGCTGGACGCCCACGCGCTGAAGGCCGTCGAGCAGGGCGGACTCGACCAGGCGGCCCAGGAGGAACTCGACTTCTTCCGCTGGTGCCCCTCGCCCCGGGAGTGGTGGCAGGTAGCGCACACACCACAAGGCGAACCGGTCGGCATCCACATCCCGGCCCACAATCCGTCGGGCCCGTGCATCGGCTTCATCGGAGTCCTGCCCGGCCGGCGGGGCCACGGCTACGCCTACGACCTGCTGGCCGAGTGCACCCACTTCCTGGCCGAACAGGGCGCCGAGTTCGTCGCGGCCGCCACGGACAAGGGCAACTTCCCCATGGCCGCGAACTTCGCCAAGGCCGGTTTCCCAGTGGTCAAGGAACGCCTCAACTTCGGGCCGGCGTAACGTCGGCAACCGACGACGACGCCGCAGATGCGCGTGCCGGACCCCGCGTCGGCTGAGCCGGTGCCGGGGCGTCGTTCCGCAGTTCCTGGGCCAGTTGCTGCAGGCCGGCGTCCCGCGCTCCCTTGAGCAGGACCAAGTCGCCGGGCTCCACAAGCATGTGCAGCATCTTTCGCGCCTGTTGCCGACTGGGTACCAGGACGCTGTCCGCACCGTGGGCGCGCGCTGACTCTTCCAGCCACCGTGCTCCTTCCTCGAGCCATGGGGCCTCCGGCCCTCCGATGACGATCAGTGCGCAGATCCCGAGTTCGGCAACCAATCGGCCGATTTCAGCGTGCGCCTCTTTGGAGGCGTCGCCCAGTTTGTGCATCCCGCCGAGGACCGCGATGGTGTCCCGGCCGTTCGCCATCGCGGCCAGAGCCGTCAGGGACGCCCGCATCGCTTCGGGTGCCGCGTTGTAGGCATCGTCGATGATGGTGACTCCGTCCTGTCGTTCGAAGACCTCCATACGCCCCGGGGTCACGGCCTTCACCTCCCCGAGCGCGGCGGCGATCCGATCGACCGACAGACCGGCGTGGCGTGCGATGGCGGCGGCGGTGAGCGCATTGGTGACGAAGTGTTCACCGAAGAGCCCAAGGGTGACCGGCGCCCTCCCCTCGGGCGTGCACAGGGTGAAGTGCGCATGGCCGGACCTGTCGAGGCGCACGTCCTCCGCCCGGACCTCGGCGTCCGGCGCTCGGCCGACAAGAACCACCGGGGCCTCGGTGCGGTCAGTCATGCCGCGTACCAGGGGGTCGTCGGCGTTGAGGACCGCGAGGCCGTCGGCAGGCAGAGACTCGACCAGCTCGCCCTTGGCATGGGCGATGGCCTGTTTGCTGCCGAACCTGCCGATATGGGCAGTGCCGACGTTGAGGACCGCGCCCACCGTCGGCCGGGCGATCCCAGCGAGGTACCGGATGTCACCGGGGCCGTGATGGGCCACCTCCAGAACCAGGTACCGGGTGGAGGCGTCGGCCGTGGTGATGGTCAGGGGCAGTCCGATCCGGTCATTGAAGTTGCGTTGAGTCGCCACCGTCGGTCCCGCGTATCCGAGCAGGTGAGCTGTCAGGTCCGTGGTGCTGGTCTTGCCTGACGAGCCTGTCACGCCGATCACCATGGTCTTGGAGAGCCGGCCGACCAGGTGCGCGGCCAGGACGCCGAGAGCCGCCCGCACATCCGGCACGACGACGGCGGGCTCCTCGGCCGGACGCTCGGTGAGCACCGCCACTGCGCCCGAGCTGACGGCCAGGGCGGCGAACGGGTGATTGTCAGCCCGCGAGCCGTCGGGGCGTTCCAGGACCAGAGCGACGAACAGGCCGTGGCTGCTCTTGTGCGGATCCAAGGTGGGAGGCGCGGTGACCAAGGCTCCACGATCCGGCACATGGTGGAGTCTGCCGCCGACGACGGTCGCGATGTCCTGCAGGCTCATCGGGATCATGGCTGTTCTCCTATCGGGGTCACGGCTGGTCCGCCTGGCAGCCGCGCCAGTTCCGGAATATTCCGTTCCGGAGGGTATAGACAGCCTCCCGGGCGGTGCGCCGGACACACCGGGCTCCAGGGCACGAAGGCACGACAGAGTGTCGACGCCCGTCTGGCGGCCGGCACGATCCGCCAGCACGTCCTGGCCGCACTGCGTCCCTCACGGCGCCTGCGGGTCAGCCCCCACCTCGTCGAACGCGCCATCTCCAAGACCCAGCCGCACACCTCACGGCCTTGCCGCTAGCGGGCGCCGCCGTTCAGCAGGTCGTCGGCCGCCGTGAGGATCTCCGTCACGCGCAGGCCGAACGTCGCGTCGCACGCGTGCGGGCGGCCGGTCCGGGCGGCGGCGCGCAGGGCGTCCGCGGCCCGCATCAACGGACGGACCGCTCCGTCGGAGCTCTCCGGCAGGACCGCGACCCCGGCCTCCCCGAGGAGTTCCACGGCGGCACCGGACGCGGCGGGCGGTGCCGTCAGGCTCAGCGTGAGCGTGCTCGACGCGCCGCTCGTGTGGTCGAGCACGACATGGACCGTGTCCCCGGGGCCGTACGCCGCCGCCGTCACGCGTCGCACATCGCCGAGCACCGGCAGCAGGACGGACAGGGCGTGCGGTCCGACGTCCCACAGAGCGCCCTTCTCCCGCCGCCACGGCGTGGCGAAGGGACTCTCGCTGCTGAACACCGCCCCGAGCCACTGCGCCCGCCCCGTGAACCAGCCCGGCACCGCCGCCTGCTCGGTGATCCACGCCGCCGGCTCGGGCTGGAAACGGGTCGTGAAGAACACGACGGAGGCGACCCCCGCCTCCTCGACGGCCTCGGCCACCGCCCGGCCCTGCTCCACCGTCACCGCCAGGGGCTTGTCGAGCAGCAGATGACACCCGGCTCGCGCCGCCCGCGCGGCGAGGTCGGCCTGCACCTCGGGAGGCAGCGCCACGGCGACCGCGTCCACGTCGGCGAACAGCGCGTCCACGTCGTCGTAGGCCCGGACGCCGTGCCGTTCCGCCAGCTCCTTCGCCGCTTCGGGGCGGCGTCCCCACACCCCGGCGAAGTCGAGCCCGTCGTGCCCGCTGAGGGCGGGTGCGTGGGCGATCCGCGCCCATGGGCCGGTGCCGAGCAGTCCTATGCGCATGCCGCCGCCTCTCCGGTGCCGTGACAGCCGACGGCCGTTCCCCGGCCGCCCGCTCGCCGCAGAGCGTGTCATACGGAACCGGCCGCAGGGGAGTCCAGGACTCCTGCGCGCCTCAGTCGCCGAGAAGTGACTGCTCAGCCCAAATGGTCTTGCCGTTGGTCATCTGACGGGATCCCCAGTCCTGGGTGAGCTGAGCGACGAGCAGCAACCCGCGTCCTCCTTCGTCGAAGGTGTGGGCCCGGCGCAGATGGGGCGCGGTGCTGCTGCCGTCGAACACCTCACAGATGAGGGAGCGGTCGTAGATCAGTCTGAGCTCGATCGGCGGCCTGCCGTACCGGATGGCGTTGGTGACCAGCTCACTGACGACCAGCTCGGTGACGAACACGGCATCGTCCAGGCCCCACTCGGACAGTTGCCGGCATGCGGCCTTGCGCACCTCTGCGACCGCGGAGGGGTCCGGCGGCACCTGCCAGGTCGCCACGTGCGAGGCGTCGAGGGCCCGGGTACGGGCCACGAGGAGCGCCACGTCGTCGGAGGGGCGATCCCCGAGCAGGGTGCGCAACAGGGCGTCGCACACGGCCTCCAGATCCCGAGCCGGTCGCCGCAGCACCTCGCGCATGGCGTCGAACCCCTCGTCGATGTCACGGCCGCGGACCTCGACGAGCCCGTCGGTGAAGAGGGCGAGAAGGCTGCCCTCGGCCAGCTCCAGCTCGGTCGACTCGAAGGGCAGGCCGCCCAGGCCGAGGGGCGGCCCGGCCGGAACGTCGAGGAAGTCGACCGTGCCGTCGGGCGCCACGAGAGCCGGCACGGGGTGGCCCGCGCGGGCGATCGTGCAGTGGCGCGAGACGGGGTCGTAGACGGCGTACAGACAGGTGGCGCCGACATCGCCTTCGAGCGGGGCCGTGGTGTCGCCGCCGGCCGCGTGGTTGACCAGGTCGTCGAGGTGGGTCAGCAGCTCGTCGGGGGGAAGGTCGACATCCGCCAGCGTGCGTACGGCGGTGCGCAGCCGCCCCATGGTCGCCGAGGCCTGGATGCCGTGACCCACGACGTCGCCGACGACCAGAGCGACCCGGGCGCCGGAGAGCGGAATGACGTCGAACCAGTCGCCGCCGACACCGGCCCGGGCGCTGGCGGGCAGATAGCGGGAGGCGACATCGAGCGCCACCTGCTCGGGGAGACGCTGCGGCAGCAGGCTGCTCTGCAACGTGAGGGAGGTGTCGCGCTCCCGGGTGTACCGCCGGGCGTTGTCGATGCACACGGCGGCGCGAGCGGTGATCTCCTGCGCCAGCAGCAGGTCGTCCTGCTGGAAGCCCTGGGGCCGGCGATGGCGGGAGAACGTGGCCACGCCCAGGGTGAGGCCACGCGCGCGCATGGGAACCGCCAGCACCGAGTGGAACCCGAAGTGCCGCATGCGTTCGGCCCGGTCCGGGGCCGTCCGGTCCAGTTCCTCCAGTGCGGCGGGCGTGATGTGCTCGATGAGCGGCCGCTCCGCCAACAGGCACTCCGCCGCGGTGGAACCCTCCGGGTAGGCCGCCACCGTCCCGGGCCCCACCACGGCTTCGGGGCAGCCCTCCAGAACCGACTGGAAGGCGACCCGGCGCAGCATCACCGGACCGTGCGGAGAACCCCGCGGCGGATCCTCGCCCCCCTCGATCGACGGCAGGAGATCGACCGTGACGAAGTCCGCGAACCGTGGGACGGCCACGTCGGCGAGTTCCTGAGCGGTGCGGGGCAGGTCCAGGGTGCTGCCGATCCGCACGCTGGCGTCGTTGACCAGGACGAGGCGCTGCCGTGCGAGGTGCTGGTCCGTCACGTCGTGTGCCGACAGCAGGACACCTTCGAGCCGGCCGTCGGAGCCCCGTACGGGGACGAGGGACACCGACCACACGCTCTCCCGCTCATGGCCGGCCAGGTGCAGCGCGGCTCCGAGCTCCTGGAGACAACCGGTCTGCAGCGCGGTGCGCATGCCCTCCTCGGCCCGGTCGCTCTCCGGATCGACGACGATCTCCGTCACCCGCAGGCCGCGCATCTCCCGCTCGGGCAGGCCCATCACGCGTTCCATGTCCGCGTTCGCCCACCGCAACCGCAGTCCGGTGTCATACAGAGCCATGGCGTACGGAGCCTGGGCGAAACTGCGCCGCACGAACGCGTCGTCCTCGGGGGTCGGCGCGGGCCGGGCCACCGGTGACACCAGCAGCCAGTCGCCCCCGTCGACGTCCCGGTGATGGGCCAAAAGCGCGACGGTGACGCGGTGGCCGTCGCGGTGCAGCAGCGTGGCCGTCCCGCTCCACCTGCGCAGACCGGTCAGCGAGTCCCACGCGGGCGTCGGAGCGTCGTCGGGGAGAAGCACGGCGGCCTTCCGGCCGACCACCTCGGAGGCCCGGTAACCGAGCAGCCGCCGCGCCCCTTCGTTCCACGCGGTCACGACACCGAGGTCGTCGACGACGGCCCTGGCCGTCGCCGCATCGTCGACCCGGTCCTGCGACCATGCGCTCGGGCCGTCGTCCGAGGCGGACGCGGATCCGATCATGACGTCATCTGCCCTCGATCCCGCCGTGGTGGCCTCTGTCCAGGAGCGCCCTGACCCGAGGTGCGTCGCACCTTCACTCTTACGACACTAGACAACAAGAGTGACAGACCGGCGTGTATCGGTCCTCATGTCAGGACGGCGGCACCCATGACGGGCAACAGCACGAGGTGGCCGGACCCGGCCGAGTGGACCGGGAAGATCTACAGCGCGGGCTGGCGCGTACCCGAGGGCGGCACACGCCAGGTGATCGAACCGGCCACCGGACACGTGCTGGCCGACATCGGCGTCGCCTCCCCCGCAGACGTCGCCCGGGCCGGCGCACGGGCCGCCCAGGCCGCCGGAGACTGGGCCGCGGCAGCTCCTGCCGACCGTATCGAGGTCCTGCTGCGCGCCTCCCTGGGACTGCGGGAACACAGCGCCACGTTCCGCGACTGGATCGTCCGCGAGTCGGCCGGCGTCCCCGCCAAGGGCGACTACGAGATCACCGCCGCCCTCGCCCAGCTGACGCACGCCGTGGGACTCGCGTCCCTGCCCCGGGGCGAGGTCCTGGCCCCGCAGACCCCCGGCGGAACGAGCCTGGCGTGGCGGGTGCCCCTCGGCGTCGTCGGCGCCATCAACCCGTGGAACGCGCCGCTCCTGTTCGCGCTGCGCGTGCTGGCGCCCGCACTGGCGCTCGGCAACACCGTGCTGCTCAAGCCCGACCCCCTCACTCCGGTGTCCGGGGGTGTCCTCGTGGCCCGGCTCTTCGAGGACGCCGGACTGCCCGGCGGGGTGCTGCACGTCCTGCCGGGCGGCGCGGAGACCGGGCAGGCGGTCGCGGCGGACCCTCATGTCGCCATGGTCGCCTTCACAGGCTCCGCCGAGGTCGGACGTGTCGTGGCCCGAGTGGCCGGTGAAGGGCTGAAGCGGGTCGTCCTGGAGCTCGGCGGCAAGAACTCGCTCGTCGTGCTGGAGGACGCCGACGTGGACGCGGCCGCCCTGGCCGGAGCCGTGAGCAGCTTCGGATACCAGGGGCAGGCGTGCGTCGCCGCCGGCCGCCACCTGGTCCATGCCGATCTGGTCGAGGCGTACACCGAAGCCCTGGTCGGGCACGCACGGGCCCTGCGCGTCGGTGACCCCCGCGTGGAGGGCGTCGTCCTCGGCCCGATCATCAGCGAGCGGCTGGCCACCAGGATCGAGCGCATCGTCGACGAGAGCGTGGCCGGCGGGGCGCGGGTGCTCACGGGCGGCCGACGCGACGGACTCTTCTACCCGCCCACGGTCCTGGACCGCGTCGACCGGGCCATGCCCGCGTTCACCGAGGAGATCTTCGGTCCCGTCGCCCCTGTCATTCCCTTTCACAGCGAGGCGGAGGCCGTCGAGATCGCCAACGACACCGCGTACGGCCTGACGGCCGCCGTGCACTCCGGCTCCGTACCGAGGGCGACCGCCGTCGCCGAGCGACTGCGCACCGGCATGGTCCACATCAACGACGTCTCGGCCAAGGACGCGGCGAACGCCCCCTTCGGAGGCATGGGCATCTCCGGCAACGGCTCCCGCATCGGCGGCACGGCCAGTCTGGAGGAGTTCACCCAGTGGCGCTGGATGACGGCGCCCGGACCGGTGTGACCCCGCACGAACGGCGGCCCGAAACAAGAAAGGCAAGGAGTCCTCTCCTTGCCACTCTCAAGCTATAACACACAGGGGGTCTTGCGGCAAGGCCCCCCGTCTGCCGCAAACTGTCCGGCCTAGGCCCAGGACCTGCGGAAACGGGAGCATGACGTGACCCCCCTGACCACGAGCGCGTTCGACCTTCCCGACCGCCTCTCGCACAAAGCCGACCCGGCGCTGATCGCCGGGGACGAACGGCACTTCGCCGCCGTCGCCGACTGCCTGGAGCAGTCCATCGCCGAACTGTCCGGGCGTCTCGAAGCCGAGCGCAAGGCCCCCGGCGGCAAGGGACGGCAGGCCATGGACCGGGACGCCGAGATCCACCGGCTCACCGCCCGCCTGCGCGCACTGCGCCGCTTCGGACTCGACCTGTGCCTGGGACACATGGTCGCCGCCGACGGCTCCGAGCCCGTGTACGTGGGACGGCTCGGCCTCACGGACCGTGAGGGGCGCCGTCTGCTGGTCGACTGGCGGTCCCCCGCGGCCGAGCCGTTCTTCGGCGCCACCCACGCCAACCCGATGGGCCTGGCCAGCCGCCGCCGGTACCGCTGGACCGGCGGCCGGGTCGGCGACTACTGGGACGAGGTGTTCACCGCCGACGCCTTCGACGGGCACGCCGCGCTCGACGACCAGTCCGCCTTCATCGCCAGCCTGGGCACCAACCGCTCGCCCCGGATGCGGGACGTGCTCGGCACCATCCAGGCCGACCAGGACGCCATCATCCGCGCCGGTTCGCGCGGCGCCCTCGTCGTCGACGGCGGCCCCGGCACCGGCAAGACCGTCGTCGCCCTGCACCGCTCCGCCTACCTCCTCTACTCCGACCCGCGCCTCGGGCAGCACCGCCGGGGCGGCGTGCTGTTCGTCGGCCCGCACCGGCCCTACCTGTCCTACGTCTCCGACGTCCTGCCCAGCCTCGGCGAGGAGGGCGTGCAGACCTGCGTCCTGCGGGACCTCGTCGACGAGGGAGCCACAGCCGGGGAGGAGACCGACCCGGACGTGGCCCGGCTGAAGTCGTCAGCGGACATGGTGCGCGCGATCGAGAAGGCCGTCCGGTTCTACGAGGAACCGCCCACCGAGGCCATGACGGTCACGACCCACTGGTCCGACATCCGCCTGAGCGCCGCCGACTGGGCCGTGGCGTTCGACGCGGCGGAGCCGGGCACACCGCACAACGAGGCCCGCGAGCAGGTCTGGGAGGAACTGCTCACGATCCTCGTCGACAAGCACGAGGGCGAAGTGCCCAAGGCCCTGCTGCGCACGTCGCTGGCACAGGACCGGGAGTTGCTCACCGCCTTCAACCGGGCCTGGCCCGTCCTGGAGGCGACCGACCTCGTCGGGGACCTCTGGTCCGTACCGGCCTATCTGCGGATGTGCGCTCCCTGGCTCGGCCGCGACGAGGTGCGCACGCTGCAACGCGCGCGGCCCCAGGCGTGGACGGTGTCCGACCTGCCGCTGCTGGACGCGGCCCGGCAGCGGCTCGGCGACCCCGAGGCGTCCCGCCGCGAGCGCCGCAGGGAGGCCGCCGTCGCCGCCCAGCGCGAGCGCATGGCCGACGTCATCGACGACCTGCTTCAGGCCCACAGCTACGACGACGGGGAAGGCGTGCTGGTCATGCTGCACGGGCAGGACATGCGCAACTCCCTGGTCGACGAGAGCGCCCTGCCCACCGCCGACCCGGACCGGCTCGCCGGACCGTTCGTGCACATCGTCGTGGACGAGGCGCAGGAACTGACCGACGCGGAGTGGCAGATGCTGCTGCGGCGCTGCCCGTCCCGCAGCTTCACCATCGTCGGGGACCGCGCCCAGGCCCGGCACGGGTTCACGCAGTCGTGGCGGGAACGGCTGGAGCGGGTCGGGTTCGACCGGGTCGACCTGGCCACGCTGAGCATCAACTACCGGACGCCGGCGGAGATCATGGCGGAGGCCGAGCCGGTCATCCGGGCCGCGCTTCCGGACGCCAACGTGCCGACGTCGATCCGCAGCGGCGGCGTTCCCGTCGTGCACGGATCCACCGCGGAGCTGCACTCGGTCCTCGGCACCTGGCTGGCCGCGAACGCCGACGGGATCGCCTGCGTCATCGGCGATCCCGCCTTCCGCCCGGCGTCCTCCCGCGTGCGTTCGCTCACTCCGGAGCTGTCGAAGGGGCTGGAGTTCGACCTGGTCGTCCTCGTCGACCCGCAGGACTTCGGCACGGGCGTCGAAGGAGCGGTCGACCACTATGTCGCGATGACCAGGGCGACCCAGCAGCTCGTCGTCCTCACGAGCCCCTGAAACGGGCTCCGGCCGGGACCCTCCCGCAGTGGGGGCCCCGGCCGGAGGTTCTGGGACACCGCCCTAGGCGGCCAGCTCCTTGCGGATGCGGTCCAGCATGAACGCCGACGACTCCCGGGCCCGCTCCTCCCAGGCGAAGACGCAGGACGTGGCGACACCGTCGAAGCCCAGTTCGCGCAGCGTGCCGAAGAAGGCGTCCCAGTCGACCTCGCCCTGGCCGATGTCCAGGTGCTGATGGATACGGGCCGGGGTGCCCGGCGGGTTGAGGATGTAGCGCAGGCCGGACGAGCCCTTGTGGTTGAAGGAGTCCGCGACGTGCACGTGCTGGAGCTTGTCACCGGCGTAGCGCATCATCGCCGCGATGTCGGCGCCGGCCTCCGAGGCCCCGGAGAGGTGGAAGGAGTGCGGGGCACAGTAGAGGTAGTTCACCCACGGCTTGTTGATCGCGCGGACGAGATCGACGGCGGGGGTGTTCTCCTCGCAGAAGTCGTCCGGGTGCGCTTCCAGGTTCAGAGCGATGCCTTCGCGCTCGAACACCGGCAGCAGCTCCTCCAGCGAACGCCAGAAGGCGGCCTCGCTCTCGGCGGCGCGCTCCGGGCGGCCGTTGAACTCCGAGTTCATCAGCGGGCATTCGAGCTCGACGGTGATCTCGATCATCCGCTTCCAGTAGCGGACGGCGGCCTGCCGCTCGGTCTCGTCCGGCGAGGACCACTTGTACAGCGGCAGCACCGAGGACAGTTGCACACCGTGCCGGCGCAGCGACTGCTTCAGCTCCGCCACCCGCGCGTCGTCCGCACGCGGGTGCAGGAAGAACGGCATGAAGTCCGCGCGGGGCGACAACTCGATGTACTCGTAGCCGAGTTCGGCGACCGTACGCACCATGTCGTCGATCGGCAGGGCGCGGAACATATAGGGGTCGAGGGCGATCTTCACGCGGTCCCTCCGTAGAACGCGGGGCGGGGCTTCATGTCGGTGGTGACGCTCTCGCCGCCGATCTCCAGCGACCGGACGGCGGCGTCGGTGATGACGGTGGCGGCGTAACCGTCCCAGGAGGACGGGCCGGTGGGCTCGGTGCCGGCGGCCACCGAGGCGACCCACTCGCGGAACTCGGTGTCGAAGGCCTCGGCGAACCGGTCCTTCCAGTCCTGGAGCACACCCGTGCCGTGCCGGGCGGCGGTGCGGATCCCGACGGCCGCCGGATCGGGCAGCCGGACCAGGCCGTCCTCGCCGACGACCTCGCACTGGATGTCGTAGCCGTACTGGCAGTTGACGAAGACCTCCAGGTCGATCCGGACGCCCTCGGCGGTCTCGAAGACCATGATCTGGGGGTCCTTCAGATGCGCGAACCGCTTGCTCGTCGGGCGCGGGGTGACCACCTGCGCGGACACGATCTCGTCGTCGAGCAGCCAGCGCAGCACGTCGATCTCGTGCACGGCCGTGTCCTGGGCGGCCATGGCGGAGTGGTACGACTCCGGCACGGCCGGGTTGCGGTGGGCGCAGTGCACGATCAGCGGGGCCCCGAGCGAGCCGGTCGACAGGACCTCCTTCATCTGGCGGTAGCCGGCGTCGAAGCGGCGCATGAAGCCGACCTGCACCAGGCGGCGGCCGTGCGCCCGCTCGGCCTCGACGATCCGCAGACAGTCCTCGGCGGTCGTGGCCAGCGGCTTCTCGCAGAACACCGGCTTGCCGGCGGCGATCGCGGCCAGGACGTGCTCGGCGTGGGTGGGCCCCCAGGAGGTGACGAGGACGGCGTCCACGTCGGGGGAGGCGATCAGCTCCGCGCCGGTGGGCAGTGCGGTGGCACCCACCCGGGCCGCCACCTCGGCGGCGCGGTCGCCGTCGATGTCGGTCACGGCCGTGACGGCGGCCCCGGTGACGACCTCGGTGAGCCGCCGGATGTGGTCCTGGCCGATCATTCCGGCGCCGATGACGCCTACACGTACGGTCATGGTCGTTCCTTCGAAGGGAGGGTCAGGAGAAGCGGGCGCGGAGTTCGGCTTCGAGGGTTTCGAGGGTGCGGCCCTTGGTCTCGGGGACGTAGCGCTTGACGAAGGCGAGCGACAGCAGGCCCGCCGCCACGAACAGGAAGAAGGTGTTGGAGATCCCGATCCCGGAGACCAGGGACGGGAAGACCAGCCCGATCGCGAAGTTGGTCAGCCACAGCACCACGGCCGCGACCCCCATGCCGAAGCCGCGCATCCGCATCGGGAAGATCTCCGACAGCATCAGCCAGGTCACCGGGGAGATCGCGCCCTGCTGGAAGGCGAGGAACGTGACCGTCATGGCGAGCACCGCGAACGCCCGCGCGTCACCCGAGGGCAGGGCCAGGGAGAAGACGCCGATCAGCAACAGCGCGGCGGTCGTGCCGGCCTGACCGGTCATCAGCATCGGGCGGCGCGGTACCCGGCCCAGCAGCCAGATGCCGACGAAGGTGGCCAGCACCGAGATCACACCGTTGGCGATGTTCGCCGTCAGCGCGCTGTCGGCGGCGAAACCCGCGTCGGTGAGGATCTGCGTGCCGTAGTACATGATCGTGTTGACGCCGGTGATCTGCTGCACGATCGCGATGCCGAACCCGACGAGCATCAGCTTGCGCACCCACGGCGTGCTCTTCATGTCCTGCCAGCCGCCGAGCTTGGCCTGCTCGTCCTTGACGGCGAGCGCGGACACCTCCTTCAGCTCGGCCTCGGCCCGGGTCTGGGACCGCACCTGCTTGAGGACGTCGAGGGCCTCCCCGAAGCGGCTTTGGGAGGCCAGCCAGCGCGGGCTCTCCGGCATCACCAGCATGCCGAACCAGAGCACCACCGCCGGCACCGTCGCGATGACCAGCATCCAGCGCCACACGCCACCGGATTCGCCGCCGACCTGGGCGATGATCGCGTTGGAGGTGAACGCCAGCAGCTGACCGCTGACGATCATCAGCTCGTTGCGGGTGACGAGGGCACCGCGCCGCTCGGCCGGCGACACCTCGGCGAGATACACCGGCACGGTGACCGACGCGCCGCCGACCGCGAGGCCGAGCACGAACCGTGCCACGATCATCACCTCGGTCGTCGGGGCGAGCGTGCAGCCGAGCGCGCCGACGAAGAACAGCACCGCGAGCAGCAGGATGTTGCGCCGCCTGCCGCGCGCGTCCGACAGCCGGCCGCCGGTCACCGCGCCCAGCGCGGCACCCAGCAGCAGCGAACTGGTGACCATGCCCTCGGTGACCGGGGTCAGGCCGAGGTCGTCGGTCATGTAGGGCAGGGCGCCGTTGATGACGCCGGTGTCGTAGCCGAAGAGCAGACCACCGAACGTGGCGATGATCGTGATCAGCCTCAGCCGCCGCCTGACCGCCGGGGGAGCGTCGTCCGCAACGGCGGTGGCGGGGGGTGGGATGGGGGCCGGTGTCGTGTCGTCCCTGACGTCCATGGCCGCTCCTTACCTGTCGATGTTCGGGCGCCGGGTACCCGACAGGCCGCAGCCGGCCAGGTGTTCACGGGTGCTGACCGCGATCGGCAGCGGCACCTCGGGAGCACACGGGTACAGGTCCTGCTCGACGATCACGAACAACTCGGCGTCGAGCCCCGCGAGTTCGCCCACCAGGTCGGCCGGCTTCGGCACCCCGGCCGGCGGTGACACGCACACCCCGCGCTTGACGGCCTCGCCGAAGGACAGGTCCTCGGCCGCGACCTGCGCCAGGATCTCCGGGTCCATCTGCTTGATGTGCACGTAGCCGATCCGCTCGCCGAACCGGCGGATCAGATCCAGGTTGTCCCCGCCGCCGTAGGCGACATGACCCGTGTCCAGGCAGAGGTTGGTGTACCGGCTGTCGGACTCGTTCAGCAGCCGTTCGATCTCGGCTTGCGTCTGGATGTGGCTGTCGGCGTGCGGATGGACCACGAGCCGTACGTCGTACTCCTCCAGCAGCAGTTTGCCCAGCCGGTCGGCGGCCCGGCCGAAGCCGGCCCACTGCTCGGCGGTCAGCTCGGGCGACTCGGTGAAGGCGCCCGTCTTCTCGTCCCGGTACATCGGCGGGATGAAGACGAGGTGGTGCGCGCCCACGGCGGCGGTCAGCGCGGCGACCTGCCGGACATGGGCGAGCATCTCGTCCCAGGCCCCGGGCCGGTGCAGCGCGCCGAACGCGGTACCGCCGGAGACCTTCAGCCCCCGGGCGTCCAGTTCGGCCTTCAGCCGCCGCGGGTCGGTGGGGAGATAGCCGTACGGGCCGAGCTCCAGCCACTCGTACCCGGCCTGGGCCAGCTCGTCGAGGAAACGGGTGTACGACACCTGGTGCTCGTCCTCGGGGAACCAGACGCCCCAGGAGTCGGGGGCGGAACCGAGGCACAGGTTGCCGACGGTCGTACGCAGCGGGGCTGGCACCGTTGCCATGGTGAGAGTCCTTCGGGGAGAGGAAGGGGGCGGGCATGAAACTGATGCGCTCTACTAGCGCGCTCTAGTTCGAGTACGATGACCCCAGTCCAAATGTCATGTCAATAGGTTGTTGCCGGGAGATTGCCGAGTCCTGGTGCGGGCCCTGGGCGGGACACCCGTAAGGTGGTCGGCGTCGGAGGGTGGGTTCACACGTGGATGCATCGGGCAGGCAGCGGCCCACGATGGCGGACGTCGCGGAGAAGGCGGGTGTGTCCCGCGCGCTCGTCTCGATCATCTTCCGCAACCAGGCGGGCGCCAGCCAGGAGACCCGGGAGCGGGTCCTGCGCGTCGCCGACGAGATCGGCTACCGGCCCGACAGCGCGGCCCGACTGCTGGCCCGTGGCCGCAGCCGCACACTCGGCGTGATGTTCACCGTGCACCAGACCTTCCACACGGACCTCATCACCGGCATCTACCCCGAGGCCGAGCGGCTCGGCTACGACGTCCTGCTCTCCGGCGCCACCCACGGCCGCAGCGAGGCCAAGGCCGTCGAGGCGCTGCTCAGCCACCGCTGCGAGGCGGTGATCCTGCTCGGCCCGGACGCCGACCCCGCCTACCTCGCCGAGCTCGGACAGCGCACGGTCACCGTCTCGATCAGCCGCCGGGTGCCCCAGGCCCATGTCGACTTCGTGCACTCCGCCGAGGGCAAGGGCGTCCGGCAGGCCATGGACCACCTGGTGGAGCTGGGGCACCGCCGGATCGTGCACATCGACGGCGGACGCGGTCCCGGTTCGGCGGAGCGGCGCCGTGCCTACCGGGCCGCGATGCGGCGCCACGGTCTGGAAGCCCGGGCGCGGGTGATCCCCGGCGAGCACACCGAGGAGTCCGGTATCGAGACCGGCCGGCTGCTGCTGGCCGAACGCGACAGCGGGCAGCCGCTGCCGACGGCGGTCCTCGCCGGCAACGACCGCTGTGCCATGGGGCTGCTGATGGCCCTGACCCGGTCGGGCGTCGAGGTCCCGCGCGACCTGTCCGTCGTCGGCTACGACGACAGCCACCTCTCCCACCTGATGCCGATCGGCCTGACCACCGTCCGCCAGGACGCGTCCCTCATGGCCGAGCACGCGGTCCGCTTCGCCGTCGAACGGCTGGAGAACCGGGAACTGCCGCCGAGGGAGGCGGTGCTGGACCCCAAGCTGGTGGTGCGGGGAACCAGCGGGCCTGCCCCGGCGGAGGGTTCCTAGGAGCGCCCGTCAGCGCGTTCCCTTCTTCGCGAACTCCGCGACGCTGTCGATGTTGTCCTTCGTGACGAAGGCCGGCCCGGTGAGCACGGGAGCGGTGCTGCCGCCGCTGAAGTTGCCGTTCGTCTTGTAGAGCCACAGCCCGTCGACGGCGAGGTAGCCCTGGAGGTAGGGCTGCTGGTCGACGGCGAACTCGATGTCCCCGCCCTGGATGGCGGCGACGAGGTCCTTGTTGAGGTCGAACGTGGCGACCTTGGCCTTGCTGCCGGCGTCCTTGACCGACTGGATGGCGGTCATGGCGATCGGGGCGCCCAGCGTGACCACCTGGTCGATGCTGGAATCCTTCTGGAGCTTGGCCGTCAGGGTCGACTTCACCGAGGGCATGTCGGTGCCGTTGACGTACAGGTTCTCCGTCGTGCCCTTGAAGCCCTTCTTCAGGCCGGCGCAGCGCGCTTCCAGCGCGACCTGGCCCTGCTCCTGGATCACGCAGACGGCGTGCTTGGCGCCCTGCTGGTTGAGGCGCTCGCCGAAGGCCTGGCCGGCGATGTTCTCGTCCTGGCCGAAGTACTCGAGCATGCCGAGTTCCCGCCAGTTGTCCAGGCCGGAGTTGAAGCCGACGACGGGAATGCCGGCCGCCTTGGCCTTGGCCACGACCCCCTTCATGGCGTCGGGCTTGGCGGCGGTGAGCGCGATGCCGTCGACCTTCTGGTCGATGGCGTTCTGCACCAGGTTGGCCTGGTTTCCGGCGACCGGGTCGCTGGAGTAGACGAGCTTGATGTTGTCCTTCGCGGCCGCCGCCTGGGCGCCCTTGCGGATCAGGTCCCAGAAGGTGTCGCCGGGTGCCGCGTGCGTGACCATCGCGACGGTCATCCGCGGGGTGGTGGCCTTGCCCGCGGCGGCGTCGGTGCCGCCGGTCTCGGACTTCTTCCCGCCGGAGCCGCTGGAACAGCCGGCGGCGAGCAGGGCGCCCACGAGGACGGCGGTGGTCAGGGCGGCTGATCTGTGGTGTCTGCGCATGTCGGGTGCACCTCGGTGTGCTGGGGAGAGCGGGCCGTGCCCGGTCCGGGAGGCAACTGGAGCGCGTCACTAGCGCGCTCTAGTGGCAGGTACTATGCGGGCGCCTCCGGGGGATGTCAACAGCTTTGTCAGGACGTACCAACAAATGTGACGTTCCCACGGTCCGGACGTTCCGGCAGAACAGGGCCGCCCGCCCACACCCGCCGTGGGAGGGGTTTTGGGGGGGCCCCGCGCGGGGGGACGTCCCCCCCCCGCCCGGCCGGGCGGGCCAGCGCGCCCCGTGGCGGGTGGTTGA
>NZ_JBIBJD010000005.1:442318-613571 GCF_042958445.1 Streptomyces sp. NPDC007991
CACCGTGTGCCCGACGGACCAACAATTTGGCCGGTACCCCGGGCCCGCCGGCGCCGCAACACCGGGCCCCCCCCCACCCCCGGGGGGGGCGGGGGGGGGGGGGGCGGCCCCGCGCGGCGTACGGTCCCCGACCGTCCGGTCGGTCCTGCTCAGCTCTCCGATTCGCTGATGTTGACCATCCACGGGACGCCGAAGCGGTCCGTGCACATGCCGAAGACGTCGCCCCACATCTGCTTCTCCAGCGGCACCGACACCGAGCCGCCCGCGGACAGCTTCTCCCAGTAGCCGCTCAGCTCGGCGTCGTCGTCGCCGCTCAGACTCACGGAGAAGGGCTGGCCCGGCGCGGACTCCATACCCGGCGGGCTGTCGGCGCCCATCAGGGTGAAGCCGCTGGGGGTCTCCAGCATGCCGTGCATGATCTTGTCGGCGTTCGGGGCGTCCGCGTGGCCGAATTCGCCGTAGGTGCTCAGGGACAGGGTGCCGCCGAAGACCTGCTGGTAGAACTCCAGTGCCTGCCGGGCGTCGCCGTCGAAGGACAGGTACGGGTTGAGACGCGAGACCATGAGAACCTCCGTGACGGGGCCGAGGGCCATGTGCGCGCAGCGTAACGCCGGGCACCGGCATCGGCGCGTCGAGCGCAACCGCGCGGAGGCGGAAGGGCGCCCGCCGCGACCGGCGTTGCCGCCAACCGCGCTGTTGGCGTGGCCCCTTGGGCAGAGGGGGAGGGCAGCGCTCATGACGACGACCCTGGAGGGGCCGCTGATCACCGCAAGGTCGGTGTCGCGCGTATCGAGGGCGAGTGGAGGCTCGACGGGCGGCCCGACACCCTGCGCGACCAGGTCGAGCAGGCCTTGCGCCGGCTGCGCGTAGAGCGGATCGAGCTGCTCCAGCCGTACCGCATCGCCCCCGGGACACCGCTCGCCGACCAGCTCGGCACGCCGCGGGACCTCCAAGCCGCGGGCCTGGTCGGCCGGATCGGGCTGTCGGAGGTCACCGTCACCGAGCCGGCCCGGGCCCGGGAGATCGTCGGCATCGCGAGCGTGCAGCACCGCTACAACCTGCTCGACCGTGAGCACGAGCCGGTGCTCGACACCTGCGCGACGGCCGGGATCGCCTTCCTGCCGTGGCGGCCCGTGGCCTGGGGGAAGGCCGGGGCCGAGTCGGAGACCGCGGCCGTGGCGGCCGACCTCGGTGCCACGCCCACCCAGGTGGCGCACGCCGGGCTCCCGCACCGCCAGGGGGCTTCTGATGGATCTCCGGCACGGCCCGGAAGGCGGCCACACGCCAGGGTCCACGGCAAGGGCCCCACGAAGGCTCACGCCTCGTCGGACGACCCGTTGTTCCAGTCGTACGGGCCGCCGCCGCGCCACTCGATCAGCTCGGTGTCGTCGACGGCCGTGTCGGTGGTGGGCAGGCCCTCGCGGTGCAGCAGGTCCAGTACGTCGAAGAGGCTGTAGGCGACGCCCATGCGCTCGCCGTGGATGGTCACCAGCCGTCCGCCGTCCGACGCGGGCGGCTGCACGACCACAGGGGGTTGACCGTCCATAGCCCCACCATGCTCCCGAAACCGCCGGTTCGCAGCTCGGCCGGGCCCATCAGGGGTCCTTGAGCGGGCGCCGGGGCCCTGTGCGCCGGTGACAAGGCACGATCCGGAAACTGAGTTCTCATCAGCACCCCCTGAGGGACCTCGGCCCGCAGTCCTAGCGTCCATGGCATGGACATGAACCTTGTGAGAAGAGGCAAGTGGCGCGGCGCCGCCCTGGCGGTGCTGCTGACCGCGGGGACGCTCACGGCCGCCGCTCCGGGGGCCCGGGCCGACGGCGCGCGGACCGAGACGCCGGTCGCGTCGACGTCGCCGGTGACCGGGGTGACGGAGTCGGTGGTGCGGGTGAAGGTGCCGCTGCCGCAGTCGGCCGGGCCGCGTCCGGCCGCCTGCGACTGGCTGTCGTACCTGCGCTACCGCTCCGCCGGCGGTCCGGCCGCCTCGGCCGACGCGGACCGGATCCTCGTCGCCCAGCCCGGCATCCTGGAAGGGGCCGGGGCGTTCGACAGCGTGGCCCGCAACACCGTGGCGCGAGCCGCCGAACAGGGCCTGCACATCGAGTTCTGGGCGCTGGACCGGCGCTCCAACTGCCTGGAGGACCGCACCGGCATCGGCTCCGGCGACCAGCACACCGCCGTCGACTACTACTACCGCGGCAAGCAGGTCGACGGCCGGACCTTCGGCGGTTACGCCGGCAACGCGGAACTGGGGTGGATGGCGAAGCTCGGTATCGAGCAGACCGTACGCGACCAGTACGACCTGCTCACCGCCGAGTTGCCCGACCGGACGCAGCGGGGGCGGAAGGTGCTGTGCGGCGGGCACTCGCTGGGCGGTGTGATCACCGGGTACTTCGCCGCCGCCGACTTCGACGGCGACCGGGCCACCACGGCGGACGCCGGCTACAACCAGTGCGCCGGCTACTTCGCCCTCGACACGACCGTCTCCACCTCGCTCGCCGACCTCAGCGGCAGCCTGCCGGACGACACCAACCTGCCCGACACCGGCCTCGGTTACGGCGTGGTGCAGGCCGGCCTCGACACCGGGGTGCTGCCGCGCACGCTGTCCGCGCCGGTGCTGCTCAACCCCGAGACCATGACCCTGCTCGGCATCGCCGGGATGGGCGCCCTCAAGGACCCGGACGCCGAGGCCGACCTGCCCCGGTACCTGCCCTCCAACGTCAACATCGAGGCGACCCACCGCTTCCTGTTCTCCAAGGACACCGCGGCCTTCCTCACCGGCAAGCCCGCCGTGAAGGACTTCCGCCTCACCAACGGGGCGGTGCTCGGGGCGCTGCTGGACGACAACTCCGTACCACTGGCCTTCCTCCAGACCAGCGTCGGCTTCTTCGACGGCGGGCCCGTCGCCGACAAGAGCTTCCCCACGGCCAACGGCGGCGCCCGGCAGCCCGGGCTGTACGGCACCGCGTACAAGGCCATCCCCAACCGGCCGCAGGGGCCGCTCTACACCTGGCGCAACTACGACCGCGTCGGCGACCCCGATGACCCGGGCTACCGGTCGGCCGACGGCACCCCGTTCACCGGCCCCGGCGAGGAGGTCACCGACGTGCGGCAACTGGCCCGCAGCCTCGCCGAGCAGCCGCTGGACTTCACCGAGCAGTACTTCCCGACCAAGCTGGTGACGGACATCCAGCTGGCCGGTTCGCCGCAGGTCAAGAAGCTCGTCGTGCATCCCGGCGGGCTCACCGCCAACCCGGTGCTCACCGTCCTCGCCGGTGAGGGGCTCCTGGCCGGCCGGGTGCCGGCCGAACTCCACCCCGTGGTCGCCGACGGCTACCAGCACCTCGACGTCCTGACCGCCGCGCCCGTCCAGAACGACGGCCGGCCCGAGACCGTCTCCACCAGCATCGCCGGGTTCGCGCGGTCGCCGCGCTGACCTTCCGTATACGCGCACAAGGGCCCGGGAGGAGATCCTCCCGGGCCCCTTCGGTGTGCTGCCGGGGTCAGAGCCTGCCCGCGGCGAACGTGGCCGCCTGGTCGGCGTTGTCGCGGTAGCCGAGGTGCGCCCCGACGTCGCCGCCGCCGCTCTCGCAGACGGGGTCACCCTTGGCGCAGATGTCCAGGGTCCGGCTCTGGTAGGTGCCGGTGACGCTCTTGCCGAGGGCCCGGATCGGGTTGCCGAACAGCAGCACCGCGGCGACCTTCGGCTCGACCGCCGCCGGGAGCGTGGCCACGATGGGGCTGCCGACCACCGCGCCCGCGCTGCTGATGCCGATCGAGTTGTCGACGACATTCGCGCCCTGCGAATAGCCGACGAGCACGAACCGCTGGTTCGGGCAGGCTGCGGCCTGGCTCTTCACATGCTCCACCAGGTCCCTGTTGCCCTGCGCGGCGGACGTCAGGGAAAGGTCCGCCGGATAGTTCACCGCGTAGCTCGACAGGTTTTTGCCCGCCGCTTTCTTCTGCAGCGCGGAATACACCGGGTCGCCGACGATGAAGCCGAGCGTGCCCGGCTCGAAGGTGCCGCGCGCCGAGACCACTTCCACGTCGGAGCAGGCCGCGGCAGTGGCCGAGGGAGCCGAGAGGGTGGCCAGCCCGGCCCCGCCGGCCAGCGAGAGCGCGGCGAGACACAAACGGATACGCATGGGGAATCCTCCGCGGGTGAGGCGCGTGGAGCGCCTGCGAAAAAGGACGGCCCGAACGTATTCGCTGTGTCTCCCGGAGTGTTATGGATGGGATTATGAAATCGCCGCGCTTTTTTGTCGCCGAACGAGTACCTCGCCGAACGAGTACAGGTATTCAGTTCTGTGCTGTGCGCAGTGCCTCCGCGCGCAGCGCGAGAATCAGGTCGAGGCGGGTTTCCGGGTCGTGCAGGGCGTCGCCGAAGAGCTTCTCCAGCTGGCGCAGGCGGTAGCGGACCGTCTGCGGATGGATGTGCAGCCGGGTGGCGACGTCCGGTACGTTGCTGCCGCTGAGCAGCCACGCCAGCAGCGTCTCGGCGAGCCGCTCGCGCTGACCGGCCGAGACCGAGTCGAGCGGCGCGAGAACCCGCGCCTGGAGCCGTTCCAGCAGCGGCTCGTCACCGTACAGCAGCAGCGTCGACAGATGGTCGGCGCACCGCACCACGCCCTGGCGGGGCAGGACCCCGCGCCCCATCAGCCCGAGCGCCCGGGTGGCCAGGCGCAGCGACTGCGCGGCCTCGGTGACCGCGACCGTCGGGCCGATCGCGGCGGGCCGGCCCCGCAGCGCGAGGGTGAACGCCCGGCCGCCGAAGCGGCCGGAGCCGTCCGGATCGGGCACCAGCATGCGCGGGGGCCGGGACCCCATGTCCACCAGCGCGCCCGCCGCGGCCAGCGGCCGGTCCTCCTCCCGCCGGTCCGGCGCCGCCGCGAGCGCCACGACGGCGACCGTCCGGGGCACCGGCCAGCGCGCGCTGTGCGCCAGGTCCTGCACGGCCTCCAGCGCCACCGGCCCGTCCTCCAGCAGCAGGTCGAGCAGCCGTCCGCGGCGCCGCTCCAGCTCGTCCGAACTGCGCAGCTGCGCCTCCGCGTAGCCGGCCGCGGCCGCCTCGGCGACCTCGTGCACGGTCCGGAACGCCAGCTCGCCGAGCGCCGCGACGACCGTGGAGTCCAGGCCGAGTTCCTCCGCCGTCTGCCCCATCAGCCGCCAGGCGTGCAGCCCCCCGACCCGCAGCGCGGACTGCAACGCGTCCAGGCTCCGGCCCTCCAGGGCCTCGCCGCGCCCCAGTTCGTAGTACGTCGCCGCGATCGCGCCCCCGTCGTCGCGCGGGTCGGCGATGTGGTCCACGAACAGGGTCAGCGCCTGCACCACCCCGGCCCGCAGGTTCCTGCCGTACGGCCCGTCGGCGGGCCGCGCGTACTCGGGAACCTGACGGCGGACCTCCTCCTCCACCTGGTCGGCGACGGCCGCGAGCTGGGCGCGCAGCAGCTCCGCCAACTCCGGCGGCATCGGTGGCATACCGGGGCGGTCCGGTACGCCCTGTGGGGTGGGCACAGCCATCACGGGCACTCCTTTCGGCCGGAAGCGGCTCACCCGCGGGCTGTTGCCGCTGTGACGCGTGGGAAGCCCTGGATTGGACGGACGACCCCTGCGCTCCGTTCCGTGCCCCGACGGCACCCCCGTCACTCCGGCACGCCCAGCGCTTGGGCGAGCATCGGCCACGAGGCGGTGAACTCCCGCTTCCAGTAGGGCCAGTCGTGTCCTCCTCCCGAGTAGAGGTGCGTGGTGGCCCGGATGCCGAGGCGGGCGAGCGTGCCGGCGAAGCCCTGCGCCGAGGGCCACAGGGCGCTCTCCAGCACCCCGGGCAGCGGATCGCCGCCGCTGCCGTCGCCCACTCCGCTGCCCTGCGAGACGTACAGGGCGGTGCCGCGCAGCCCCGTGGCACGGGCCCGCGGGTTGAAGTCCCGCCAGGTCAGCAGGTTCAGCAGCGGATGTCCCCACAGGGACGCGGCCGGCAGGTTCTCACGGGCCACGATGGCGTCCACGATGGGCGGCACGCCGGGGGCGGTGGTGTCGAGGATGCCGCTGTAGGAGGCCGCGGCCGTGAACGCCCCAGGGTGGCGGGCCGCGTGGGCCATGGCGCCGTAACCGCCGGTGGAGACGCCGGCGACCGCCCGTACGCCGGAGGCCCGGTAGTCCCGGGCGAGCAGCGCCGGCACCTCCTTGACCTGGAACGTCTCGTAGTCGGGCCCGCCGCGCCAGACGCTGGGGATGCCGGTGGGGCCCGCGTCCGGCATCGCCACGATCAGGTCACGGCCCTCGGTGAAGGCCTCGATGTCGGTCTCCCGGGTCCAGGACGTGTAGTCGTCGTGGGCGCCGTGCAGCAGGTACAGCACGGGGTACTTCTTCTCGGGCCGCGCACCGAAGTCCGACGGCAGGACCAGCCGGAGCGGCGCGCTGCGGCCGAGCGCGGCGGAGGGCACGGACACGTCCAGCGTGCGCGGCCCGAGCCGGGTGGCGGCCGCGGCACGGGCCGTGCCGCCCGCGGCCCCGAACAAGGCGGCGAGGCCGGCGGCGGCCGTCGCTCTGGCGACAGTGCGCCGGGACACTCCGGCAGCGGACTTGGGCGGCAGGTCGGGCATGACGGCTCCTCGGTTGGCGGTTCAGGGGGCCCGTTCGGCGAGCACCCGGCTCAGGTGGGCGGCGATCTCGTCGACGTACGGCGGATCGAGCAGCGACAGATGGTGACCGGCCACCGGCACGACCTCCAGGCCCGGGCACACCTCGTCCCAGCCCAGCGCCTCGTCGTCCCGTTCGTAGGCCGGATCGCGCACGGTGTGGGGCGCGGGCCCGGTGGCGCGGTAGAGGACGACCGGCCCGGCGTACCCGCCGGGCCGGTGCGCCTCCCCGATGCCCATGTCCAGGTAGGAGGCGCGCTGGTGCTCCAGCGCCGCGGGCGGCACGTCGGCGGCCTCGCGCAGCGCCCGCAGCACGGTGTCGATGCGGTCCCGGTCGTCGTCCATGGCCACGAGCTCGTCGTACGGCAGCTCCAGCCGCACCCCGTAGGCGTCGGCGACATGGCCGGCGAAGCCCTCGAAATGCGTCCGGATCCGGTCGGCGCGCGTCACGCCGGGCAGGGGGAGGGGGCGTACGGAGTCGAGGAGCACGACCAGCGGCACCTCCCGTCCGGCGGCGGTCAGTTGCCGCGCCATCTCCTGGGCGACGAACCCGCCGAAGGACCAACCGCCCAGCAGGCAGGGCCCGTCGGGGTGGGCGGCGGCGATCGCCTCGGCGTAGCGCCGGGCCTTCTCCCGCACGGTCCGGGCCTCCTCGATCCGTTCCAGCCCGTACACCGGCCGGTCCTCGCCGAGCCGCTCGGCGAGCGTCCGGTAGACGGTCACCGGGCCGCCGGCCGCGTGGACGAGGAACAGCGGGGGCCGGGAACCGGTGGCGCACAGCGGGCGCAGCGGGGTGTCCTCGCGGGGGAGGGCGTGCCGGATCCGGGCGGCGGCGTCCTCGACCGTGGCGGCGGCGAACAGGTCGCGCAGGGGCACATCGATACCGAACTCGCGCACCACGGCCGTGCGGATGCGGACGGCCATCAGCGAGTCCAGGCCCAGATCCGCCAGGGCGGTGCCCGCAGTGACGCGGGCCTGCGGGTGGCCGGTGACGGCGGCGATGTGGTGGGTCAGCCGGGCCAGGACCGACGAGGGCTCCGCCACCTCGGCGGAAGGCTCCGCCGGCCGTGGCACCGGCTCGGTGCGGGCCCGGCCGTCCGTCCACCAGTGCCGGACGTGCCGCCACCGGGGCACCGGCAGGTCGACCACCCGGCCCGGCGGCACGGGCAGCCGCTGGCCCGCCGCGTACAGGGCGCCCAACTGCCCGGCGAACGCCTCCGCCCCGTCGGCGTCCCGGCGCAGGGTGGCCAGGGCGAGGGCATCGGGCACGGTGTCGGCGACGGCCCCGGTCAGGACCGGGTGGGGCGACACCTCGACGAACGCCGTGTGGCCGTCGGCCGCTGCCGCCGCGAGCGCCCGGTCCAGGCGGACGGGCCGCCTGAGGTTGGCCGCCCAGTGGGCCGCGTCGAACACGCAGTCGCCCCGCGGGTCGTCCAGGACCGTGGAGTACACCGGGACACGCGGCGGCCGGCCCCGGATGCCGGACAGCGCCTCGGCGAGCTCCGGCAGCAGCGCGTCGACCTGCGGCGAGTGCCCGGCCCCGACGACCCCCATGGCCCGGGCCGCCCGCCCCCGCCCCTCCAGCCGCCGCACGAGCCCGGCCACCGCGGCCTCCTCGCCCGTGACGACCTTCTGCCGCGGGGAGGAGTGCACGGCGACGTGCACCCCCGGGAAGTCCCGCTCCAGGGACTTCAGTTCGGCGTCGTCCAGATCCACCACGGCCATCGCGCCGCCGCTCAGCCCGCTCAGCAGCCGGGCGCGCACGGCGATGACACGCGCCCCGTCCGCCACGTCCAGCGCACCCGCGCACACCGCCGCCGCGACCTCGCCCATGGAGTGGCCGATCACGGCGGCGGGCTCGACGCCGTACGCACGCCACAGCTCGGCCAGGGCCAGCTGAAGGCCGAACAGCACGGGCTGGGCGACGTCCAGGCGGTCGAGCCCGGCCCCGGAGGACAGCTGGTCGTACAGGGACAGGCCGCACTCCGGGGCGAGCTGTGGATCGAGTTTCTCCACGGCGGCGGCGAACGCGGGTTCCTCGGCCAGCAGCCGGCGCCCCATGCCCGGCCACTGGCTGCCGTAGCCGGAGAAGACCCACACCGTGCCGCGCCCCGCCCGGTCGCGTTCCCCGGTCACCACCCGCGCGTCCGTGCGCCCCGCCGCCAACGCGCCCAGGGCATCGGCGAGTCCGGCGCGGTCCCGGGCGACCACGGCGGCGCGTACGGGACCGCGGCCGGTGCGCCCGGCCAGGGTGCGGGCCACGTCGGCGGGGTGCGCGGTGCTCTCGCGCAGCCAGCCGGCGAGCCGGCCCGCCGTGTCGCGCACGCGCCCCGCGTCGAGGTCGGACAGCACGTGCAGGCGGGCCAGGGGCTCCTCGGCCGGCCGCGCGGGGACCAGGCCGGGCGGCCCCTCCTCCAGCACCACATGCGCGTTGGTGCCGCCGAAGCCGAACCCGGAGACGCCCGCGAGGGCGGTGCCGCCGTAGCGTGGCCACGGCTCCGGCTCGGTCACCACCCTCAGCCGCTCGTCGGCGAGGGACGTGCCCTGCGCGCAGTGCAGGGACGGCGGGATGCTGTCGTGGTGCAGGGCCAGCACGGTCTTCACCAGGCCCGCGATGCCCGCGGCGGACTCCAGATGCCCCAGGTTGCCCTTGACGGACCCCAGCAGCAGCGGCTGGTCCGGGTCGCGGCCCGCGCCGAGCACCGCGCCCAGCGCGCCCGCCTCGATCGGGTCGCCCAGCGGGGTACCGGTGCCGTGCGCCTCCACGTAGTCGACGTGGGCGGCGGCGAGCCCCGCCCGCGCGTACGCGCTCTCCAGCAGCGCCTGCTGAGCGGCCGGGTTGGGCGCCATCAGGCCGTTCGAGCGGCCGTCGGAGTTGACGGCGGTCGCGCGGACGACGGCCAGGACGCGGTCGCCGTCCCGCTCCGCGTCGGACAGCCGCTTCAGGATCACGGCCGCGCAGCCCTCCCCGCGCCCGATGCCGTCGGCCGCCGCCGCGAACGGCTTGCACCGGCCGTCCGGTGCGAGCGCGCCCGCTCTGCGGAAGGCGACGGTGACGGCAGGCGACAGCAGCAGGTTGACCCCGGCGGCGATGGCGAGGTCGCTCTCGCCCGTGCGCAGGCTGACGCAGGCGTGGTGCACGGCGACCAGCGAGGACGAGCACGCCGTGTCGACGGCCAGGCTCGGCCCCCGCGTGTCCAGGACGTAGGCCAGCCGTCCGGCGGTCACGCTCAGGGCGCCCCCGGCCGGCGCCCAGGGATCGACGGCGGCCGGGTCGGCGCCCGTGAGCTGCCCGTACTCGGGGGCCGACACCCCGACGAACACCCCGGTGGCGGTGCCCGCCAGATCCCCGGCCGGGACGGCGGCGTGGTCGAGCGCCTCGTGGACGACCTCCAGCAGGATCCGCTGCTGGGGGTCCATCACCGCCGCCTCGCGCGGGGTGATGCGGAAGAAGTCCGCGTCGAATCCGGCGATGTCGTCGAGATAGCCGCCGTACGGATGCGCGTCGGCCGGCGGGAAAGCGGTGAAGTCGCGCCAGCGGTCCTCCGGGACACGCCGGATCGCGTCGACGCCCTCGCTCAGCAGCCGCCAGTAGCCGTCCGGGCCGTGCGCCCCGCCGGGCAGCCGGCAGCCGACCCCGACGACGGCGACCGGCTCGGCCGTCACGCCCGGCAGCCCGGCGCGCGGGGCCGGTGCCGTCTCGGCGGCCGGCCTTGAGCGTGCCGAGGGCTGCGTGCCGCACAGCCGCGCCACCAGGGCCTCACCGGTGGGCGTCTCCCACAGCAGCGTCGTCGGCAGCTCCCGGCCCGTGACCCGGGACAGTTCACCGGCCAGGGCGACCGCGTCCCGCGAGGACATGCCGAGGTCGGCGAGCGGCCGGTCCATCGGAACGTTCTCGGGCGAGGCGCCGTACCAGAGCGCCACCCGTTCGGCGATCAGCCGGCGCAGCGCGCCCTCGTCGAGGGGGCTCATCCCGCCGCACCCCCCGTCGCCGCGGGGACCTGCCCGCCGTACGCGCCCTCCAGATACCGGGCCCGGGTCAGGGCCCGCGACACCTTCCCGCTGGAGGTACGCGGCACCGTGCCCGGCGGCACGACGACGACGTCGGCGAGCCGCAGCCCGTGCCGGGCGGAGACGGCACCGCGCACGGCCCGCACCACGGCCGGCACGTCGAGTTCGGCCAGGCGCACGGTCCGGGCGTGTTCCGCGACGATCACCACCCGCTCACCGCCACCGGCACCGCCGCCGGGCACGGCGAACGCCGCGAGCCGGTCCCGGCGCACCGCGGGGTCCGCGTCCTGGGCCGTCACCTCGACGTCCTGCGGATAGTGATTGCGGCCGTCGACGATGATCAGGTCCTTCAACCGCCCCGTGACGACCAGCTGCCCCTCCAGCACCGTCCCCAGATCGCCCGTCCGCAGCCAGCCGCCCGGAGCGGCTCCGGCGTCCGCGAACTCGGCGCCGAACACGTCCCCCGGCCCCCGGTTCCAGTAGCCCCGGCCGACATTGGGCCCCTGCACCCAGATCTCGCCGACCTCGCCCTCCGACAGCAGCGCCCGGGTCACCGGGTCGGCGATACGGACCCGCTGGCCCGCCGGGGTGCCACAGCCCGCCAGCAGCACCGCGCGGGGATCGTCCGGCCGGGCCGGCAGGGCCTTCCCGGCGGCCAGGGCGTCACGGTCCAGCGCGAACCGGCCGAGCGGCTCACCCGGCCGGGCCGCGCAGACGAACACCGTGGCCTCGGCCAGCCCGTACGACGGACAGTGAGTCTCCGGAGCCAGGCCCTGACCGGCGAACGCGGCGTGGAAACGGTCGGCCGTGCCCGGGCGGACCGGCTCACTGCCGTTGATCAGCGCCGTCACCCGCTCCAGCCGCAGCCCCTCCTTCTGGTCGTCGCAGACGGTCGCGGCGCAGTAGTCGTAGGCGAAGTTGGGCGCGGCGCTCACCGCGCCCGGGTGCGCGGAGAGCAGCCGCAGCCAGCGCACCGGCTCGTGCAGGAAAGCGGCCGGGTCCATCAGCACCGACAGCGCCCCTCGGGTCACCGGGGCCGCGACGCTGAGCACCAGCCCCATGTCGTGATAGAGCGGCAGCCAGCCCACGCAGGTCACCGGGCGGGCGTCGGCACCGTAGGCGGCGAGTGCCTGGCGGGCGTTGGCGACGACGTTGCCGTGGCTGATCTCCACACCTGCCGGGGCACGGGTCGAACCGGAGGTGTACTGGAGGTAGGCGATCGCCCCGGCGTCCGGTGGGACGGGCCGCCAGTCCCGGGCGGCGTCGTCGGTCACCTGGTCCGCCACCACGATCCGCGGTCCGTCGGGGCCGAGGAAGTCACGCACCTCGGCCCGGCAGCGGCTCGTGGTGACGACGACCGAGGGACACGCGTCGGCCAGGACACCCGCGAGCCGGTCCGCGTGCCCGGGCAGGCCCGGCGGATACAGCGGTACCGCCACCAGCCCGGCGGCCAGGGCCGCGAGGAAGGCGGTCACGTACTCCGTGCCCTGCGGGCACAGCAGCGCGACCCGGTCTCCCGGACCGGCCTGGTCGGCGAGGCGCGCGGCCAGCGCCCGCACCCGGACGTCCAGGCGGCGCCAGGTCAGGGTGCGGTGGACGCCGCGCGAGTGCGGTGCCGGGTGCTCGACGAAGGTGAACGCCCGGCGGTCCGGGGTGTTTTCGGCCCAGTGCCGGACGTACTCCGGCAGCGTCGGGCACACGGGCGCGAGCGGGGGGCGGCGGCTGTCCATCAGGCGGGGCTCCTCACGGCGCGGATCGGCCTAGGGGTCGCAAAAGGGGGAGAGGGGGAGAGGGGCGGCTAGAGGGGGATGTTGCCGTGCCGGCGTTCCGGCATCGGCGCGCGTTTGCCGCGCAGGGCGCGCAGCGCGCGGCAGACCTGCTCCCGGGTCTCGCGCGGCGCGATGACGGCGTCGACATAGCCGCGCTCGGCGGCGAGGTAGGGCGTGCCGTGGGTGCGCTCGTACGCGGCGAGCAGGCGGGCACGCAGCGCCTCGGGGTCGTCGGCAGCGGCGAGTTCCCGCCGGTGCAGCACGCCCACGGCCCCCTCGGCGCCCATCACGGCGATCCGGGCGGTGGGCCAGGCGAGGTTGACGTCGGCGCCCAGATGCTTGGAGCCCATCACCGCGTATCCGCCGCCGTACGCCTTGCGCACCACGACCGTGACCTTGGGGACGGTCGCCTCGGCGTAGGCGTACAGCAGTTTCGCTCCGCGCCGGATGATGCCGGCCTGCTCCTGCCGTACCCCGGACAGATACCCGGGCACGTCGGCGAAGGTCAGCAGAGGGATGCCGAACGCGTCGCAGAACCGCACGAACCGGGCCGCCTTCTCGGAGGCGTCGATGTCGAGGACCCCGGCGGCGTGCAGCGGCTGGTTGGCGACCACACCCACCGAGCGGCCTTCGATCCGGGCCAGGGCGCAGATGATGTTCGGCGCGAACAGCTCCTGCACCTGGAGCAGTTCACCGTCGTCGACGACCGCGTGCAGGATCGCCCGCATGTCGTACGCCTCGCCCAGCCGGTCCGGGACGACCTCGTCGAGGTCGGTGCCGGGCGGCGGATGCCCGGGCGCGTACTCCGGAGGCCGCTCCAGGTTGTTGGCCGGGAGGTACGACAGCAGGTCGCGCACGGTGTCGAGGGCGTCCTCCTCGTCCGCGGCCAGGAAGTGGGCGTTGCCGTTGACGGTGTTGCTGGTGCGGGCGCCGCCCAGTTCCTCGGCCGTGGTGCGTTCGCCGGTGACCGTCTCGATGACGTCCGGGCCGGTGACGAACATGTGTGAGGCGCCGTCCACCATCACCGTGAAGTCGGTGATCGCCGGCGAGTAGGCGGCGCCGCCCGCGCACGGCCCCAGGACGACCGAGATCTGCGGGATCACCCCGGACGCCTTGACGTTGCGGCGCACCAGCTCGGCGTAGAGGGCGAGCGAGGCGACGCCCTCCTGGATACGGGCACCGCCGGAGTCGTTCAGGCCGATCACGGGGCAGCCGGTCTTCAGGGCCAGCTCCATCAACGCGACGGTCTTCTCGCCGAAGGCCTCGCCCATGCTTCCGCCGAACACCGTGGAGTCCTGGGCGAACACGCACACCGGGCGGCCGTCGACCGTGCCGTACCCGGTGATCACGCCGTCGCCGCAGGGACGGCGGCTGCCGCCCTGCGCGGTGGGCCGGGCCCGGACGAACAGGCCGGTCTCCGTGAAGGAGTCCTTGTCCACGAGCCGATCGACGCGCTCCCGGGCCGAGAACTCCCCGCGTCTGCGCGGTCCGCCCGGGGCCACCGCCTGGTTCCGGCGGCGTTCCAGGCCGGCGACGCGCTCCGCCGTGCTCCCGGGCACGTGCGCCGCCGTTTCCCCCGGACCGGATGCTGTCACCTCTGTGCTCACAACCACCTCCGAAGCGGTTCTCGAATATGGCAGTGAGGTGGGGGAGTGCCGGGCGGATCGCCGTTCTGTGTGGGGGAGGTGAGTCCATCGGCGCGGGCTTTCATCCCCGGGTGACAAGGGACCGCCGGCCCGGCCGCCGGGGGCCGGCGTGTTTCGGCTGCCAGGGATTCAGCTGCCCGAGCGCTGAATGCGTTCTCCTTCTTCTATTGGACCTCGGGGCCGCCCGGCGTCCAGGCTGGAGTGCACCATGGCCTGACAGCCTCAGCGACAGCCGGAAGAGGTCACGAGCACATGCACACCCGCCGCATCGGTGATGTCGACGTCAGCGCGATCGGCCTGGGCGCGATGCCCATGTCCATCGAGGGACGACCCGACGAGGAACGCTCCCTCGCCACCATCCACGCCGCGCTCGACGCCGGAGTGACCCTGATCGACACCGCGGACGCCTACCACCGTGACGCCGGCGAGGTCGGTCACAACGAGACCCTGATTGCCAGGGCCCTCGCCTCCCACCACCGCGGCGGCGACGTCCTGGTCGCCACCAAGGGCGGTCATCTGCGCCCCGGAGACGGCAGCTGGACCCTGGACGGCAGCCCCCGCCACCTCAGGGAGGCGTGCGAGGCGTCCCTGCGCCGGCTCGGCGTCGAGGCCATCGGGCTCTACCAGTTCCACCGCCCCGACCCTCGCGTCCCCTACGCCGAGTCCGTCGGCGCCATCCGGGACCTGCTGGACGAGGGCAAGATCCGCATGGCCGGCATCTCCAACGCGAACCCCGAGCAGATCCGGCTGGCGGGCGAGATCCTCGGCGGCCGTCTGGTCTCCGTGCAGAACCAGTTCTCCCCGGCCTTCCGCTCCAGCGAGCCGGAGCTGGAGCTGTGCGACGAACTCGGCATCGCGTTCCTGCCGTGGAGCCCCCTCGGCGGCATCTCCAAGGCCGGCGAACTCGGCTCGGGGCACGCGGCGTTCGCCCGAATCGCCGAGGTTCACGGGGTGAGCCCGCAGCGGGTGTGCCTGACGTGGATGCTCGCCAAGTCGCCCGTGGTGGTCCCGATCCCGGGCGCCAGCCGCCCCGAGACCATCCGCGACTCCCTCGCCGCGGCCGACCTCACTCTGACGCTGGAGGAACTGGCGGAGCTGGACGCGGCCTGAGCATCGACCGGCTCCCCTGACGAACAGTCACAGACGATAAGTTTTTCGTCACATCCGCCCCTGGTGAGGAAAACATGTGAATGTTTCCGCGTGGTTCGGGCATACGCAGCGAAAACAGAGAGAGGGGCGCTACGTGCTCGTACCGGACCGGAAGGTCGTCAGGGAGTTGCTGACGCGGTATGCGTCGCTGAGGATCACTCAGGCGGAGAGGCACGTGCCGACGGCGGCACGCGAGCTTGAGGACGTCAGCTACACGCTGTGCGTGATGATGGGCACGTCCGACATCACCGACGCCATCGCCAAGGCCGACACCCTGCTGCTCACCAAGGAGCGGTCCGAGGAAGCGGACGCGGACGGGGAGAACGGTCTGACGCTGGTCGGCTGACTCGTAGGGCCCGGTCATGAACCGGGTGTCGCCCCGGCGGCCCGTGAACGGGCCGCCGGGGCGTTCGTGTTCCCGTTCGCCTTCCCGTGGAACGCCGTGCGGTACGCGTACGGTGTCGTGCCCACCACCTTGCGGAACCGCTCCCGGAACGCCGTCGGCGAGCCGAACCCCGCCTGCCGCGCGATCCGTTCCACGGAGTGGTCGGTGTTCTCCAGCAGATACTGGGCGTGCCGCACCCGCGCCCGCAGCAGCCACTGCAACGGCGTGGTCCCGGTCTGTTCGCGGAAGCGGCGGCTGAACGTCCGCTCGCTCATTCCCGCGCGCTCCGCCAGCGCGCTCAGCGTCACCTCGTGCGCGAGGTTGTCCTCGATCCACTCCAACAGCGGCTCCAGCGCCGAACCCCGCGGCACCGGCGGGTGCTCGTGCACGATGAACTGGGCCTGTCCGCCCTCCCGTTCCAGCGGCATGACCGACATCCGGGCGATGTTCGCCGCGACGGCCGACCCCAGATCCCGCCGGATCATGTGCAGACACAGGTCCAGCGCGGCGGCTGCACCGGCCGAGGTGAGGATCTGCCCGTTGTCGACGTACAGCACGTCGGGTGCCACCTCGACCCGCGGGAACCGGCGGGCCAGCTCACCCGCGGCCACCCAGTGCGTGGTCGCGCGCAGCCCGTCCAGCAGCCCGGCCTCCGCCAGTACGAAGGCGCCCACGCACACGGACGCGATCCGGGTCCCGGCCTCGGCGGCCTGCCGCAGGGCCTCCAGTACCCGCGCGGAGGGCGGTGGGGCCCCGGGGGAGCAGCCCGGCACGATGATCGTGTCGGCCTCCGCCAGCGCCTCCAGGCCCCGGTCGACGCGCAGGGTGAAACCGCCGTCCGTGTGCACCTCCGGTGTCTCGGCGCACAGCCGGACCCGGTAGGCCGGCCGCCCGTCCGGCATATGGGTCCAGGCGAACGTCTGCTGGGGCGCCGCCATGTCGAACGGCACCACTCGGTCGAGAACCAGGATCGCCACGGAGTGCATGACCGCCACCCTAGGCGTATTCCCGCCAGGCGCACGAACCGCCCAAGCACCGGCTCGCGGCACGGAAGACCAGGTCACACGGGTTGGCGGGAATCCGTTGGAAGCTGTCGTTCCAGCCCATGGGCGATCACCTCCGGGCTCCCTAACGTGGGGCCGCCACCGTCGATCGCACCACGGAAAGAGTCCCGGTGACCAAGATCCTGCTGTCCCTGCACGTGCTGGCCGCCATCGTCGCCATCGGTCCCGTGACCGTCGCGGCCAGCATGTTCCCGCCCGCGGCCCGCCGCGCCGTCCCCGCCGGCGGACACGCCCCCGCCCCGTCGGCGGTGAGCGCGGTCGCGCTGCTGCACCGTATCTGCCGCGTCTACGCCGGCATCGGACTGACCGTCCCGCTCTTCGGGTTCGCCACCGGTGCCGCGATGGGCGTCCTGGGCAGCGGATGGCTCGTCACGTCCATCGCGCTGACCGCCGCCGCCGCGGGCATCCTGGTCGCCTTCGTCCTGCCCCGCCAGGAGGAACTCCTCGGCCAACTGAACGGCGAACAGGCCGTCGAGCACCGAAGCACCGTTCAACTCGCCATGTTCACCGGCATCTTCAACCTCCTGTGGGCGGCGGTCACCGTCCTGATGATCGTCCGGCCGGGCTCCACGACAGGGGCCTGAGGCCGGACGTCCGCATGTCACGGATGTCCGGTCTGCGTCAAGTCCACCCGGGTAATTCACACTCCGGGACACCGGTCCGCCTACACTCGGCTCTCTCGCCCCCGCACGGGGCCGACGAGCAGAAAGGCGCGTTGACGGGTGTTCCAGGATTCCCCCATCTACGACCGACTCATCGCGGAGTGCGGCGACGTCCCCGCACAGGTGCGCCGCGAGGCCGAACGCGTGAGCAGGGAACTGGAGCTGGTCATGCGGCCCGCGCAGTCCCCCGGCTACGACCGCCCGCACTCCCCGGGCACCGGATGGCAGCGCACGGCCATGCTCCCCGGGCCGCGGCCGCAGTGAACCAGGACCGGTGGACAGCCGGTCCCGGTGCTCAACGGGCGGTCGTGTTCGCGCCGTTGACGCGCGACGGCGCCTCGGGGACGGGCCGGGCCAGCCACTCGGCGATGGTGCGGGCGATCGGCTGGCCCGTCTCCACCTCGACGAACCCGAACTGCCCCGACTGATTGCACTCCAGGAACCACCAGGTTCCGTCGGCGTCCTCGACGAAGTCGAAGGCCCCGTACGCCAGTTCGGCCTCCCGCAGATAGGCCAGGACGCCCGGCGCGATGCGCGACGGCACGTCGGTGGGACGCCACGGCGCGCCGGGCGGGGCGAACCGCACGTCCACCTCGTCGGGGTCCGCGTCCGCGGCGACCGCCTTGCGGGCCGCCAGCATCCGGTCGCCGACCACGGTGAGACGGATGTCGGCCCGCTTGGAGATCCGCCGCTGGAACAGCGTCGGCCCGAACGCGACGGCGGAGAAGTCCGTGTCCGGCGCGACCCGGCTGGTCGGCACGGCCCGGGGCGGGTCCTGCGGATGCGCGCCCGACACCGGCTTGACCACCAGGTCCGGGTAGCGTTCAGAGAACTCGCGGGCGGCGCGGGGGAACGTCGTGATCAGCGTCGCCGGCACGGGCAGGCCGCAACGCTGGGCCAGGCGCAGTTGCCAGGGCTTGTGCCGGGCCCGGCGGGCCGCGTCGGGGTGGTTCATCCAGCGCGCGTCCGAGCCCCGCAGCATTCCGTAGAGCGCCTGGGCGGCCTCCTCGGTCAGCCACGCGGACGGCTGGGCCGCCCGTGCGGCCGGAGTGCCCGGCCGGCGGACCCATACCGACCGCAGCCCGCCGATGCTCACCAGCCGCCCCCCGGCGGACAGGTGGCCGCGGAACCGGCCGTGGACATACTCCCCGGACAGCGCGACCCCGCCGGTCAGATCGGCGGGGTCGACGCGGACCACCGGAACCCCGGCCTCGTTCAGGTGCACGACCACCATGTCCGCGGTCACGTCCTCCTCGCAGGTGAGGATCACTACCGTCATCTTCGGCGGCCCGCGGTCAGTCGTCGAAGTGCGTCTTGGAGCCGGCGGTGGACGTCGTGGTGCCGACCTCCCTCAGCAGGGCGAAGTCGGAGGCGGCCACCCGGCCGTCGTGGAGCACGTTCAACTGCAGTCCGGCGTCGTACACGTACGGAATGGCAGCTTCCAACTCCACTGCCGGGCGCGCGTAGTTGAGCGCGAACGGTTGCATCGTCTCTCCCTCGTCGGTGCTGACGCCGATCGAGCCGGATCCAGGGGCGCGGCCACCCGGTCCGCCGACTCGTTTCGGCTCCCAGAGACTTATACGAATCGAACGGGTGGTTGGTTTCCTTACTTTCCGTAGTCATCGGGCCGGTTGGCGGTCCGGCCGACGGGCCGACTTGCCCTCCCGCTCGCCGAGGGAGCCACGGACGGTGCGCAGAGCGAGCAGCAGAACACCGATGTCGTCCAGGTACACCGGATCGGGCAGTACGTCGGCGGGCAGCACGAAGTAGAGCACCGCGCCCCAGAAGACCCAGCGCGGGCCCGTCGGCAGCCCGGCGTGACGCAGCTCACGCCGGGTCCTGACCAGTCGCACGAGGATGCCGACGGCGAAGACGAGAACGATGGCCGCGAGAACCGCGGCCAGGGTGATCACCGTTGTGGTCGTATCCACGGGCTGCCTCCTCCTGGCGTCCGCGACACGGGGTGTCCCTTCCTGGATTCCCGTTTCCGGCCGCTGTATTGCGCCCGGGGGCCGACATGTCGGCGCGTCGGCGGATTTTCCGTGCCGCCGCGGGTGCGGGCGGTCATGCCGGTGGCCCACCCGAGTGGGCACGGCGTGACAGGGGCGCCTCGTGATGGTCAGCGTAACGTCGCTCGTCACACCACGCAGGGCGCAGGAGCGGCCGCACTCTTGCCCTGGGAGGCGAGTATGACCACCTGCTCTTCATCACTCCGCTCGTGCGAACCCGCCGCCGGTTCGCACGAGACCTACGGTTCTGCCGACCGGCCGGGCGGCGAGCCCGGCGCGCACGCCGCCGCCTCCGACGTGGACCAGGGCGAGGCGCAGGCTGCCGCCCTGGCGTGGATCAGTTCGGTGAGGCGTACGCGCAGGCTGCTGTCCCTGGCTTGGACCAGGCGGGTGAGGCGCAGGCGCAGGCTGCCTGTCCCGGGCCGGCCGTGGGCGCCGCGCCGCCGCCCGAGGCACGCCAGATGACGGAGTGACGCCTACACATCCCGTACCGGACCGGATCCGCTCGTGGCGGAGCCGGTCCGTGCGTCGTTCGCCGTCCCGCCGTCGAGCAGTCCGGCCAGTACCCGGTCGGGCGTCAGGGGGAGTTCGCGGAAACGAACGCCGGTGGCGTGGTGGACCGCGTTGCCGATCGCCGCGGCCGTCCCGACGATGCCGATCTCCCCGATCCCCTTGCTGCCCATGGGGTTGAGACGGGGATCGTCCTCGTCCAGCCAGTGCGCCTCGATCTCGGCGACATCGGCGTGCACCGGCACGTGGTACGACGCCAGATCCGACTCCGTGAAGTCACCGAACGCGGCGTCCATCGTGCTGCCCTCGGTCAGCGCCATGCCCAGGCCCATCGTCATGCCGCCGACGAACTGGGAGCGTGCCGTACGGGCGTTGAGGATGCGCCCCGCGGCGTACACCCCGAGGAGCCGGCCGACCCGGACCTCGCCGGTGACCGTGTCCACGGCGACCTCGGCGAAGTGCGCCCCGAAGGCGTGCCGGGCCCAGTCGCTCTCGGTGTCCGCCGAGCCCCGGGTGTCGGCGCGGGCGTCGAGGCCCTGCTCGGGCAGCGGCCCGGTGTGCTCGGCCAGCCGCCGCGCCAGCCGGGCGCAGGCCTCGTGGACGGCCCAGCCCCACGAGGCGGTGCCGGACGAGCCGCCGGCCAGCGGCGCCGCCGGGAGCGCGGTGCTGCCGACCTCGATCCGCACCCGTTCCAGCGGCGCGCCGAGGGCGTCGGCACCGACCTGCGCCAGCACGGTCCGGGCCCCCGTACCGATGTCCGTGGCGTTGATCCGCACCAGGAACGTCCCGTCGGGCAGCGCGCGGGCTGTCGCCGTGGCGGGCCACACCATGACGGGGTACGTCGCCGCCGCCACGCCGGTCCCCAGCAGCAGGGGCCCGTCCCGGCGGGAGCCCGGCCGGGGGTCGCGTCCGGCCCATCCGAAGCGGCGGGCGCCCTCGCGCAGACACTCCACCAGGTGCCGGCTGCTGAACGGCTTGCCGCTGTCGGGTTCGACGTCCGGTTCGTTGCGGACGCGCAGCTCGACCGGGTCCATGCCCAGCTCGGCGGCGAGCTCGTCCATCGCGGACTCCAGGGCGTACATGCCCGGCGCCTCGCCCGGGGCCCGCATCCACGACGGGGAGGGCACGTCCAGCGCCGCGACCCGGTGCTCGGTACGGCTGTGGGGTGACGCGTACATCACCCGCGCCGGCACCGCCGCCTGCTCCACGAACTCCTTGATCCGGGAGGTGTGTGTCGTGACCTCGTGCACGAGGGAGGTCAGACGCCCGTCCGCGTCGGCGCCGAGCCGCAGCCGGTGCAGGGTGGGAGCACGATGCCCGACGACGGCCGGCAGGTACCGCCGGGGCAGCGCCACGGTGACCGCCCGCCCGGTCTGCCGTGCCGCCATCGCGGCGAGCACCACGTCGGGCCGTGGCGTGCCCTTGGAGCCGAAGCCGCCGCCGACATGCTCGGCGGTGACGACGACCCGGTCCTCGGGAACGCCGAACAGCCCGGCGAGCACGCCCTGTACGGCACCGGTGCCCTGGCTGGAGGTGTGCACGACGAGCCGGCCGCCGTCCCAGCGGGCGGTGCTGGTGTGCGGCTCCATGGGGTGGTTGTGCAACGGCGGCACCCGGTAGGCGACATCGACCCGGACGGCCGCGGATCCGAACGCCCCGTCGGCATCGCCCCGTTCGCGGACGGCCGGATACCCGCCGCCCGCCTCGTCGGGGACGTGCACCCCCGGGTACGAGGCGGTGAGGGTCACATCGTGCGCCTCGGCGGCGTAGTCGACACGGACCGCGGCGGCACCGGCCCGCGCGGCTTCCAGGGTCTCGGCCACCACCAGCGCCACGAACCAGCCGCGGTGCGGAACCCGGGGGTCCTGGAGCACGGCGAGCGTGGGGTCGTCCGGCTCGGCGAGCCGCGGCGCGTTCTCGTGGGTGAGGACGGCGAGCACACCGGGCACGGCCAGCGCGGCCGCCGTGTCGACGCCGGTCACCCGGCCCCGGGCGACGGCCGCCGGCACGGGCCAGGCCTGGGCCCGGCCGGGGTAGTGGTACTCGGCGGCGTAGCGGGCGGTGCCGCTGACCTTCTCCCGTCCCTCCCGGCGCTCGGCGGGGGCTCCCACGCTGCCGGTCATCAAGTCCTCCTCGCCGGCGCCGCGTCGGCGAGCCGGGACAGCACGTCCAGGGCGATTCCCCGGGCCAGCGGCACCTTGTAGGCGTTGTCCCGCAGCGGCTGCGCCGCGGACAGTTCCAGGTCGACGGCGTGCTCGAACGCGGCGGCGGTCGCAGCCGCACCGAGCAGCGCCTCCTCCGCCCGCCGGGCCCGCCACGGCCGGTGCGCCAGCGCCCCGAACGCGAGCCCCACATGGCCGACCACACCGTCCGACACCCGCAGCACGGCCGCGACGGACGCGAGCGCGAACGCGTACGAGGCCCGGTCGCGGACCTTGCGGTACGCCGACGGCAGTCCGGCCGACGCCGCCGGCAGGACCACGCCCGTGACGAGCTCGCCGGGCCGGATCTCGGTGTCCTGCTCCGGCCGGTCCCCGGGAAGCCGGTGGAACTCTGCCGCCGCGACACTCCGGGCGCCCTCGGGGCCGTACAGCTCGACACGCCCGTCCAGAGCGGCCAGCGCCACCGCCATGTCCGAGGGGTGGGTGGCGACGCAGTGGGGGGAGTGGCCCAGCACCGCGTGATCACGGTGGACGCCGTCCCGGGCGCCGCAGCCGCTGCCCGGCTCCCGCTTGTTGCACGGCTTCGACAGGTCCTGGAAGTACGGGCACCGGGTCCGCTGGAGCAGGTTGCCGCCGGTCGTCGCCGCGTTGCGCAACTGTCCCGACGCCCCCGCGAGCACCGCCTGCGACAGCGCCGGGTACCGGTCGCGCACCAGCGGGTGGGCCGCGAGGTCGCTGTTGCGGACCATCGCCCCGATCCGCAGGGCACCGTCCGGCAGCTCCTCCACCGCGTCCAGCGGCAGACGGGTGACGTCGACGAGGGCGGCGGGCCGCTCGACACCGAGCTTCATCAGGTCGACGAGGTTGGTGCCGCCGCCGAGATAACGGGCGCCGGGGTGGGAGGCGTACGCGGAGGTCGCCTCCTCGACGCTCCCGGCGCGGACGTAGGCGAACTCCTTCACGGGATCACGTCCTCCACGGCCTCGGCGATCCGCGGATACGCGCCGCACCGGCACAGGTTGCCGCTCATCCGCTCCCGGATCTCCTCCCGGTCCAGCGGCACCGGCCCGGCCGAGGGCGTCGCCGGGGCGGTGACGTGCGAGGGATGACCGGCCGCCGCCTCGGCGAGCATGCCGGCCGCGGAGCAGATCTGGCCCGGGGTGCAGTAGCCGCACTGGAAGGCGTCGCGCTCCAGGAAGGCCCGTTGCAGGGGGTGCGGTTCCTTCCCGTCGCCGGACAGCCCCTCGACGGTGGTGACCTCGCAGCCGTCCAGGGCGACCGCGAACAGCAGACAGCTGTTGACGCGCCGCCCGTCCACCAGGACCGTGCACGCGCCGCACTGGCCGTGGTCGCAGCCCTTCTTGGCGCCCGTGAGGTCCAGGTCCTCCCGCAGGAGGTCCAGGAGGACCCGCCGGTGGTCGACGGTGAGCGTGTGGGGTTTGCCGTTGACGCGGAGCGTCGTCTCCGAGTGGTGCGGGTCGTTGCCCATGGCGTGGAGGACCTTCCCGGACGGGCCGTACTGCCGTACGGACCGCGTATCCACCAGACCACGACTGACACGTGCACCCCGTCAGGAACGCTCCTACTGCTCGTCGTGGGAGGGGGCCACCGGACGCTGGGACCTGCTCTTCAAGCGCTCGAACGTGCGTGTGAGCTGTTGCAGCGGAGACGTCGCGGGGGCGTCGGAGGGCTGCTGCCGCACGGGAGCGGCCTCGGCGGACTCCTGGTAGGCGACCAGGGCCTCGTGGGCGCGTTCGGCCGCCTCCCGGTACAGGTCACGGGACTTCGTCATGGCCTCCAGGGCCTCGGCGTACATCGCCACCAGACCGCGCTGGCGCTCCAGCTCCTCCTCGAGGGTCAGCAGGTGCCAGTCCTCCCGCAGCGCGGTGAGGGCGTCCGCGGCGCCGTCGGGGAGTGGTCTCGGCAGCGTGGCGTACCGCGTCACCGCGTCGACGAGGTCGGCCGGCTCCGAGCCGTCGAGGAAGACCGCGCGGACGGAGAAGTCCTCGGCGTCGTAACCGTCCGGCGCCGGGGTGCCGGGCAGCACCACCGCACCGCCGCGCGGTACCTCCACACCCGTGTCCCGCAGAGCCCAGTTGACCCCCCGCAGCTGCTGCGGCGCGGCGCGGTGTTCCACCACACGGTGCCGCAGCCCCGCCGGCAGCCACCGCACCACCGGCAGCCGGCCTCGCTCGTCGGTGGACATGGCCTCGTGGACGACGACATGGATGTGCCACCCGCCGGGCACCGCGTTCCGGAACAGGCGCCGTGTGTCCTTGTCGTCGCGGGGGAGCGGATTGATCTTCCGCAGGGACAGCTCCGCGGCGCCGTCCCGGTCCCAGGCGACGTCCGGCTCCTCCGGCCAGAACAGCGCGGCGGGCGACGGCCAGTCGTTGTTCCACGGCCGCTCGGCCTCCGCGACCAGGATCCACTCCTGCCCGCCGTCCGGCCCGGGCGTCACGCCGATCCGGGCCCGCACGGTCACCGTCTCCTCCACCCGCCAGCGGGCCTCGAAGACCCGCTCGGCCGGGGCGGCCTCGGTCCCGGCGCTGGTCCCGGCTTCGGTTCCGGCTTCGGGCAGTTCGAGAAAGTCGTCGATGGCCCGACTTCGCTTGCGCTGCTCCAGCGAGCGCCGGAGCACGTCTTCCGCGGTGCCTTCCGGATGGCGGCCGCGAGCCAGCCACACCGTGGCGGGAGTCATGGGGCGGACGGTGGGGGAAGTCGGCATGGGTCCAACTGTGAACGGGAGCAGGGGCGCCTGCCAGTATCGTCGCCGCAGGCCGACGGGCCCAACCCGGGGTCACACACGGGGTGTGCGCGCCGCGCGCACACCGGCGGATCACACTCGTGGCCCCACCGGCACCGGAGTCCCGACAATGGTCCGCACGAGCAGGGCCCGCCCACCATCCGCATCGGGGCGGGTCCTGCTCGCCCGCCGTCGGGCCTCCTGGGCGCCACCGATCTGCAGGGCGTCACGGCCGAAATCCTCGGGCCCCGTCACCGGTTTCGTGCGAAGATCTCCAGGCCCCTTCGGGCTCCACCCTGCCGCAGTAACGATTACTCGGAGCGTCCATGCGCCGCGCCCACCTCCTCTCCGTCGCCGTCCTGCTGCTCTGCACCGCCTGTTCCGGCGGTCCGGACCATGACTCGGGGAAAAGCGCGAAGGAGGACGTGGATCACGGGGCGGCCGTGCGCGCCGCCATCGAGAGGACGAGCGCGGACAGCGCCCGCGTGGACGAGAGGATCGAGCTGCGGTCCTCCGACAGCCCCGCGACGTACGTGTTCACGATCGCCGGTGCCTTCGACCCGGCGGACGACAGGGGCCGGCTGACGGTGAAGTTCGAGGACAGCGGCATGGACCCCGTCGAGGAGGTCTTCGTCGGCGACACCGTCTATGTGCGGGGCTCGCGGGCGGTGGACGGCAGCGAGTGGGCCTCGGCGGTCCGGAGCAAAGCCCTGACCCGCTATTTCCTGCGGGCGCCGCTGAACGACCCCGAGCACCTGCTCGGCCAGGTGAAGGCGATGCGGCAGGTGTCGAAGGAGGGCGAGGAGCAGGTGAACGGCACCCCTGCGGTGCACTACCGGGGCACGATCGACCACGCCACCGCGACGCTCCGGATGACCCCGGAGACGAAACAGGGGCTGGACGACCTGCGCGAGAAGCTGGGTGACGACATGCCCGTCTACGCGGACGTGTGGGTCGACGGGAAGGGGCGCGCCGTCCAGGTCCGGCTGTCCTGCTTCGGCGGTGTGAAGGCCATGACGACGATGACGCTGTCGGACTTCGGGACGCCGGTGAAGGCCGAGGCGCCGCCGGCCGAGGAGGTCGTCCCCGTGACGGCGGGCGAGGACGTCCTGCTGGCCTGAGCGGGGAGGTCGTCCGGCCTCGATGCCGTCAACGACGCCGTCGCGTACGCCCCCTCACACGGCGGCCCGTTCGACCGCACCGCCCTCGTCCCCGTGTGCGGTCGGGCCGCATGAACCTGGTTGCGCCGGGCGGGCAGCGTCCGGATCCTGCCCGCTTCGGATCGACCTCGTTCGCACCCGTACCCGGTCCACTGCACATTCCTTTGGAAAATGCCAAAGCCTTCACCTGGGCCGAGCACGTTCCGTAGTGTCGTGCTCACGTTCGCGGGAACGGCCGTGCAGGGGAGGGGGATTCGGCGTGCCCGGAATCGATGAGAGTCTGCTGGAGGCCATGCGGCTGCCCGGTGCGCGAGGGGCGGCGGTGGTCGACTGGATCAGCGGTCTCGCCCTGGGCGCGGTGGGTGAGGCGCCGGGCGGTGACCTGGAGGCGGCGGCCGCGGAGACCGCCGAACTCGCCCGCCTCGCCACGGAGAGCGGCGTGCTCGCCCCGGCCGGCGGCGACGCGGGCACAGCGTCCGGAAAGGAACCACCCGTACAGGATCTGATCATCACGAACACGGACTCGTACCACCTGCTCAGATTCGTCACCACGACCTTCGACAGCACCGTGTTCCTGCACTTGTGGCTCGACCGCCGCGAGGGCAACCTCGCCCTGGCCCGCATCCGGCTGGCCGAGATGGCGGACAGACTGGTGCTCGGATGATCACGCCGGCCCGGACCTCACGCACGGACGAACCGGCCTCGGCCCTGCTCGCCACCCTCGCCGCGCAGGGCGCGAGCGGCGCCCTGTCCACCGAGGCGGGGATGGTCTACCTGGTCGCGGGACACGTCGTGCACGTCGAATCCGCCCTCACCCCCGACCTCGGCGATCTGCTCACCCACAGCGGAGCGCTTCCCCCGGACGGCTGGTGGGGGGCCATCGACGAGGCCGGCCGCGACTGCCGTGTCGGCCGTCAGCTGGTGGACAGCGGCCACCTCGCAGCCGGGGCGCTCGAACTGTGCCACCTGGGCGCCCTCTTCGACGCGGCGTACTTCGTCCTCGCCCACGACGGACCGGCCCTCCGCTTCCGTCCCGGAGCCGCGCACTGGCTCGGCGCGGTCCGTTCCGTGCCGGTGGACAGCGTCCTGCGCGAGTCGAGACGCCGCCGCGAACTGCTGCACCGCATATGGCCCGAGCCCGCCATCGACCTCGCCCCGCTCGCCCGCGTGCCCGGCACCGACCCGGCGGACCTGCCGGCCCGCCGCAGCCGCACCCTCGCCCAGGTCGACGGTGTCCGCACCGCCGCCCAGATCGCCACCGCCCTCGCCTGCCGCACCTTCCACACCCTGGTCGAGCTGCGCCGCCTGGCCGCCGTCGGCCTGATCGCCCCCAAAGTCCCCGCCCCCGCCACTGCCTCTCCCCCTGCCCCCGCCACCGCCCTTGCCCCCGCACCCGTGTCCGCCGAGCCGGGCCCCGCCCCTCGTCCCACGGCACCGGACGAGCCCGACACCGCACTGCTGCGACGGCTCCTGCACGCCTTGGAGGCACTGTGATCCGCGCGCGACGACAGCGTGCCGAAAGGAGACTGCTCATGGCCGTCGAGACCGACGTCCTCGACGAACTGCGTCGGCTCCGCACCCGCATACCCCGGCTGACCGGTTCGCTCGCGGCCACCGTCGACGGACTCGTCCTCGCCCACGACGTCCCGGACACCGAACCGGAGGGACTCGCGGCGCTCACCGCCGCCGCTCTCGGCGTCGCCCACCGCATGACCGACGCCGCCGCCCGCGGCGACTTCCGCGAACTGCTGGTGCGCGGCTCCGGGGGCTACGTCGCCACCTACGCGGCCGGGACGACCGCCGTCCTCACCCTCCTCGCCGAGGACCGCGTCAACGTCGGCCGCCTCCACCTGGAGGGCCGGCGCGGCGGCGCCCGCATCGCGGACCTGGTGGCCACGCACGTCGGGCCGGGCACCGGCCGCCACGCCGACCGGCCCGCGCCCGCCGAACACCTCGCGGCAGCACCCCCGGCCACGGCCCGCCCCATCGGCACCCTCCCGGTACGCACGCCGCAGCGGCCCACCCACCAGCCGCGCCCGCAGACCGGCACCTGAGCCGACCGAACCACCGGAACCATCCGACCCACCGAAGAAACACCGAACGAAAGGAACCGCCCGCATGGCCAACACGGAGACCGCGCTGAAGGAATGCCTGAGCTCCATCGACGGAGCGACGGCCGTGGCACTCGTCGACTACACCAGCGGCATGGCGCTCGGCACCCTCGGCGGCAGCAAGGACTTCAACCTGGAAGTCGCCGCCGCCGGCAACACCGACGTCGTGCGGGCCAAGCTGCGCACCATGGAACTCCTGGGCCTGAAGGAGGAGATCGAGGACATCCTGATCACCCTCAACTCCCAGTACCACCTCATCCGGCTGCTCAAGGGACGCGGTGGCAGCGGACTGTTCCTGTACCTGGTGCTCGACGCGAGCCGCGCGAACCTGGCGATGGCCCGCCACCAGCTCCGCCGGATCGAAACCGACCTGGAGGTCTGAGCCGGCACCACCGGACGGGAGCCCTCCGCCACGGGCACGTCGCGGAGGGCCCCGGCACGGCCGGGAGGCGGCGCCTACGGTTGGTCCCATGACGGCACCCCTGGACGTGCTCGTGGTGGGCGCGGGCCCGACCGGACTCGCACTCGCGACACAGCTCCGCGCGTACGACACCCCGTTCCGGATCGTCGACCGCTCCCTGGACCGTGCCCGGGAGTCACGCGCCCCGGCCATCCAGCCCCGCACCCTGGAGATGCTGGCCGGGTTCGGCGTGACGGACGACCTGGTCGCCCGGGGGAACGCGTCGGTCCGGCTGCACCTGCACCTGCCCCGCCGCACGCTGCGCGTGCCGGTGTTCGACGTCGGCTGCGACGACACGCCGTACCCCTTCCTGCTCTTCCTCCCGCAGTCGGAGACGGAGGCGGTCCTCACGGCCGGTCTCGCCGCGCGGGACGTCACCGTCGAGCGGGGCACCGAGCTGGTGAGCGCCGAGCCGGAGGGCGAGTACGTCACCTGCCGCCTGCGCCGTGGGGAGGGTGGCGAGGAGACGGTGCGGGCGCGTTACGTCATCGGCTGCGACGGCGCCCACAGCACCGTGCGCGACCGGGCCGGCATCGCCTTTGAGGGGCACGCCTATCCCCAGACGTTCCTGCTGGCCGACCTGGAGGTCGACGGACTGGAGCCGGGCGCCGCACACACCTACATGACCGCCTCCGGCCTGCTGTTCTTCTTCCCGCTCGGCACCCCGGCCACCTGGCGGATGATCGCCATGCGCCCGCCGGGAGCCCGGTCCGACGAGGTGACACCGGACCTCCTCCAGCAGATCGCCGACGACTGGACGGCCGACCGGCTGACCTTGCGGGACCCGGTCTGGACGACGACGTTCCGCATCCACGACCGCGGCGCCGCCCACTACCGCAAGGGCCCGTTCTTCCTCGCGGGAGACGCCGCGCACATCCACAGCCCGGCCGGGGGACAGGGCATGAACACCGGCATCCAGGACGCGCTCAACCTGGGCTGGAAACTCGCCCACGTCTGCCGCGGGGCAGCGCCGGAGGAGTTGCTGGAGACCTATGAGGCGGAGCGGGCCCCGGTCGGCCACCGTGTACGGCGCCTCACCGACCGCGCGTTCACCGTCGGCACGAGCAGCCACCCGGCCCTGCGGCTGGCCCGGACACGCCTCGCCCCGCTCTTGGCTCCGCTGCTCCCGCGCGTGACCGGACCCCGCGAACGACTCTTCCGCACGGTGTCCGAGCTAGGCATCCACTACCGTCGCGGCCCCCTCTCCGCCACAGCACCGGACCGGCCGGCGCGCGGCCCCCGGGCGGGCGACCGGCTCCCCGATGTCCCCCGCGGCCTCCAGCAGCGCACCGCCGGCCCGGGCCACCACCTCCTGCTCACCGGATCCTGGCCCGAGATCCCGCCGCCGCACGACCTGGTCGACGTCCACCGCCTCGGCACGGAAAGCCCCTGGCCCGGCACCACCCACGCCCTCGTCCGACCCGACGGATACGTGGCTTATGTCGCCCGAGGCACCGACCTCACGGCCCTGGGCACCTATCTCGACCGCTGGCTGCCCAGCCCGAAAACCTAGGCCGGGAGACCTTTCAGCCACTCGGTCAGCAGCCGGTTGGTCTCGGCGGGACGCTCCTGCTGGAGGAAGTGGCCGCAGCCGTCGAGGATGTGAGAGGCCGTCAGTGCGGGCAGCGTGGTGGGGTACGCGGCGATCGCGTCGGACAGCCAGGTCGTGGACGCGTCCAGGCCGCCGCCGATGAACAGCGACGGCTGTGTGACGGGGGCGCCGGCGAAGTCCGCCAGGTCCTGCCAGTCGCGGTCCATGTTCCGGTAGCGGTTCAGGGCGCCGGTCAGGCCCGTGCGCTCGAACTCCCCGGCGTAGACGTCGAGATCGGCCTCGCTCAGCCAGTGCGGCAGCCGGCCCACGGGGAAGCGGTCGCGCAACCGGCCACCGCGCGCCACGAAATGCGGGTCGGCCTCCGGCATCGTGTCCGGGGACAGCGCCGCGTAGAAGCCCGCGAGCCAGCCACGCACATCGGGCTCGATCTCCGCCTCGGCCCGGCCGGGCTCCTGGAAGTAGGAGACGTAGAACTCCTCCTCGCCGCCCATCCGCGCGAAGACCTCACTGGGCCTCGGACCGCCGGGCGGGGTGTAGGGCACGCTCAGCAGCGCGACCGCGCGGAACACGTCCGGCCGGACCAGCGCGGACGTCGCGGCGATGGTCGCGCCCCAGTCGTGCCCGACGAGCACCGCGGACCGCTCGCCCAGCGCCTCCACGACGGCCACATGGTCGGCCACCAGTTCGAGCATCCGGTAGGCGTCCACCTCCGCGGGCCGGGATGAACGCCCGTAGCCGCGCACGTCGACGGCCACCGCGCGGTAGCCCGCGGCGGCCAGGGCCGGCAACTGGTGGCGCCAGGCGTACCAGGACTCGGGGAATCCGTGCAGGAGCAGGACCAGCGGCCCCTCACCCTGTTCGACGAGGTGAAGGCGGCCGGCCGGTGAAGGCACCAGGCGATGGGTGTGGTCGACGGCGGACGTCTGCGGCATGGATCCTCCCGCGTTCCGAAAGGGGCGCTCGGTCCATCGATCATGCAGCGCCCGCCGCGACGCACACCAAGCCTGTTGCCGGTTCGGCAAAAGGCTCAGCCGTGGAAGGTGATGTACCCGTTGCGGTCCTTGTCGGAGCCGCTCTGGGTGTACGAGTGCACGTCGGCGCGGCTGCCGGACGGCTTGTACACGTAGATCGTGTCCTTGTCGTTGTTCCACATGAAGTTGCAGTTGTCGCGGTACACGACGTTCCTCGCGTCGGAGTCGGTGCCGTTGCCGCCGCGCAGCTTCACGTAGTCACCCGGCTGAAGGGTGTGACTCGCGGTGAAGGTGAACCTGTTCCCCGCGGCGTCCTTCACGACGTACCCCTTGAGGTTCACCGTCGTCGACCGCGAGTAGTTCTTGATGGTCAGGTACTCCTCGTCGGTGTTCCCCGTCGAGCAGCGGTTGGAGTCCCTCCCGGGAGCGTCGTACTGGATACCGCGGATCTTCAGCGCGGAGTCGTACTCGGTGGCCTGGGCCGGAACCGCCGCCAGGGCGGTCAGTGTTCCGGCAGCGACGGCCGTGGCCGCGACAAGGCGTATGCGCATGGACGTTCGTCCCCCCTTGCATGGCCTTCTAGTGAAGGCGATGTGATGGTTCGGTGAAACGTCCAGATCGTACACGGTTCAAGCACGCATAAGGGCGGGTCCGGTGACCTTCCACCGGACCCGCCCTTCGGGGTGTATGTGAGCTCAGGCGCCGCTGGCCCGCAGCATGTCCGCACGCTCGACGATCTTCACGCGCTCGCGCCCCTCGGGCTCGCCCAGTGCCTTCTCCGCGGCGTCCAGCCGGTACCAGCCGTCCCACGTGGTGAAGCGGATGTTCCGCTCGGCGAGGAACGCGTCCACGGCCTCGAGGCCGGGGGAGGCAGGTGTGTGCAGTCGGCCGTTCGCGTAGTCGTCCAGCAGGTTGGCCACCGTCTCGTTCGCGTCGCCCTTGGTGTGGCCGATGAGGCCCACCGGGCCGCGCCGGATCCAGCCGGTGACGTACGTGGACTGCAGGTGCTCGCCGGTCTCCTGCACGACCCGGCCACCCTCGTCGGGGACGGTACCGGAGTCGAGGTCCCAGGGCAGCTTGGGGAGTTTGTCGGACAGGTAGCCGACGGCACGGTAGACGGCGTCGACGTCCCAGGTCTTGAACGTGCTCGTGCCCTTGACATTGCCGGTGCCGTCGAGTTCCGTGCGCTCGGTGCGCAGCCCGACGACCTTGCCGTCCGCGCCCAGGATCTCCACCGGCGACTCGAAGAAGTGCAGGAAGAGTTTGTGGGGCCGGTCGCCGACGTCCCGGATCGCCCAGTTCTCCAGGGTCTTGGCGACCATGTCGGCCTGCTTGTTGCCGCGCCGGGTCGCGATCGAGCCCTCGTCGTAGTCGATGTCCTCGGGGTCGACGATGACCTCGATGTTGGGGGAGTGGTCCAGCTCCCGCAGTTCCATCGGGCTGAACTTCGCCTGCGCCGGCCCGCGGCGGCCGAACACGTGGATCTCCTTGGCCCGGTTGGCCTTCAGGCCCTCGTAGACGTTCGGCGGGATCTCCGTCGGGAGCAACTCGTCCGCGGTCTTGGCGAGGACGCGCGCGATGTCGAGCGCGACGTTGCCGACGCCGAGCACGGCGACCTTCTCCGCCTCCAGCGGCCAGGTGCGCGGCACGTCCGGGTGGCCGTCGTACCAGGACACGAAGTCGGCGGCGCCGTAGGAGCCGTCGAGGTCGATGCCCGGGAGGGACAGCGCCCGGTCGGCCATCGCGCCCGTGGCGAAGATCACGCCGTCGTAGAACGCCCGCAGGTCATCCAGGCTGATGTCGGTGCCGTAGTCGACGTTGCCGAAGAGCCGGATCTGCGGCTTGTCGAGCACCTGGTGCAGGGCGGTGATGATGCCCTTGATCCGCGGGTGGTCGGGCGCGACGCCATAACGGATCAGTCCGAACGGCGCCGGCATGCGCTCGAAGATGTCGATGGACACGCCGGGTTCGGCGGCCACCTGGGACTTGAGCAGGGCGTCGGCGGCGTAGATCCCGGCGGGGCCGGATCCGACGATGGCTACCCGCAGGGGGCGGGGCATGGTCAGGTTCCCTTCGAGCGGCGACAAGTGATCTCGCCGTGAAGCCTAAACTGAGGCATGCCTAACTTGGTACGCGGGTCCGGTCTATGAGCTCATAAGGCGACTTTATGGCCGGGCGTAGGCGGCCTTATGGCCCGCTCACGGCAGTGGCTGCTCCGCCCAGATCACCTTCCCGGCGGGCAGATAGCGCGTCCCCCAGCGCTCGGCGAGCTGCGCGACCAGGAACAGCCCTCGCCCGCCCTCGTCCGTCATCGTCGCGTACCGCAGACGCGGCGACGTGCTGCTGCTGTCGGACACCTCGCAGATCAGGTTGCGGTCGCGCAGCACCCGGACATGGATGGGGCCGCCGCCGTACCGGAGCGCGTTGGTGACCAGCTCGCTCAGGATCAGCTCCGTGGTGAACGCCAGCTCGTCCAGCCCCCACTGCGCCAGCTGCCGGGAGACCGCCGCCCGTACCTCGCCCACGGCCGCCGGGTCGGCCGGTACCGGCCACTCGGCGACCCGGTCGGGGGTGAGTGCCCGGGTGCGCGCGACGATCAGGGCGATGTCGTCGCTGGAGCGGGCGGTGAGCTGCGAGTCGAGGACGGTGCGGCAGGTGTCCTCCGGGGACTGGCCGGACCGGCCCAGCGCCTCGCGCAGCATGTCGAGACCGACGTCGATGTCGCGCTCCCGGTCCTCGACCAGCCCATCGGTGTAGAGGACGAGGCGGCTGCCCTCCGCCAGCTCCAGCTCCGCCGTCTCGAACGGCAGACCGCCGAGCCCGAGCGGGGGACCGGCGGGCACGTCGGGGAACTCGACACTGCCGTCGGGATGGATCAGCGCCGGCGGCGGATGCCCGGCCCGTGCGACGGTGCAGCGCCGGGAGACGGGGTCGTACACGGCGTACAGACAGGTCGCGCCGGTGACCGGGGCGCTGCCCTCCTCCTCCGTCTCGTCCTGGTCGATACGGCCGACCAGCTCGTCCAGCAGGGCGATGAGTTCGTCGGGCGGCAGGTCGAGGGCGGAGAAGTTGTGCACCGCGGTGCGCAGTCGCCCCATGGTCGCCGCCGCGTGCAGCCCGTGGCCGACGACGTCCCCGACCACGAGCGCGACCCGGGCGCCCGACAGTGGCAGCACGTCGAACCAGTCGCCGCCCACCCCGGCCTGCGCGGGCAGATAACGGTAGGCGATCTCCAGGGCCTCCTGCTCGGGCAGGTTCCGCGGGAGCAGGCTGCGCTGGAGCGTCACCGCCATGCTGTGCTCGCGGGTGTAGCGGCGCGCGTTGTCGATGGAGACGGCGGCCCGCGCGACCAGCTCCTCCGCCAGGGTCAGCTCGTCCGTGTCGAAGGGCTCCGGCTTCTCGCAGCGCCAGAAGCTGACCACGCCGAGCAGCAGGGAGCCGGCCCGCAGCGGCACGGTGATCAGGGAGTGGATGCCGTACTCCACGACCTGCGCGGAGCGCTCGAGGTCCTGTGCCTGCCAGCCGGGGGCCTCGCTCAGCCGGGTTTCCAGGACGGGCCGGCCGGTGTCGAGGCTGCGGCCCTGCGGAGAGGACTCGACGAACCTGATGCGCTCGCCGACGGGGTAGAGGGGAGCGTCCTTGCGGACTCCGGTGAGCGCCGCACGGCTGAGCGCGGTCGCCGCGTCCGGCTGTCCGCCGCCCAGGACCGCGTCGAACAGGTCCACGGTGGCGAAGTCGGCGAACCGGGGCACCACCAGCTCGGTCAGCTCCTCGGCCGTACGGGTCACGTCCAGGCTCGTCCCGATGCCCACCCCGGCGTCGTACAGCATGTTGAGCCGTTCCCGCGCGGTCTCGGCCCGGCCGGACAGGGCGCGCAGCTCGGTGGAGTCGCGGAGCGTGGCGACACTGCCGGGCGGGACGCCCGCACGGTCGGTGGTGCGCTGGTTCACGGCGAGGAGCCGGTCCCCGACGAGGTGCACCTCGTCCGTGGCGTCGCGCCCGGAGGCCAGCAGCTCGGCGGTGCCGGGGTCGAGCCCCAGGCTGAGCACGTGCCGGCCCTCGGCGTCGGCGGGCAGGCCGAGCAGCCGGTGCGCCTCGTCGTTGGCGAGCAGCAGGGTGCCCCCGTCGTCGACGATGAGCACGCCCTCCCGGACGGCGTGCAGCACGGCGTCGTGATGTTCGTACATCCGGGTCATCTCGTGCGGACCGAGCCCGTGCGTCTGGCGCATCAGCCGCCGGCTCACCAGCGCCGCACCCGCCGTCGCCAGGGCGAGCGCGGCCGCCGCGGCGGACAGCACGAGCGGCAGCTGACGGTCGGCGGTCCCGCCGACGTGCTCGGTCGTGATCCCCGCGGACACCAGGCCCACCACCCGCCCGTCCGGTGCCTTCACCGGAACCACGGCCTGCACCAGGTGGCCGATGGTGCCGTCGATCTCCTCGGTCACCGTCCCTCCGGCCAGCGCGGGCGCGATGGCCCCCACGAACTTCTTGCCGATGCGGTCCGGCTTGGGGTGGGTGTAGCGGATCCCGTCGGTGTTCATGACGACGATGAAGTCGACCTTCGACTGCTCACGGGCGGCCTCGGCGCGCGGCTGGAGCACCGCCGTGGGGTCGGGACTCTTCAGCGCCCCGACCATGCCCGGCGCGTTGGCGAAGGTCTCGGCGACGGCGAGGGAACGGTTGCGGGCTTCCTGGGTCGTGTCGTGCCGCACTTGCAGGACCAGCGCCACGACGGCCGCCACCACCAGCAGCAGCACGATCACCACGACGAGCAGGAACACCTGTCCGGCGACGCTGCGTCCGCCCAGCGCCGACCGCAGCCCCGCCATCGGATGCCACCGCGACGCGCCCGGCTCCCGCCGCCGCCGAGCAAACGGCGCAGCGCCGGGCCGCAGGGGCGATCGAGTCGCGGATCGACCCAAGAGTCGGACCATGTGCCATGTCTACACTGCCCGGCCGCGCGAGGCGAGGGGCGTCACCCATGGTGACAGGGGGCCCTCACCGTTTCGTCACGACTCTGGGCGCCGCGGCACCCGAATACCGTCAGGCACCCAGGGACCGGGCGAGCTCCGTCGTGGCCCGGGCGATCTCCGTGTTCTCGTCGGCCATCAGCCGGCCGAGCTCGGCGCGCCGGGCCCGCACCGCCTGGCGGGCCGCGCGCTCCCACACCACCGGGTTCTCCCGGTGGTTCAGCAGCTTCGGGTAGACGGCGGCGGTGCTCTCCCACTGCCGGGCGTCGGCGATGCTCTTGAGCAGCTGGATGATCTGGGCACGGCAGGTCACCTGCGGCAGCTTCGCCAGCTCCCACAGGAAGGGAACCGTGGCGGCCGTCGCCTGCTCCACGACGAAGCCGAACTGGCAGATCCGCCTCCGCAGGTCCTCAAGGGCTGAGCGGGCCGTGTCGGCGTCACCCCAGGCGATGTCGTTGAGCAGGAGGGGGATGGCCGCCGCCGAACCGGTGGAGTCCTGGATGTCGCCCCAGGACACTCGGTCCAGGGCCGTGAGCGGCGTGGTCGTGGCGACCCCGGACGGGGCGTCGGGGCGCTGGGGGCGCTCGCTGCTCGGGTGTTCCGTCGAAGCGCTGCGCATGGCTAGGGGCCTTTCCGCGGCAGTCGTGTCAGATGGGTGGACAGGTCGACAACCTGGCCCAGACCGTCTTGCCCGCCGGAGGGCAGGGCGTCCAGCCCCACTCCTCGGACAGGGCGTCGACGATGCCCAGGCCCCTGCCGTGCTCCGCCAGGGCGGGACCGGTCGGGGCGTACACGGGCGGGTGGTCGTCGGGGTCGGAGACGGTGACCAGCAGGTGCGTGGGGTCCAGCAGGAATCCGAGCCGGATCTCCGGCGCGGCCGGCGCACCGGTCGCGCCCGCCGTCCCCGGCGCCGCGTGCGTCGCGGCGTTGGCGGCGAGTTCGGTGATGACGAGGGTCGTGTCGTCGCAGCGGTGGTCGAGTGACCAGAAATGCAGCGTGTCGCGGGTGAAGGACCGGGCGCGCGCGAACCCTTCCCTGCTGCACTCGACGCGCAGGGCGGCCGAGGCGGACCGGGCCCCGGAGGGCTGCGGCATCGTCTCCGGCAGCGGGGGCGGGGTCCCGTACGGCAGCGCCTCGTACGGCGGCACCGCGGGCGGGCCGGGCGGGAAACCGGTGCTCGTGGCGGGTGCGACCGCGTGTGCCGCAGCCTCGCTGGGCGGCCGGAGCACGTGGTGCACAGCTGATGACACGGCAGCTCCCCGATGCGAGGTCAGGACGCGGCGTCGGCAAAGGGGTTGACGCCGCGGCTATTATCCACGCTGACGGCGGTCGCGTGCAATTGCACGCGAAATTGCGTGAGAATCAAGCCGTGTTGGGTACGCAAGCCGTGACGTGAACCAGAGCAGCAGCAAGGAGACCGCGGTGCCACCAGTGCAGAACGGAGTGCAGGCAAGCTCGTTGGACGCCTGCTGGATCAAGAGCCGGCACAGCAACGCCGAGGGAAACTGCGTCGAAGTCGCCCCTCTCGTCGACGGCGGGATCGCGATGCGCAACTCCCGTGACCCCGACGGGCCCGCGCTCGTCTACACGGCGGCGGAGGTGGCGGCGTTCCTGGCCGGGGCGAAGGACGGCGAGTTCGACCACCTGCTGTGAAGCCCGCGCGGTGAGTGGAGCCCAACTTGCCACTTTCGTGGGGCAACCGAGGGATGCGGGCACGCCCGGCTGAGTGCGATAGTGTAAATCGCCCTTGTGCCGGTCTGCTGGGAGTCAGGATGTCCGCCGCGTCGCATCGCATCTCCCGTCTGGAACCCTACCTGGACAGGCCAGAGCCTGCGCCGACTCTGCTGAAGATGCTGGTCGGCGTGCAACTGGCGGGCTTCCGTGAGGACGCCGGGCTCGCCCAGGACCAGGCGGCGCGCGCTGTCGGCTTCAGTGCCGCGAAACTGTCCCGCATCGAGTCCGGCAAGGGCCGCCGCCCGCCGACGGAGAACGACGTCCGCGCGCTGCTCAGTCTGTACGGCACCGACGCCTACGAGGCCTCGGTGCTGCTCAAGCTGTTGCAGCGCGCCGGCGACCCGGGCTGGTGGCAGCGGTACGACAAGCGGCTGATGCCCGAGTGGTTCGACCGGCTGGTCGGACTCCAGGAGGCCGCCGCCACGATCCGTACCTTCGAGATCCAGTACGTACCCGGCCTGTTGCAGACACCCGCCTACACCAAGGCCGTGGTGGAGCGGGGCCTGCCGAACGCTCCGGCCGGTGAGGTGGAGCGGCGCGTCGAACTCCGCCGGCACCGGGCAAGGTTGCTGTTCCGGCCGGACGCGCCGCAGCTGTGGGCGGTCATCGACGAGTCCGTGCTGCTGCGCGTCCTGGGCAGCATCGAGGTGATGCGGGAGCAGCTCGCGCACCTCGTGGAGATGGCCGAACGCCCCAACGTGACCCTGCAGATCGTCCCGCTGAACGTCACGAACGCCTCGGCGCCGGCCATCCCCATCACGTATCTGCGCTTCGGCGGCCTCGACCTGCCCGACGTGGTCTATCTGGAGCACATCAAGAGCGCGAACTTCCTCGAGGACCGCGACGAGACGGAGGAGTACCGGATCGCGCTGGACCGCCTCGCGGACGAGGCGCTCAAGCCCCGTGACTCCCTCGAACTGCTGCGCAGGACGATGGAGCAGCGCTACGCCTGACGCGCGAATGCCGTGCGCGGGACGACCCGTGTTCCGCGCGCGGCACCTGCGTCACTTCTCCAGCGGGATCCGCCCCACACCGCCGAACTCGATCCACTCGTGCGTGAGCTGACGGGGCGCCACCTCGGTGTCCGGACGCCACTTGGACACCTCCACCAGCCCCGGCTCCAGGATCTCCAGACCGTCGAAGTAGGCGGCGACGTCCTTCTCCTCACGCACACGGCCCCAGTGCCCCTGGGTCGCCTGGTCCATGAAGTTCGTGACGAAGGCACGGACCTCCGGGTCCTCGCTGACCAACTGGCACATCACCATGAAACTGCCGGGCGCGAGCCGCTCCCGGACCCGGCGGGCCACCGCGAGCGGCCCGTGGGTGTCGCTGTCCGGGATGCAGTGGAACACCGAGTTGAACAGCACGCACACCGGCTCGGAGAAGTCGATCAGCCGCATGGTGTCGGGGTGGTCGAAGATCAGGTCGGTCTCGCGCATGTCCGCGTGGATGACGCTGGTGCGCTCGTCCTGCTCCAGCAGCGCCCGGCCGTGGACCAGCACCATCGGGTCGTTGTCGACGTACACCACGTGGGTCGTGGGGTCGATGCGCTGGGCGACCTGGTGCACGTTGTCCCGCGTCGGCAGGCCGGATCCGTGGTCGAGGTACTGCCGGATGCCGTAGTCCTCGGACAGCGTCCGCACGACCCGCTGGAGGAAGCGCCGGTTGTTCAGGGCCAGGCGGCGCGTGCTGGGCACGACCTTGTCGAGTTCCTCGCACGCGGCACGGTCGGCCGCGTAGTTGTCCTTGCCGCCCAGGTAGTAGTCGTACATGCGCGCTGCCGTCGGCACGTTCGCGTCGATCTCGGTGGACAACTGCTTCTCGGAGTGCATCGTTCCCCCTGCGTGGTGCCGCGCCAACGGACTGGCTGGACAGGAAGTACATCCTAGAGAGGGGGAGTTGGCCGCTGCCAGCCCAGTGGCGAAGGTGCCCACGGTCGAACGCCCGGGTGTTCGCCTCCCACGACGGTGTGTGCCCTCTGGGATGTGTGTGTACTCAGCCGGCACCCTCACCAACGAGTGCCTGCTCCGGACGGGCAAGACCGCCGAGGCGGCGCTCGTGGCCCAGCAGCTCAAGACGGCGACCGCGCCGGCCGGCGTCCCGATCCGGGCGTGGTGCCTGTGCCGCCCGGGCACCGCGCCGCCCGGTCCTCAGCCGGCCGACGGGTGCTGTCACTGAACGGCGGCCCGGCGGGCCCACGGCCGGTGTGCGCGCATCAGGACGACGCCGTACACGACGATCCACACCACCCACATCAGCCAGCCGACGAGGCCCAGCAGACCGAGCGGGCCGGTCCGGTCCATGACCAGCGGGGCGAGCGCGGCCGAGCCGAACAGCAGCACCGCCGCCACCAGCCCCCATCTGCCGTGCCACGGCCGGATCAGCCCTGCGCGCAGGCCGCCGACGGACAAGCCGACGAGCGCGAGCGCCAGGAAGGTGCCGTTGAGGGTGAACAGGGCGTCGTGCAGCGCCCAGAGGCTCGGGTCCGCGCCGATACCGTCCGCGGCCGTCGACGCGAGCGCCAGCCGGATCGCGATGACCCCGGCGAACACGGCGTTCTGCAGGACCAGACCGGCGAACCCGAGCAGGGCCCACGCCTCGCCCCGGTCCCGCTCGGACCGCCACAGCACACGAAGTGCTCCGGCGCCGAACAGCGTGGCCAGGATCCAGGCCGGGGGCGTGAGCGCGGAGCCCAGGCCGACCAGGTCCCCGTGCGCGTGGAAGAACCCGTCCACCTCTGCGATCCCGGCACCCGTGCGCGGCAGACCGGCCGGGACCAGGACCACGTTCCCGGCGACGATGAGGAAGGCGAAGCCCAGGGCGGCGAGACCGCTGATCCGCGCGAAGTCCGGGGCGGGAATCATGGCGGCCGGGGCAGCACCCGGTTGCTGTTTACGTGTCATATATTGATTATAAGCAGCGTTAAGTGAACGAAGGGAAGGGCCGGGGCATGAGCGAGGAGCCGGGGCGGCGGCGGTACGACTCATTGCGCCGTACGGCGCAGGCGCAGCAGACCCGCGCGGAGATCGCCCGCGCCGCGCTGGAGCTGTTCGTCTCCCACGGGTGGACGGCCACGACGGTGCGGGACGTGGCGCGCGAGGCGGGCGTGTCCGTGCCCACCGTCTACGCGGCGTACGGGAACAAGACGGGACTGACCCGCGCGCTGGCCGACGCGGCCGATCTCTCGGCCGACGTACCGCAGTTGATCGCGGAACTGGAGTCACCCACCACGGACCCCGCCCGGCAACTCGCCGCGATGGCGCGCTACGACCGGCGCCTGTACGAACGCGCCGGTGACGTCATCACGCTGGTGCGGGAAGCGGGCCGCTCGGAGCCGGAGCTGGCCACGCTCTACCAGGACAGCCGCGTCCGCGGCGACCAGACCCGGGTGCAGGTCTTCTCCTCCTGGCCGGCCGGCGTCCTGCGCCCCGGCCTCGACGTGCCGTCCGCGGTCGACGTCTACGCGGCGCTCTGCAACATCGACGCCTACACCGTGCTGACCGGCGAACGCGGGTGGACGCCCGACCGAGTGGAGCAGTGGTGGTGCGCGGCGCTGGTGCGGGAGCTCCTGAACTGACCGGATCCCGGAAGGTCCGCCGCCCGGGGCGGGACGAGGATGGCAGAACAAGCCGGGCTGACCTACCGCCGGTTGGAGGCGAACGCGGAACGGCGCGGGGACGTGCTCGCGCGCAGCACCGTCGCCGACGCGCTGCGCCGGGATTCCCCGCCGCGGGCTGAGGTGGTCGCCGCGTGAACCCCGTCCCGGTCGCCGGCCGAGTCGGAAGCCGGCGAACCCTCGCCGCCACCGCCACCGCCGTGCTGCTGCTCGCCGCTGTGGGAGCCTGGGCGCTGCTGCCCGGCGAGGACGGTCAGGACGCCGAGGACGGTGAGAGGGACGCGGCGGTGCGGGCGGCCGGGGCCGCGCCGCACCTCCCTTCCTCCCCGGCCTCCGCCGTGACCACGGGTGCCGACGGCCAGGCGCCAGGGCCGTCCACGATCCGGCCCGCCCTGGCCACCCGGCTGTGCGTCACCGAGGGCCACGACCGCGACCAGGAGTTCTTGGTGGATGCCGTCGACTGACACCGTTCCGTCACACCGTCACCGGCGGTGTCTCCTCCAGGGGGAAGTGGCACGCCGCGCCGTGCACGGGCCCCGGGGGCGGCGGCGCGGGGACCTCCTCGGCGCACAGGTCCCGCACCCGCCGGCACCGGGTCCGGAACCGGCATCCGGACGGCGGGTCGGCCGGTGAGGGGATCTCACCGGTGAGCAGGATGCGCCGGCGTGTGCGTCCGCCGCCGGCCACGGGGGCGGGGGCCGCCGACAGCAGCGCCTCCGTGTACGGGTGGCGCGGCCGCTCGTAGACCTCCTCCGTCGGGCCCGTCTCCACGATCTTGCCGAGGTACATCACGGCGACCCGGTCGGCGAGGTGCCGCACCACGGACAGGTCGTGCGAGATGAACACGTACGACAGTCCCAGCTCGTCCCGCAGGTCGCACAGGAGGTTGAGCACCTGCGCCTGCACCGACAGATCCAGCGCGGAGACGGGTTCGTCGCAGACGATCACCTCCGGCTCCAGCGCCAGGGCGCGGGCGATGCCGATCCGCTGCCGCTGGCCACCGGAGAACTCATGCGGGTGACGGCTCGCGTCCGACGGGCGCAGGCCGACCATGTCCAGCAGCCCGGCCACGCGGGCCGCACGCTTCGACGCGGGGACGAGACCGCGGTGGGTCAGCCAGGGCTCGCCGATCAGATCCGCCGCGCACAGACGGGGGTTGAGCGAACCGAACGGGTCCTGGAACACCATCTGCACCTTCCGGCGCCAGGCGAGCAGCTCCGCACCCGACAACGCGAAGGGGTCGACTCCCTCGTACCGCACGGTGCCCGCGTCGGGCCGCTCCAGCCGCAGCAGGACCCTGGCCAGCGTGGACTTGCCGCAGCCGGACTCGCCGACCAGACCCAGGGTTTCCCCGCGTCCCAGCGTCAGGTCCACGCCGTCCAGTGCCCGCAGCCGGGTGCCGCCTCGCACGGTCCGCCGGACCGTGAAGCTCTTGGCCAGGCCGGTGGCCTCCAGCAGTGCCGCGTGCTCAGGCATCGGCCAGCTCCTTCCCGAAGTGGCAGGCGGCGGCCCGGCCGGCTCCGGTGCCGGTCAGCGCCGGACGGTGGGTGGCGCAGCGCTCCCGGGCCATGGGACAGCGCGTACGGAAGGCACAGCCGGCCGGCAGCGCGCCCGGGTCCGGCGGGCTCCCCGGGATGGAACTCAGCCGGGAGCCCCGGTGCTGCTCGGCCGGTACGGAGGCCAACAGGCCCTGGGTGTAGGGGTGGTGGGGCTTGCCGAACACCTCGGCGACCGGCCCGGTCTCCACCACCGTCCCGGCGTACATGACGGCGACCCGGTCCGCGTGCTCGGCGGCGAGCCCGAGGTCGTGCGTGATGAGGACGAGCGCCGTGCGCTGTTCGCCGCGCAACTCGCCGAGCAGGTCCATGATCTGCGCCTGCACGGTGACGTCGAGTGCCGTCGTGGGCTCGTCGGCGATGAGGACCCGTGGCCGCAGGGCGACGGCCGTCGCGATCAGCAGCCGCTGACGCATACCACCGGAGAACTGGTGCGGATAGGCGTCCGCCCGGGAGCGGGCCTCCGGGATGCCCACGCGTTCCATCAGCTCCACCGCCCTGGCCCTCGCGGCGCGCCGGGACGCGCCCTCGTGGATGCGGAACGGCTCGGCGAGCTGGGTGCCGACCGTGAGGACGGGGTTGAGCGCGCTGAGCGCGTCCTGGAAGACCATGGCCACACCGGGGCCGGCCAGCCGGCGTCTGGCCCGGGCGCCCAGCCCGAGCAGGTCCTCGCCGTCGAGGCGCACCTGCCCGCCCACCACCTCCGCGACCGGATCGAGCAGGCCGGCGACGGCGTGCGCGGTCATGCTCTTGCCGCAGCCCGACTCGCCCAGCAGCGCCAGCGTCTCGCCCGACCGCACGGAGAAGCCGACTTGGCGGACGACGTGGACGGGCCCGGCCGGGGTGTGGACGTCGACGGACAGGTCGTCCACGACCAGGACGTCGGCCGCCGTGGCCCGTGCGGGGCCGCTGGGACGCCCGCCGCCGGGAGCGGTGGCCGGTTCCGGCCCGGCGACGGCGGAGCCACGCGTTGCCGGGCGCGGCCGGCGAGCACGCCACCCCCTTTGCCGGACCCCCTCCCGCCACCGCTGCCCCGGGTCGGTCGTCATCCGCGCCCAGGAGGCGAGCACGGTCGCCGAGACGGTCGTCAGGACGATCGCGAGCCCCGGGAACAGCGCGATCCACCACGCGCTCTGCAACTCCTGCCGCCCCTGGGACACCATCAACCCCCAGCTCACATCGGGCGGTTGGATGCCGATGCCCAGGAAGCTCAGTGACGACTCGGCCAGCATCACGAAGCAGAAGTCGAGCGCGGCGACGGTGAGCAGCGTCGGCAGCACACTCGGCGCGACATGGCGCCGGATGGATGCCCAACTGCCCGTGCCGAACGTCCGGGCCGCGTCCACGAACAGCCGGCTGCGCAACTCCGCCGCCTCGGCCCGGGCCGTGCGCAGGTACACGGGGATCCGGGCGACGGCCAGCACCAGCACGATGCTCGCCGCGCTCGGCGAGAAGACGTACAGCACCACCACGGCCAGCAGCAGGGAGGGGAAGCTGAGGATCACATCGGCCACCCGCAGCGACACGTTCTCACGCCAACCGCCGTGATATCCCGCCCACATGCCCCACACCGAGCCGATCACCAGCGAGCACAGCACGGCGGGCACCGCCACGGCCAGTGTCGTCCCGGCCGCGGTCAGCAGCCGCGCGGCGACGGGCCGACCGAGGGAGTCGCTGCCCAGAACGAAGGCCCAGCCGTGGTCGAGACTGAAGGGCGGCCGACCCGGGGCGCGCAGATTCTGACGGGTCGCCAGGTCGCCGGCCAGCAGCGGTCCCAGGACGGCGCACAGCGCGACCAGGACCAGGACGAGGGCGGCCGCGCAGGCGAACCGGTCCCGGAGCAGCAGGGCGAACCACCGGCGCCGTACGGTCGTGGCGCCCGGCTCGGTCGTGGCTTTCTGAAGCATGTCCCGTCCTTGGCTCATGCCGCCGCCCGCTGCCGTACCCGTGGGTCGACGAGCGCGTGGCAGAGGTCCACCAGGATGTTGAGGGCGAAGATCGCCAGAGCGGTCAGGAGCACGGCCGCCTGAAGCACCGCGAAGTCGCGCTGGAGCACCGAGTCGATCATGAGTTTGCCGATACCGGGCCAGCCGAAGATCGTCTCGACGACGACGGCCCCGTTGACCAGCCCCACGGCCAGATCGCCCGCGACGGTCAGCGCCGGTGCGGCCGCGTTGCGCAGGGCGTGCCCGAAGACCACCCGGGGCTCGGAGGCTCCCTTGGCGCGGGCCACCTTCACGTACGGGGCGGACAGCGCGGAGACCATGGCGCCCCGCACCACCTGGACCAGCACGCCGAACGGCCGGATCAGCAGCGTGGCCACGGGCAGCACCCAGGCCGCAGCGCCGCTCGTGCCGGAGGTGGGCAGCCAGCCCAGGGTGACCGCGAAGACCAGCACGCCCATGATGGCGATCCAGAAGTCGGGGACGCTGGCGGCCGTGGAGGACAGGAAGCTCGCGATCCGGTCGGTCGCCGAGTTCGGGCGGTAGGCCGCGAGGCTGCCGATGACGACGGCGCCCACGATGGCGAGCAGCATCGTCCAGCCGGCGAGCTGGAGGGTGGCGGGGAAGGCCCGCAGGACCGCTTCGCCCGCCGGCTGGGCGGTGCGCAGCGACTCCCCGAAGTCGAGGTGGGCGACCTGGCCGAGGTAGTCGCCGAACTGGGTGATCAGCGGGTCGTCCAGGCCGTTGCGGGCGGCGAACTCGGCCCGCATCTCGGGTGTCGCGCTCAGCGGCAGATACAGGTTGGCGGGGTCGCCGGTGAGGCGGGCCAGGAAGAACACGCCGAGCACCACCACGAGCAGCGGAACGACGCTGGAGACCGCGCGGCGGCGCAGCAGGGTCAGCACGTGATGTCCTCCCTCAGTCCGCGCGCCGCATGCCGGCGAGCCGCATCTCGTCGTTGGTGGCCGGGTCGGGCCGGTAGCGGACCTTGGGGGAGAGGGCCAGCAGGCCGGTCATGTTGGCCATGACGGCGTCCCGTACGACCTTGTCGTTCTGGTGGGCGAACGCGTCCGCGAACGCCTCCTGCCGTTTCCCGCCCGAGGCGAGCTCGGCCTGTTCGATGAGCGTGTCGAGCGCGGCGGTGCCGTAGCTGCTCTGGGCGCCCTCGCTGCCGTAGATCTGCCCCATGGTGAACGCGGCGTCCCCCGCCTGGTTGCCGTGCTGTGCCTGGAGCAGGGTGGGGCCGGTGTCGCCGGCGGGGAAGGGGCGCAGCAGGTACTCCAGCCAGGCGTTGACGTCGAGCATCTTGATCCTGACCTTCAACCCGGCCTTGATCAGGCCGTCCTGGACGACCTCCATCGCCTCGGCGGCCTTCGGGTAGATGCCGTTGCGGCCGATGATGGTGAGCGTGGTGTCGGTGCGGACTCCGTCGGCGCGGGCCTCGGCGACCAGCTTCCGGGCGCGTTCCGGGTCGTAGGGCCACGGCCGCAGGCGCGGGTTGTGGCCGGTGACGCCCTTCGCCACGAGCTGCCCGGTGGGCCGGCCGGCGAAGACAGCCGTGACCAGACCCTCCCGGTCGATGGCGTAGTTGACGGCCTGCCGGATGCGGATGTCGTTCAAGGGCGGCTTGGTGGCGTCCATCCGCAGGTACGAGACCTCGTTGGTGGCGAACTCCACGGCCCGGTCGCCCGCCCCGTCCTCCGGCGCGAGCCCGATCGCGACATCCGCCTCGTTGTTCGTCACCATCGCCGCGCGCACACTGCCCTCGGCGCGCCAGACATACGTGGCGGCGGCGAAGTCGGGGGCCTCGCCCCAGTAGCCGGGGAAGCGCTTGAGCCGCAGATACCGGCCCTGGTTCCACTCGTCGATCCGGTAGGGGCCCGTGCCGACCGGCTCGCGGACCCGGGAGTCGGGGTCGGTGCTCGTCGGCACGATCTCGACGAAGGACAGGCGCAGCGGCAGGATCGGGTCGGGCTTCGCCGTGGTGACCCGGAGCGTGGTGTCGTCGACGGGTGTGGCGGTGAGCTCGCTGTCCGCGAAGATGTAGCCGTCGACGTTGCAGTCGATCCCCGAGTCCGTGGCGCGCTTGACGGAGAACGCGGCCGCTGCCGCGGTGAAGGGCGAGCCGTCGTGGAAGGTGACACCCTCGCGGAGGGTGAAGGTCCACGAAGTGGCCGAGTCGCGGGTCCACTTGGTGGCGAGGGCGGGTTGCAGGCGTCCGGTGGTCGGTTCGCGCTCGGTGAGAGCCTCCGTGATGTTGGCGCGTGTCACCCGGCCCGTCGCCGTCAGCGAGGCGTCACACGGTTCGAGCGTCGGCGGTTCCTCGGGCAGGACGATGCGCAGGGTGTCCGGGCCGCCTCCGATGGGATCGGCACCGGCCACCGAGCAGCCGGAGACCGCGAGCAGGACGGCGAGGGACGCGACGATCGGACGACTGCGGGATGAGCGTGGACCGGTCACTGTGCCTCCGCGTTCACTCGCGTACACAACAGAGAACGTCGTTTAGATATGTGGACGATCGGTGGGCGATCATTATTGGGCTGGCGAGGCGGAGTGCGTCAAGAGGTGTGCGCCGGTCTCAACTCGTCGTACCTCTTGACGTGTTGATTGCCGTCCTAAAACATTCGGGAAACTCGATTGGTTCTGCGCGGTTCTGTTCGCTCCCGAAGGGAATTCATGCCCAGCAGACATCGCCTCGCCCGTGCCTGGGCGGTCAGCGTCCCCCTGGCACTCGGCGCGGGACTCCTGACCGTGCCTCCTGCCACTGCCGCTCCCCGTGCCCCTGCCGCCGAACAGCCCGGCAGCGCGGTCACGGTACGGATCGACCCGTCCTACCGGCAGCAGGAGTTCGAAGGGTGGGGGACGAGCCTCGTCTGGTTCGCCAACATCACCGGCCGCTACCCGGAACCCATCCGGCAGAAGCTCGCCGACATGCTCTTCGGTGAGGACGGCCTCCGCCTCAACATCGCGCGCTACAACATCGGCGGCGGCAACGCCCCGGACGTCCGCAAGGACTACATGAAGACCGGCGCGACGATGGACGGCTTCTGGAAGGCCCCCGAGGGCACCACCAGACAGGACACCGACTGGTGGAACCCCGACAACCCCGACCACTGGGACTGGTCCGCCGACCCGGGCCAGCGCTGGTGGGTGGACCGCGTCAAGAAGAAGGTCACCCGCTGGGAAGCCTTCAGCAACTCCCCGCCGTGGTTCCAGACCGTCAGCGGCTACGTCTCGGGCGGCTTCGACGCGGGCACCGACCAGATCCGGGCCGACCGCGTCGACGACTTCGCCGCCTACCTGGTCAAGGTGACCGAGCAGCTGGAGAAGAAACACCGCATCACGTTCGACACCATCGCCCCGCTCAACGAGCCCAACACCAACTACTGGGGCACCCAGATCGGCCCCGACGGACAGCCCACCGGCGGCCGCCAGGAGGGCGCGCACGCCGGCCCGGAACTCCAGCAGAAGGTCGTCCTGGCCCTGCGGCGCGCACTGGAGAAGTCGGGAACCCGCGCGACGATCTCCGCGATGGACGAGACCAACCCCAGCACCTTCGTCCGCAACTGGAACGCCTACGACGGCTCCGCCCGCGCCGCCGTCGACCAGCTCAACGTGCACACGTACGGCACCGGCATGCGCACCAGCGCACGGGACAGCGCCAAGGCCGCGGACAAGCCGTTCTGGATGAGCGAGGTCGAGGGCACCTGGGGGACCGGCACCGACTTCACCGGCATGGAACCGGGGCTCGGCATCGCCACCCGGGTCGTCGAGGACATCCGGGAACTGGAGCCGTCCGCCTGGGTGTTGTGGCAGCCCGTCGAGGACTCCATCCCGCAGGCCCAGGCCGGCAAGAACTGGGGCAGCATCCACATCCCGTTCAACTGCACCGCGAAGGACACCCTGGAGACCTGCCCGGTCCGGGCCAACACCAAGTTCCACACCCTGCGCAACTTCACCCACCACATCCGGCCCGGCGACCACTTCGTCAAGGCCGACGACCCCTCCAGCGTCGCCGCGGTACGCAAGTCCGGCCGCGGGGCGACCGTGGTGCACGTCAACAATGGCACGACCCCGCGCGCCGTCACCCTGGACCTCTCGCGGTTCCGGCGCGTCAGCCCCGGTGCCACCGTCACGCCCGTGGTGACCAGTGCCGGCGGAGCGCTCGTCCGCGGCACACCGGTGCGGGTGAAGGACGACTCCGCCACGGTGACCGTCCCGGCGAAGTCGGTTACCAGCCTCCTCGTCGACGGCGTGTCGGGCACCGCCGAGGACGCCGCACTCGTCCAGCCCGGCCACGTCTACCGCCTCCAGGGAGCCCAGAGCGGCAAGTCCCTGGCCCCGGCCGCCGACGGCAAGGGCGTCGTCGTCCGTACGGCCGACCCGGACGCCAAGTCCCAGCTGTGGTCCGTGCAGAAGCTGACCCGCGGGGACAGCAATCGCGAGCGCTACGCGCTCGTCAACGCGCAGACCGGCGAGCGTCTCGCCGTACGGGACGACGAGGCCGTGCTCGAAGACACCGGCACCCCGTCCGGGCAGTGGATCATGTCGACCACCGGCGACGGCACCTGGACCTTCGTCAACGCCGCCACGGGCCGGCTGCTCGACGTCGTCGGGCAGTCGACGGCGGACGGCGCCCGCGTGTCGGCCCTCCTCCCCACCTCCACCGCGAACCAGCGCTGGGGCGTGACCGACGAGACGGTGCTGCGTACGCAGCCGGCCAAGGTGTTCACCGTCCCCGGCCGCGTGCCCGAACTGCCCGGCACCGTGACGCCCGTCTTCCGGGACGGCGCCCGGGGCGCCCTCCCCGTGCGGTGGACGCTGCCCTCCGAGGCGCGCTGGAGCAAGCCCGCAACGGTGCGGGTGAAGGGCAGGGCGACCGACGCACTCGGACGGACCATCCCGGCCGAGGCGGTCGTCACCGTGGACACCATCGCCGCCACCCTCCCGGCCCGCGCCAAGACCTACACCGGCGGCACGCCCGGCCTGCCCGCCACCGTCACCGGCGTCGGACGGCACGGCGGCGCCGCCGACCTCCCCGTCACCTGGGACCCCGCACCCGACGGCGCGTTCGACAAGGCCGGAGTCGTGCCCCTGCGCGGCACCGCCCACGTCCCGGGCGGCACCGGGGCGGCGGCGACCGTACGCGTCCAGGTCACCGCACCACGGGAGCGCAACGCCGCGCCCGACGAGGGCGTGACGGTCGGCGCCACCTACACCGAGAGCGGGTACTCCGCCGAGGGTCTGCGCAACGGCAACACCACCGAGAAGGCCTGGTCGAACTGGAGGTCCGGCACGAAGAACCCGTCCGACACCATCACCTTCACCCTGCCCGAGGCGCGCGATCTGACCCGGGTCGTGACCCACTTCCACCGCGACGGCACCAACGTCAGCTTCGCGGAGTCCCTGAAGGTGCAGGTGCGCGGGGCCGACGGCACCTGGACCGACGCGAGCGAGACCGTGCCCGTCGGCACCGAGGGCGCACCGGTCGTCGACGTGCCCGTGCGGGCCTCCGGCCCGGTGACCGGGGTACGCGTGGTCATGACGGCCCGGCCGGGCGGCTACATCACGCTCGGGGAGATCGAGCTCTTCGCCAGGACACCCGGCGCCTCCGCGGACGACGCCGCCGCGTCGATCGAGGTGGACGGCGCGGCGATCGGCGGCTTCGACCCGGACCGGACCGGCTACCGGGTGGGCACCGACCATCCGGACCGGGCGAAGGTCACCGCCACGCCACGCGACCCGTACGCGAGCGTGAGCGTCCGCCGGGAGACGTCACGCCTGGCCGTCGTCACCGTGAGCAGCGAGGACGGCTCGCGGACACGGCAGTACAGGATCGAGCTGACCCGCTCCTGACGCATGGGAACGCGGGGCGTGCCAGCCGGACACGCCCCGCGTGGTCCCCAGGGCTCAGACCGCCGGAGCCGGGTACGTCGGGTACTCCACCCCCGACACGTGCTGCACGACACGGATCACCTGGCAGGAGTAGCCGAACTCGTTGTCGTACCAGAGGTAGAGGATCGCGTTGTCGCCCTCGACCTTGGTGGCGCCGGCGTCGACGATCGAGGCGTGGCGCGAGCCGATGAAGTCGCTGGAGACCGCGTCGGGCGCGCTGATGAAGTCGATCTGGCGCTTCAGCGGCGAGGTCAGCGACACCTCGCGCAGGTAGTCGAGCACCTCCTGCCGGGTGGTCTCGCGCGCGAGCTGGAGGTTGAGGATCGCGATGGAGACGTCCGGCACCGGGACCCGGATGGAGCTGCCGGTGATCTTCGCCTTGAGGTCGGGCAGCGCCTTGGCGACGGCGGAGGCGGCACCCGTCTCGGTGATGACCATGTTGAGCGGCGCGGACCGGCCCCGGCGCTCGGACTTGTGGTAGTTGTCCAGCAGGTTCTGGTCGTTGGTGAACGAGTGGACGGTCTCCACGTGGCCGCGCTGGACGCCGAACTCGTCGTCCATCGCCTTCAGTGGCGGCACGATCGCGTTCGTGGTGCAGGAGGCGCAGGACAGGATCTGTTCGTCCGGCTTGATGGTGTCGTGGTTGACGCCGTGCACGATGTTCGGGACGTCGCCCTTGCCGGGCGCGGTCAGTACGACCTTGTCGATGCCGGGGCGCAGGTGCGTGGACAGGCCCTCGCGGTCGCGCCACTTGCCGGTGTTGTCGATGAGGATGGCGTCCTTGATGCCGTACGCCGTGTAGTCGACCTCGGACGGGTCGTTCGCGTAGATGACCTTGATCGCGTTGCCGTTGGCGACGATCGTGCTGGTCGCCTCGTCGACGGTGATCGTGCCCTGGAACTGGCCGTGGATGGAGTCACGGCGCAGCAGCGAGGCGCGCTTGACGATATCCTCGGCGGCCCGCTCGCCTCCGCCGCGCACGACGATGGCCCGCAGCCGCAGGCCGTTGCCCGAGCCGGACTTCTCGATCAGCAGCCGGGCCACGAGCCGGCCGATGCGGCCGAAGCCGTAGAGGACGACGTCCCGGCCCTCACGGCGCTCGATCTTGTTGGCTCCGGTGGCGCCGGCGACGGCCTCGGCGGTGAACTCCGCGACCGACAGACCGCGGTCGTCCTCGCGGTACGTCGCGGCGAGCATGCCGATGTCGATCTGGGACGGCCCGAGGTCGAGCGCGGCCAGGGTCTGCAGGAACGGCAGCGTCTCGGTGACCGAGAGCTCCGCACCGGCGATCTGCCGGGCGAACCGGTGGGTCTTGAGGATGCTGACCACCGACTTGTTCACCAGGGAGCGGCTGTGCAGCAGGACGGTCACGTCCCGCTCCCGGTGCAGCTTCCCGATGATCGGGATCATCGACTCCGCGATCTCCTCGCGGTTCTTCCAGTTGGTGAACGAGTCGTCGTTGACAGTCACAGATCCATCTTTCGAGCTAGGCGGCGCTCATATGTTAAACCGTCGATTTCTGGATCATGAACGGGGTGCCTCCGAAGCGTTCAGCCATGCCGGAACGCCGCGCTCCACGCGCCTCTCGCGGCCCCGCCTGGGATGATCGGAACAGCGCCGCCATGCGAAAGGGACGCTTATGGACTTCGACGCTGTGGCCGACGAGCTGTACGCCCTGCGGCCGGAGGAGTTCACCGCCGCCCGCTCATCGGCCGTGGCCGCCGCCCGCACGGCCGGCGACCGGGAACTCGCCGAGCGGATCGGCGCGTTGCGCAAACCCAGCCTCGCCGCCTGGGCCAGCAACCTCCTGGTCCGCAGCCGGCCCGGCGATGTCGAGCCCCTGCTCCGCCTGGGCGAAGGACTGCGGCAGGCCCACCAGTCCCTGGACCGCACCCAGCTGCGCGAACTGAGCCGGCAGCAGCACGCGCTCATCCGCGCCCTGTCGGCTCAGGTCCGGCAGCTCGCCGTTGAGGCCGGGCATCCGATCGGGGAAGGAGTGCAGCGCGAGGTCGAGAACACCCTGCACGCCGTGCTGGCCGACCCCGAGGCCGCCGAGGCGTGGGCGGGCGGCCGGCTGGCCAAGCCGCTCAGTGCCGCCGTCGGCTTCCCGGCCGCCGCCGCGAGCGCCGTCCCGAAGAGCGCCACGACGCCGCGCCGGCCGTCCGCCGCGCCGGCCCCCGCCCGTCCGGACCGGAAGGCCACCGAGCAACAGCGGCGACGGCTGGCACAGGCCCGCCGGGACGCCGAGGCCGCCGACCGGGAGCTGCGGGCGCTGAAGGACGAGGCGGCCGCCGCCGGCCAGGCCGTGGAGGAGGCGAAACAGCAGGTGGACCGCCTTCAACGGCACATCGGCGAACTCACCGAGGAACTGGCCCGCACCAGGGAGGAACACCAGCAGGCCCGCTTCGCCGAACGGGCGGCCCGGGAACGGGCGCGCACGGCCGACCGCCGCGTCCGCGAGGCGGACCGCAAGGCCGCGACGGCCGCCGCCCAGCTCGAACGCCTGACCTCGTCGGAGGACCGGTAGCCGGGACGGTTCTCAGTCCGACGCCGGGACGGGCGGCACATGGGCTCGGGTGAGCGCGGGTGCGCGCCCGGGTTCGCCCCCGCGCGGCACGGTCCGCACGACCTGGCTGGGCGGCAGGGCGCGGCCCTCGGTGAGCCGGGCCCACATCAGGTCGAGTGCCTGCTGGAAGGAGAAGCCGAGCGGGACGTAGCGGTTGCCGAAGCCGGGTGCGGTGCTGTCGCTGTGGTGGGCGTGCTCGACCTCCACGCGGGACAGCGCGCTCCTGCCGTGCTCCGTACGGGAGTTGAGCCCCAGGTAGGGGCGGGAGCTGTGGTTGACCGGGACCCGGGTGTCGTCGCGGCCGTGCACGACCGGGGCGGACTTGCCGTGCAGGTCGCCGTCGCGCCGGGTCGCGTCGAGGCCCTGGCCCACCCGGCACGCCCACGCCCGCTCCTCGGAGCCCGTACAGCCGTCCCAGCCCGCCCGCGTCGCTCCCGGAGAGCCCCGCCGCGGCCCATACGGCCCACCGCCGCAGCGCGGCCGGCGTGGGACGGCCGGCGGAGTGGCCCGGCGCAGTCCCGCGAAACCCAGCCCGGCGGTGAGCAGGTCGTCGTCGCGGCCGTCGTACGTACGCGAGGTGACGGAGCCGGCGAAGGACGGCAGACCGCCGCCCGGGCCGGCCTGGGCGGTGGCCGCGGGCAGCGCGGCGCCGGCGAGCGACACGGCGAGCAGCAGCGGGACGAACCGTGAGGGGCCGGCGGGCGTGCCGATCCTCCGTCAGAGGGAGAGGGCGCCGGTGAGGACGGCGCCGGCGGTCATCACGAGCGTGGTGGCGAAGGCCCAGCGGAAGATGAAGCGCTGGTGCTCGCCGAGCTGGACGCCGCTCATGCCCACCAGGATGAACGTGGCGGCGGTGAGCGGGCTGAGGGGGAAGCCCGTCGTCATCTGGCCGAGGACGGCGGCCCGGGCGACCTCGGCCGGGTCGGTGCCGAAGCCGTGCGCCGTCTCGGCGAGGACGGGCAGGACGCCGAAGTAGTAGGCGTCCGGGGTGAAGACCAGACTCAACGGCATGCCGGTGACGGCCACGAGGACCGGCAGATGCCCGCCGAGGGAGTCCGGTATCACGGACACGAGCGCCTCGGCCATGTCGCCGATCATCCCGCTCCCGGTGAGGACCCCCGTGAACACACCGGCCGCGAAGATCATGGTGGTCACGAGGACGACGTTCTTCGCGTGCCGGTCGAGCAGCGCCTGCTGCTGTTCCCACGTCGGATGGTTGACCAGCAGCGCCACCGCGAACCCGAGGACGAACAGCACCGGCAGCGGCATGACCTCCAGGATCAGCGCCACCACGAGCACGACGGTCAGCAGCAGGTTGAAGAGCGTCAGCCGGCGCGGCGCCGGCGCCGCGACCCGGACGGCACCGGGTCCGTCTCCGGGCGTGGGGGCCGTCGCGGGAACCGGCCCGGCACCGGACGCGGCAACCGGCTCGCCGGCGGTGGTCTTCTCGCCCGGCCCGGTGAGGGCGCCGAGCCGCCGCCGCTCCCGGCGGCCGATCAGCCAGGACGCCACCAGGACCCACGCGATCCCGAAACCCATCGCGGGCAGCACGGGCGTGAAGACGTCCGAACTCTCCAGCTTCAGCGCCGCCATGGCACGCACCGTCGGCCCGCCCCAGGGGATCATGTTCATCACGCCGGCCGCCAGGCAGACGACCCCGGACAGCACCAGCGGACTCATGCCCAGCTTCCGGTAGACGGGCAGCAGCGCGGAGACGGTGATGAGGAACGTGGAGGCCCCGTCGCCGTCCAGGGCCACGCACAGCGTGAGGACGGCCGTGGCGACGGTGACCCGCAGCGGATCACCCTGGGCCAGCCGCAGGAGACCGCGGATCAGCGGATCGAAGAGACCCGCGTCCACCATGAGGCTGAAGTACAGCACGGCGAAGGCGATCATGATGCCGGTCGGCGCCACCTTCGACAGCCCGTCGAGCACCATCCCGCCCAGCTCGCCCGCGAACCCGCCCGCCAGCGCCGCGAGCACCGGCAGCAGCACCAGCGCGACCAGCACCGAGACCCGTTTCGTCATGGTGAGCAACAGGAACAGGGCGATCGTGGCGAAGCCCAGGGCTGCCGGCATGGTGGCGCTCGCTTTCTCGGGTCGCGGTCCCCGGCGGCGGAGAGCGGGGCGTGCGGGGATAGCCGAGAGTGTCCGAGCGCCGGATGATCCCTGTCCAGCATCAAACCGGCATCTGTCCATGCGATCCCCGCATCAATCGGCCCCGTCTGACGTACGCTTCCCGGCCATGGATGCCACCCTGCGTCAGCTCACGGCGTACGCGGCCGTCGCCCGGGCGACGAGCTTCACCGCGGCGGCCGCCCAGTTGGGCGTCTCGCAGTCGTCCCTCAGCCGCGCGGTCGCCGACCTGGAGCGGCAGGTCGGCGCCCAGCTGCTCGAACGGGACACGCGCAACGTGCAGTTGACCGCCGCGGGCACCGAGGCGCTGCGGATCGCCGAACAGATCCTCAGCGCCCACCGGGCCGGGATGAAGGAACTGGACCGTTTCCTGCTCGGAGAGTCCGGCACCGTCGCCGTCGCCACCCTGCCGTCCGTCGCCGCGGTGCTGCTTCCACAGGTCATCTCCGGTTTCCGCACGGACCGGCCGCGCGTGGCCGTCCGCCTGCTCGACGGCCTGGAACGGGCCGTGCTGAACCGGGTCCTGTCCGGCGACGCGGACTTCGCGATCACCACGGTCGGCGTGCCGCCGGAGCGGCTGGAGCAGCGTCCGCTGGTGCGCGACCGTTTCGTCGCGGTCCTGCGCGAGGACCATCCGCTCGCCGCCCGCGACGAGGTCGGCTGGGCGGACCTGGCCCGCGAGCCGTTCCTCGCCGTCGGACGGGACTCGAGCGTGCGGCGGCTGACGGACGCCGCGTTCGGCCAGGTCGACGCGCACGCCGTACCGGCGGCCGAGGCCGGCAGTGTCGCCACCGTGGGCGGACTGGTCGCCGCCGGACTCGGCGTGAGCGCGCTGCCCGCCCTGGTGCTGCCGTTGGTGGGCACCGGCCCTTTCGTGTTCCGGCCGCTCGTCGACCCCGTGGTGGACCGGCGCCTCGACATCGCCCTGCGTGCCCGCCGCACCCTCCCGCGCGTCACCGAGCACTTCCTGGAGACGCTCGAGGACTTCCGCGCCCAGGGCAGGGACCTACCGCCGGGAGTCTCCTGGGCCTGAGCCACGGGCGAGGCCCTATTCATGCGCCAAGCGCATGGATTGATGGCGTTCTTTTGCTGGACAGGCATTTCTGCACCTCGGCAGTCTGAAGAACCGACCAGCTGAGCCGAGGGGACGCATCCGTGCCGGACAAGGACATGCCGAACGCCACCGGACAGGGGCAGTTGCGCGGACTGAAAGTGGTCGAGTTCGCCCATGTGGTGGCCGGCCCGCTCGCGGGCTCGATGCTCGCCGACCAGGGCGCGGACGTGGTCCACGTCGAACCCCCCGGCGCCGGCGACGCCGCCCGCGCGATGGGGCCCCGGCGCGACGGCGTTCCCCTGTGGTTCAAGGTGGCCGCCCGCAACAAGCGTTCCGTCACCCTCGACCTGCACCACGAGGCGGGCCGCGCGGTCGCCCACCGGCTCGTCGCCTGGGCGGACGTCGTCATCGTCACCCTGCGCGCCGGGCGCCTGCGCCGCTGGGGGCTCGACTGGGAGTCCGTGCACCGGATCAACCCGCAGGCCGTCCTGCTCCAGATCTCCGGCTTCGGCGCCACCTCCAGCCAGGCCGACGCCCCCGGCTTCGGCAAGATGGGGGAGGCCCGCAGCGGCGTCGTCCACCTGACCGGCTCCCCGGACGGGCCGCCCGTCCACACCGGCTTCTCGCACGGCGACGCCGTGACCGGTCTGATGGGTGCCTACGCCGTCCTCGCCGCCCTCCACCGGCGCGACCACGAACCCGAGTTCGACGGTGAGTGGATCGACCTCGCCCTGTTCGAGCCCCTGTTCCGGCTCGTCGAGTGGCAGGTCATCGTCCACGACCAGCTGGGAACCGTGCCGCAGCGCTCCGGCAACCAGCTGGCGGTCGCGCCCGCCGCCGTGATCAACACCTACCGCTCCCGCGACGAGCAGTGGATCACCGTGACCTCCGCGACCCTGCGCTCCGTGCGCAACGTGGCCCGGCTGCTGGGGCTGCCGGGGGAGGAGTTCGCCACCTCGGAGCAACAGCACGCACGGCGCGGGGAGCTGGACGACGGGCTGCGGGCGTGGGTGGCCGAACGCACCGCGGCCGAGTGCCTGGAGGCCTTCGCCCGCGCCGAGGTGGTGGCCTCGCGGGTGTTCGACGCGGCCGACATCGCCGCCGACCCCGTCTACGCCGAGCGCGGCGACATCGTCACCGTGGCCGACCCCGAGCTGGGCGACGTCCGCATGCAGGCGGTCATCCCGCACTTCCGCAGGCGCCCCGGCCGCGTCTGGCGCACCGGGCCGGCGCTGGGCCAGGACAACGACCTCGTGTACCGGGACTGGCTCGGACTGAGCGACCAGGAACTGGCCGAACTGGAGAAGAACGATGTCGTCTGAACCCCACGGCGCGCCCAGGCCCCCCAGCGCCACGACACCCCACGGCGCGCCCACGCCCCCCAGCGCGCCCACGCCCGGCACCACGACCAGCCCCCGCCCCCCGCTCCGCTCCCTCCTCTTCGTCCCCGGCCTCCGTACGGACTGGCTGCCCAAGGCACGCGCGGCCGGTGCCGACGCCGTCGTGCTCGATCTGGAGGACGCGGTACCCGCCCCCGACAAGCCGCTCGCCCGTGCCCGGGTGGCCGAGGCCCTGGCGCAGGCCGCGGCGGAACCGGGCGGCGGCATGGCCCTGTTCGTCCGCGTCAACCCGCTCGACGCCTGGACCGCCGCCGAGGAACTGCGTGCCGTCGTACGCCCCGGACTGGCCGGGGTGGTCCTGCCCAAGGTGCACACCGCCGCCGACGTACGGCTCGCGGACCGCCTCATCGGCTGGTGCGAACACGAGCACGGCCTGCCGGACGGCACGACGGCCCTCGTCCCGCTGCTGGAGTCGGCCCGCGCCCTGTACGACGCCCACGACATCGCCGCCGCGGCCCCCCGGGTCGCCCACGTCGGCGCGCTGACCGCACCCGGCGGCGACGTGGAACGCGCCGTCGGCTACCGCTGGAGCCCTCAGGGCACCGAGACCCTGGCCCTCCGTTCCCGCGTCCTGCTCGACGTCCGCGCCGCCGGAGCACCTGGCCCGGTGACCGGGCTGTGGACGGACATCACCGACCTGACGGGTCTTCGCGCCTTCGCCGAGCAGAACCGCGCCCTCGGCTACGAGGGGATGATGGCGATCCACCCGGCCCACGTCCCCGTGATCAACGAGGTCTTCGCCCCCACCCCCGAAGAGCTGGACCGCTGCGCGCGCCTCGTCGCAGCCGTGGAAGCGGCCCAGCGCGAGGGCGTCGGCGCCCTCAGCTTCGAGGGCCGGATGGTCGACGAGGCCATGGCCGAAACCGCACGGGCGGTGCTGGCGCGACACGGCCACGGCTGACACCATCCCGCCACCCCACCCAAGCGCGATCACCGATGCTGTGACGGAGCCCACAGTGCATCAACAAGGGCGCCACGCCAAGCCGCACAGGCGCCACGCCGGGCCGCACCCGCGCGACACCAAAATTGAACCGTTCGTTTTCTTGAATCACTCGTGTTTATGCGGCTAGGTTGTTCGCCATGACCGCATCCCGGAACCCCACCGCCGCCGAGGAACTGCGCGGCGCCGGCCTGAGGGTGACGGCCGCCCGCGTGGCACTGCTCCAGGCCGTGCGGGACGGCGACCACCTCGGCGCCGAGGCGATCGCCTCCGAGGTGCGCGGCCGCGTCGGCCACATCTCCGTCCAAGCCGTGTACGAGGGGCTCCACGCACTCACCGCCGCGGGACTCATACGCCGCCTCGACCCACCCGGCAGCCCGGCCCTCTACGAGGGACGGGTCGGCGACAACCACCACCACCTCGTGTGCCGGTCCTGCGGGACCGTCGCCGACGTCGACTGCGCGGTCGGTCACGCCCCCTGCCTGACCGCGTCCGACGACCGAGGCTTCGCCGTCGACGAGGCCGAGGTCATCTACTGGGGCCTGTGCCCCGCCTGCTCCACCGCCCGCAGTTCCTGAGCTGTGATCCACCCGAGCACCGTGTTCCACCCCGTCCGGAAGGATTTCCATGACTGAGAACCATGACGCGATCGTCACCGACGCGAAGCAGGAGGAGACGAGCGGCGGCTGCCCCGTGGCGCACGGCCGTGCCCTGCACCCCACCCAGGGTGGCGGCAACCGTCAGTGGTGGCCGGAGCGTCTCAACCTGAAGATCCTTGCCAAGAACCCCGAGGTGGCCAACCCGCTCGGTGAGGAGTTCGACTACGCCGAGGCGTTCCAGGCCCTCGACCTCGCTGCCGTGAAGCAGGACATCGCCGAGGTGCTGACCACCTCGCAGGACTGGTGGCCGGCCGACTTCGGCAACTACGGCCCCCTGATGGTCCGTATGGCCTGGCACAGCGCGGGCACCTACCGCATCAGCGACGGCCGCGGCGGCGCCGGCGCCGGCCAGCAGCGCTTCGCCCCGCTCAACAGCTGGCCGGACAACGGCAACCTGGACAAGGCCCGCCGTCTGCTGTGGCCGGTCAAGAAGAAGTACGGCCAGTCCCTCTCCTGGGCCGACCTCATGATCCTCACCGGCAACGTCGCCCTGGAGCAGATGGGCTTCGAGACCTTCGGCTTCGCCGGCGGCCGCGAGGACGTCTGGGAGCCCGAGGAGGACGTGTACTGGGGCCCCGAGACCACTTGGCTCGACGACAAGCGCTACACCGGCGAGCGCGAGCTGGAGAACCCGCTCGGCGCCGTCCAGATGGGCCTCATCTACGTCAACCCCGAGGGCCCGAACGGCAACCCGGACCCGCTCGCCGCGGCCCGCGACATCCGTGAGACGTTCCGCCGCATGGCGATGAACGACGAGGAGACCGTCGCCCTGATCGCCGGTGGTCACACCTTCGGCAAGACCCACGGCGCCGGCCCGGCCGACCACGTCGGCGCCGACCCCGAGGCCGCCTCCATGGAGGAGCAGGGCCTGGGCTGGCGGAGCACCTACGGCACGGGCAAGGGCGGGGACGCCATCACCTCCGGCCTGGAGGTCACCTGGACCTCGACGCCCACCCAGTGGAGCAACGGGTTCTTCAAGAACCTCTTCGAGTTCGAGTACGAGCTGGAGCAGAGCCCGGCCGGCGCCCACCAGTGGGTGGCGAAGGACGCCCCGGAGATCGTCCCGGACGCGCACGACTCCTCGAAGAAGCAGCGCCCGAAGATGCTCACCACCGACCTGGCGCTGCGCTTCGACCCGATCTACGAGCCGATCTCCCGCCGGTTCTACGAGAACCCGCAGGAGTTCGCGGACGCCTTCGCCCGCGCCTGGTTCAAGCTGACCCACCGTGACATGGGCCCGAAGTCGCTGTACCTCGGCCCGGAGGTCCCGGAGGAGACCCTGATCTGGCAGGACCCGCTGCCCGAGCCCGAGGGCGAGGTCATCGACGCCGGGGACGTCGCGACCCTGAAGACCAAGCTCCTCGAGTCGGGTCTGTCCGTCGGGCAGCTGGTGACGACCGCCTGGGCCTCCGCCTCCACCTTCCGCGGCAGCGACAAGCGCGGCGGCGCCAACGGCGCCCGCATCCGCCTGGAGCCGCAGCGCGGCTGGGAGGTCAACGAGCCCGACGAGCTGGCCCAGGTGCTGCGCGTCCTGGAGAACGTCCAGCAGGAGTTCAACGCCGGCGCCGGCGCCAAGAAGGTCTCCCTGGCCGACCTGATCGTCCTCGGCGGCACCGCCGCCGTCGAGAAGGCGGCCAAGGAAGCCGGGTTCGCCGTGGAGGTCCCCTTCACGCCGGGCCGTGTGGACGCGACGGAAGAGCACACCGACGCCGAGTCCTTCGAGGCGCTCGAGCCGACCGCCGACGGGTTCCGCAACTACCACGGCAAGGGCAACCGCCTGCCGGCCGAGTACCTGCTGCTCGACCGGGCGAACCTGCTCACCCTGAGCGCCCCCGAGATGACCGTCCTGGTCGGTGGCCTGCGGGTGCTGGGCGCCAACCACCAGCAGTCCCAGCTCGGCGCCTTCACCTCGACGCCCGGCTCGCTGACCAACGACTTCTTCGTCAACCTGCTCGACCTGGGCACGACGTGGAAGGCGACCTCCGAGGACCAGACCACGTTCGAGGGCCGCGACGCCGCCACCGGCGAGGTCAAGTGGGCCGGCAGCCGCGCCGACCTGGTCTTCGGCTCGAACTCCGAGCTGCGGGCGCTCGCCGAGGTCTACGCGAGCGACGACGCGAAGGAGAAGTTCGTGAAGGACTTCGTCGCCGCCTGGGTCAAGGTCATGAACCTGGACCGGTTCGACCTGGTCTGATCAGCTCCGCATGACAGCACGCCCGGGCCGGGAGGCCCGGGCGTGCCGCTGGTTGCCTGAGGGACCGTCAAGAGGCGTTCAAGGTAAGAACATCACTTACCCAACTCTCACCATAGAAACGGCAAGGACCGCGGCCGGGCGATCGGTCGGGCATACGTTCTGGCCGTGAACTCACATGCCACCGCCCACAGAGGCACCGGCCGCCGTACTGTTCTGCGTACCGCGCTGACCGGGGCCGCGGCCCTCGGCGCGGGCCTCACAGCGGCCCGCCCGGCCACCGCCGCCCCGAGCGCGCCCGGCACCGGACCGCGGCCGAGCACCCCGCAGGAGGCCCTCGCGGAACTGGCCGCGGGCAACCGCCGCTGGCGCGACTTCCGCGAACGCCATCCGCACGAAACCCCCGCCGTCCGGCGGGAGTTGACCACCGCCCAGCACCCCTTCGCGGTCGTGCTCGGCTGCATCGACTCCCGCGTGCCCCCGGAGCTGGTCTTCGACCAGGGGCTGGGCGACCTGATGACCGTACGCACCGCCGGTGAGGTCCTGGACGAGGCCGTGCTCGGCAGCGTGGCCTACGGCGTCCTGGAACTGGGCATACCGCTGGTCGTGGTGCTCGGGCACCAGTCGTGCGGCGCGGTGCGCGCCGCGGTCGAGGCGGAGCAGTCCGGGGGGCACCTGCCCGCCCACATCCAGTACCTCGCCGACCAGATACGCCCGGCCATAGACCACAGCAAGGAAGGGGACGCGCGGATCGACGCCACCGTCGACGCCAACGTCCGTCTCGTCCGCTCCCGGCTTGCCGCGGAGCCCGACCTCGCCGCCAAGGTCGGCACCGGCAAGCTGGCGATCGTCGGCGCCCGTTACGAACTGAGCGACCAAGCCGTCCACCACGTCAGTTGAGGGCACCCCGGCCCGCTGTGCGCCACAGCGGGCCGGGCCCGGCACGTCACGCCCGCAGCGGATTGAAGCGCGCCGCCGCCATCAGGTACCAGGCGGTCGCGCCCGTGTGCCGGTACGGGTAGTAGCCGAAGCCGAACCCGGTGTCGAGCGGACTGCTCGCGGACACCACCCCGGCCCGCTCGGGCAGCGCCGCGCCGCCGACGGTCTGACCGCCGCCCAGCAACTCCTGGGCCTGCTCAGCCGAGGCGAGCAGCCGCCGGGCCCGCGCCTGGTCACCCCGCTTCCCGCGGTCCCGCAGGGCGAGCGCGAGATGAGCCGTCCCCTCGAACCACACACCGTTGCGGTCCGGTTTGGGCTGGCCCTCGGCGATCGGCGCGTCCTCGTTCGCCACGAGGCTCGCGGAACTGAAGGTGACGCCCTCGTACGACTGCCCCGCGGGCACCGTGCTGTTCGCGCGGCCCGCGTGATCCACGACGGCCAGCTCCGCCACGGCCCAGTCCAGCGAACGGGCGTACCCGCCCGAGCGCGAGCCGAGCGCGAGGTGGGTCCAGGTCTGGGTGTCCTCCGGGACGGGGGACTTGTTGATGGTCACCCCGTCGTTGGTGCCGGTGTAGAAGAAGCCCCCGGCCGGCTCCCACATCCGGCGCACGAAGGTCTCGGCCCGCGCCCGCCGCTCAAGCCACACCCTCTCGCCGGTCAGCCGGGCGAGCCGGCCGAACAGGCACACGAGGTCGGTGTTGTGCTCCGTCCACGTGAACGGCAGCCGCTGATTCGCCCCGTCGACCCCGAACTTGTAGCCGCCGAGCGGTTCGTCGGTACGGCCGGTCCGCTCGATCCACTCGCCGATCCGTACGGCACCGGTGCGGAAACGGACCGCCCCCGTACGGAGGGCGAGGGCGCTCAGCGCGATGCCCGCCCAGGCCATGTCGCCCACGGCCGTGCCGGTGAAGCCGAACTGCGTACCGACGTTGGCGGTGCCGTCCGCCCGCACGAAGCCGTCGGGCTGCGGCGAGCCGTCGTAGAAGGTGTACGGCCCGACGTTGTAGGCCTGCCGGAGCCTGCCGTCGTCGTACGCCGGGTCATGGGTCTGGGCGTAGAGCAGGGCGTCGCCCAACACCGTCGCCCTGGCCAGGCTCTTTGGCCTCCGGGCCGCGAGGTGCGCGAGGATCGCCAGGGCGTTGTCGTAGGTGAACGCGGTGCTGAACAGGCCCGCTTGGTCGGTGTAGCTCTGGGTCAGGCGGATGCCGCCGTGGTCGGGGTAGGCGTCCATGGCGGCGGCGAGAAAGGCGCGCCCCCGGGCCGGGGCCGACAGCGGGCCGGCCCCCTTCGAACCCGCCCCGTCCGAACCCGCCCCGTCCGAACCCGCCGCCAGGGCCTGCCCGGAGCCCGCCGCGGCCAACCCCGTGGCAGTGATGCCGAGGCCGGCTCCGATGAGCGAACGCCGGCTCAGCGCCGGGCCTTGTCTGCCAGTCATGGATCTCCCTTGAGAGCGCTCTCAGCACTGGCCGCTCATTGTGCTGGGGCCCTGAGGGCGGGTCAACGCCCCCGCGGCAAAGGAGAGTTCCAGAGGAAGACGAACGGCGGGTGGATCACTCGCACACGATCTCGTCACGCGGCGCGTAGTGCGTGCGGAACGGCTCCCGCCGCACTTCCCTGCCGTCGTTGTAGAAGACCCGCTCCACGGTGACGTCGAACCCTTCAAGCGGTGTCTGCGGCACGCACTCCTTGTCGTGGCTCACCCTCTTCTCGGGCTGCTTCACCTCGGTGCGCGGGCCCGTGACCGACGTGACCTCGTCGTACTTCCGGGTGCCGAGGAAGGAGACGGTGACGGACGTGTCCGTGGACTCGGCCTGGATGTAGATCGCCTTGCCGGAGTCGTTGGCGAACCGCAGATCCAGGCTGCCCCAGGCGACCGTCGCCTCGCGGCCCTCCGGGTAACGCTCGATGTAGAAGGAGTGCGCGCCGTGCTCCAGGGGCTTGACCCCCGCGAAGAACAGCGCGTTGTACAGGGTCGTGGCCACGGACGAGACGCCGCCGCCCGACGCCTTCGTGAACCGGTTGTCGAGGATGATGATGCCCTCGACGAAGCCGTTGGCCTCGGTGCGCTCGCCGACGGTGCGGTTGAAGCTCCACGTCGCGCCCGGCCTGACCAGGGAGCCGTTGATGAGTTCCACGGCCCGGCCGATGTTCTTCGTGCGGTACTCCGCCGGTTCGAAGTGCACGGTGAAGGAGGACATCTTCTCCGTCAGCCCCAGCGCGGCGGCGTTCTCACGGGTGATCTCGGGCTGGGTCCGCTCCACGGCCACCTCGCCGCCGCGGTTCGCGCCCGACCTGGTGAGCAGCGGCAGCACCGCCTCGCCCAGCGCCTTGCCGGTGACCTTCTGGCCCATCCTGGCGTCCTCGGACACCACGGCCTTGTCGCCGTCCGGCCGGAGCTTGGCGTTCTCCGGGGTCGTGGTGACGTCCTTCAGCGGGCCCGCCACGGCGGGATCGGCGCGCAGCCCCTCGGCGTCCAGCTCCGGTCTGAGTCTGCCGTCGCCGTCCGGCCGCATCGCCAGGTGCTCGCCCAGCACGGCGGGGCCGACCGTGAACCGCTTGCCGCCCGCGGTGAGCGTGACGGGCCCCGACATCGCCGGCTCGGCGAACGTGCGCACCGCCCGCCGCACCTCGTCGGCCGTGACCTTCGGGCGGGTCTCGCGGGCGGGCAGCTGCGTGGCCGGGCGGCTGTCGCCCCGCAGGCCCCGCAGGAAGGAGGAGCGCAGCGGGCCGACCGCGCCGGCCACGTCCAGCGTGTACCCCGTGCGCGGAGCGACCTCCTCGACCCGCCCGTGGTGGAAGGCGACGGAACCGTCCCGGACCTTCTGGTCGAGCCCCTTCGCCACCTGGCCGAGGGCGGCCCGGGCCTTGTCCTCGTCGAGGCGTACGACCGGCTCGACGGCTCCGCCCGAGCGGAAGAACCCGCCGATCACGCTGACCGGGCCGGTGCCGGTGCGAGCCGCCCGGTCGACGGTCTCCCCGGCGTCGAAGGAGAGCCCGGCGCGCCGCGGATCGACCGTGCCCGTGCGGTCACCGACCTTCACGGACAGCTCCCGGTCCGCGGCCGCCTCCAGGTGCCGCTCCAGCTTCCGGACCGCCTCCGCACGGCTCAGGCCGCCGATCTCCACCCCGCGCACCGTCGTACCGGAGTCGATCTCCCCGCCCGTCAGCATCAGCCCGGTGAGATACAGCCCGCCGACACCCACGGCCAGCGCGCCGCCGGCCAGGGCCAGGGGCGGGAGGGACGTGATGCGCGGGACGGAGGTTATGCGGGGGCGCATGGGTCTCCTGAAGATCGATGACGACGGTGCACCCGATCACGCGACGCTGCTGCGGGCAAACACGTCGAACTATCCACATCCGGGCGGCATACCGGTATGGCCCAGACCACTTATGTCCGAGATCACGCCGGAACCGGCTGGTCCGCACCCACCTTCACGCAGGGCCTCAGAGTGATAACGGCGGACAACTGTCGGGTGGTTGGCGCCGTCTAAGCCGACATGAAGATTTCTTTCCTGATTCACAACGCCTATGGAATCGGAGGCACGATCACGACCACGTTCAACCTCGCCGGGGCGCTCGCCGAGCGGCACGAGGTGGAGATCGTCTCCGCGTTACGCCACCGTGAGCGTCCCAGCCTCGTCCTGGACCCCCGGGTGCGGCTGCGCGCGCTGGTGGACCTGCGCAAGGAGGCGGACCATCCGCTGCACCAGAGACCGGCGAAGGTGTTCCCGTCCGCGGAATACCGCCACCACCAGTACAGCGAGCTGACCGACCAGCGGATCGGCGAGTGCCTGGAGGCGATCGACACCGACGTCGTCGTCGGCACCCGCCCCGGCCTCAACGTGCACATCGCACGGCAGGCCCCGCAGCGCGTCCTGCGCGTCGGCCAGGAGCACCTCACCCTCGACAACCACCCGCCCGCCCTGCGCGCCGCGCTGCGCCGGGCCTACCGCCGCCTCGACGTGATCACCACCGTCACGGAAGCGGACGCCGCGGCCTACCGGCGCAAGATGTGGCTGCCCGGCGTCCACGTCGAGGCGCTCCCGAACAGCGTCCCCGACCCCGCGCTGCCTCCCGCCGACGGCACCGCCAAGATCGTCATCGCCGCCGGCCGGCTGGTTCCGGTGAAGCGCTACGACCTGCTCGTCGAGGCGTTCGCCCAGGTCGCCGCCGCCTACCCGGACTGGCAGCTGCGCATCTACGGCAAGGGCGAACAGCAGCCCAGGCTCCGCGAACTCATCGAACGGCTCCGCCTGTGGAACAACGTGTTCCTGATGGGGGCCGCCGCCCCCATGGAGGCCGAGTGGGCCAAGGGCTCGATCGGCGCGGCCGCGTCCGACTTCGAGCCGTTCGGCATGACGATCGTCGAGGCGATGCGCTGCGGACTGCCCGTCGTCAGCACCGACTGCCCCTACGGCCCCGGCGAGATCATCCAGGACGGAGCCGACGGCCGGCTGGTGCCGGTCGGTGACGCCGACGCCCTCGCCTCGGCCCTGCTGGAACTCGTCGGCGACGACGAACGGCGCCGCCGCATGGGCCGCACCGCCCTGGACAACGCGCGCCGCTTCGCCCCGGGCCCCGTCGTCGCCCAGGCCGAACGCATCCTGGAGGACGCCCTCACGGCCCGGAGCACAGGCGCACGGACCGCCACCGAGCAGAACCACCACCGGAGCAACAGCGCACTGATCGGCCGGAGCCACGCCGCCCGCGACGCGGCCCACGCCGCCGCCGTCGGCGCACTGCGCGCGATACGCAAGGGACGCCGATGACCACGCACCTCGACACCCACCTGCGCACCCACTGCGCGATCGACACGGACGGCCGCCTCACCTTCCGCCTCCCGCCGGCCCCGGCCTCCCGGCCCCAGCTGCTCCTGCGGCTGCGCCCCAAGAAGGGCCACCCCGAGACGACGCTCCACCTCCTCCGCCTGGAGCCCGTCCGGGACGACGGCGACCTGCACGCCGTACTGGAACCGCACCCGGCCCTCGACGAAGGCCGCTGGGACCTGTACCTGCTGCCGGAACCGGGAGCCGAACGACAGCGGCTGCGCCCCGGCCTCAGGGACCTGCGCGCCCTCGTCGACGGCCACCTCCGCGACCGGCCCTCACCGGTCGCCGTCAGAATCCCCTACGTCACGAAGGACGGCTTCCTGGCGCTGAGGGCGTGGCGGCGCACCGCCCACGCGGAGGCCCGCACCATCGACGTCACGGAAGGGGCCCTGACGGTCGAGGCCCGCCTGCACGGTGCCGAGCTCAGCGAGGACGCCACCGTACGGCTGCGCTTGCGGGGGACCGGCACCGTACGGGACCTGCGGCCCCGGACCGACGAGGACGGCAGGGGCTTCTCCTTCACCATCGGCCAGGAGGACCTGACGGGTGGCTCCGAAGCCCCGGGCCGGATCTGGGACGCCTTCGTCCGGCCCACCGCCGACGCGCCGCCGGTCAGGATCGGCCGACTCCTCGACGACGTGGCGGACCGCAAACACGTCTTCGTCTACCCGGCGCTCACCGCGGGCGGATCGTCCTCGCGTCCCTACTTCACCGTCGACAACGACCTCGCGATCGAGGTGACACCGGCCGAATCGGCGAAATGCCCGAAATGAAAATTCCTGGACTTCCGGATGTTTATTTCGTCGGTACATCGCGACAGGCATGTGTGGATTCTGTGCAAAGCGGTGGCAAAAAGGTCAGGCGCCTGTCCACAACGGCCGTAAACGGGAAGGGGACTTGCGGCAATAACCAAACTCAAGTACCTAGATGAATCATGAACCTGTTCAACCGCGTCGTGCCGTCCCGCCGGCAGACGCCGCCAGTCCCCCCACAGCGTCCCGCCGGCGCACCGGCTTCCCCCACCGCGGTCCTGCCCGACCCCGACCTGGCGAACCTCACCGGCGAATGGGTCGTCGACCCTGCTCACAGCAGGATCGGCTTCTCCGTCCGGCATGCCATGGTGACCACCGTGCGCGGTTGTTTCCTGGAGTACGAAAGCCTCCTCTACTTCGACGCCCGCAACCCCGCCCGATCGCGGGCCGACCTCACGCTGTTCACCTCCAGTGTCGACACCGGGGTGGAACAACGCGACGCCCACCTGGTCGGCCGGGACTTCCTGGATGCCGCGACGTATCCGCGTATGCGCTTCACCAGTACCGGGGTGGAACAGATGGGCGCCGACCTCTTCCACATGTCGGGCGAGCTCACCATCAAGGGCATATCGCGGCCGGTCGTCCTGGAAATGACCTACATCGGACATGTCACCGATCCCTTCGGTTACGAAAGGGTCGGATTCGACGGCACCACCACCATCAACCGCTCCGACTGGGGGCTGACGTACAACAGCAGGCTGGCCGAGGGAGGTGCGATGGTGAGCGAGAAGGTGCGGCTGCAACTCGACATCGCCGCCATCCGCACGGCCCCGTCGGCCGGCTGACCGCCGGACTCAGGGCCCGGTGTCATCGGGCCCGGCCACGACGCGGAACGCCGCCGGGCCCACCGTGATCACCCCGTCGCTCAGCGGCGTGCACCGCACACCGCCCCGCCCGCGCAGGGCGCGCTGGGCGCCGGGGCCGATGGTCACGTCCATCCAGGCGCACGGCCGGGCCGGCCGGTGCACGGCGAACACCACCGGCCCGGTGCCGCAGTCGAGGGCGATCGTCGATCCGACGCAGGAGTCGATGTCGACGCCGCGGAGCAGGACGTTGCGACGCGTGTGCCGCAGGTCGGCGTCCGCCGGGAGGTTCTCCGCGGCCATGAGGGTCACCGCCGCGTTCCGATGGGCCGGCCTCGCGTAGTAGCGGTCGCCGACCAGCCCCAGGCCGCGGCGCACCTCCACCCGCGCGACGCGCTCGTCGGGCGGGCCGGGGGAGGGGCCGTCCGACGGCCGTCCGGCCAGCCGGTGCGCGGGCGACACCAGCAGTTGCAGTACCTCCACCTCGGTCATGGCGTCAACCCTATGCCGCGGTCGTCCCCACGCGGCGGGTCCGCGGGAGGCGGACGGTCACTCGCGCTGTCTCCGCCCGACCCCACCCTCCTCCAGAGGAGCCCGGGCGTTAGCCGTCTCGCCCGCGGTGAGGTGCTCCAGGACCTCGACCAGTTCCTGGCAGGCGCGCTCCACCGACCGCCGGGTGTGGATCTGCTCGGTGATCACGGCCGACAGGATCAGGGCCGTCAGGGCCGTGGCCCCGTTGAACGCCTGAAGCTTGATCATCACCTCTACCCTGGTCAGCCCCTCGAACGGACCGGCCCGGTCGGTTGCCGCCAGTGTGGTCATGACCGACGTGAAGAGCGCGCACAGCATGCTGCCGGCCAGCTGGAAGCGCAGAGCCGCCCAGATCAGCAGGGGGTAGACGAGGAAGAGCAGACTGAACGAGCTCTGCGCGGTCAGTGGAACGACACAGCAGACGATCAGCGTCAGGCCCGAGGCCTCCTTCCAGCGCGACAGGCGCAGCGGCGGGCGGACGCGGGACAGCAGGAGCAGCACCGGGGTGACGATCAGCACGCCCATCGCGTCACCCACCCACCAGGCCAGCCACACCGCCCAGAAGCCCGGCCATTCGAGTCTGCCGGTGGCGAGCAGGATGCCCGCGCCGGTGGTCGAGCTGATCAGCATGGCGGTGAGCGCGCCCAGGAAGACCAGGGCGAGGCCGTCCCGCAGACGTGCCAGATCGGTACGGAAACCCGTCCGGCGCAGCAGCAGGTACCCCACGACGGGGGCCACCGTGTTGCCCGCCAGCACGCCGAACACCCAGGGGTCCGGTGACGTGAGCGACAGGATCACGAAGAAGGCGCCCAGGGCGATCCCCGGCCAGCAGCGCAGCCCGAAGATCAGCAGGCAGGCGACCGAGACGCCGGTCGGAGGCCAGATCGGTGTGACGACCGAGCCCTCCACGACCAGTTCCCGCAGCAGGCCGAGCTGCCCCGAGGCGTAGTAGCAGGCGGCGACGGCCAGCGTCAGCAGGGCGACGCCGGCCGGCGTACGCAGATCCCGGACACCCACCACAGCAGCCATGAGACACCGGGGCCGCGGGGGCGGCGAGGTGAGAGTGGGGCCCTGCGGCCCTATGGCTGAGCCTCAGGCCCGTCGAGACCGACGACCAGCACGGCGGCGTCGTCGTCGTGCCCCACCCGCTCCGCGCCCTTGATCAGGGCGGCCGCGAGCGCGTCCACGTCCATGCCCGCCACCGCCGCGAGGCCCACGAGCCGCATCACCTGGTCCAGGCCCTCCTCCAGCCGCAGGCAGGGCCCCTCTACGACACCGTCCGTGAGCAGTACGAACACGGCCCCCGTGGTCAGCTCATATCGGGTCACCGGATACGACACCCCCGCCAGGATCCCCAGCGGCGGACCGCCCTCGTCCTCGGCGACGCCGGACTTCCCGTCGGCCGTGGCCCAGACGCAGGGCAGGTGCCCGGCCCGCGCGCTCTCCAGCACACCCGCACACGGGTCGAGCCGCATGAACGTGCAGGTGGCGAACAGATCCGAGCTCAGCGACAGCAGCAGCTCGTTGGTCCGGGCCAGAACCTCGCCCGGATCGCTGGTGACGGAGGCCAGGGCCCGCAGCCCGGCCCGCACCTGCCCCATGAAGGCGGCGGCTTCGATGTTGTGGCCCTGAATGTCGCCGATGGACAGCCCGATCCGGCCGTCGCCCAGGGTGAACGCGTCGTACCAGTCGCCGCCCACGTTGAGCCCCTGGCACGCGGGCGCGTACCGCACGGCGAGACGCAGCCGGCGGGCGACGGGCAGGTCGCGCGGGAGCATGCCGCGCTGCAGCGCGTGGGCCAGCTCGACCCGCGACCGCTGCATCTCGGCCTGCGCACGCGCCTGGGCCGTCAGCGCCCCGAGCCTGGTCAGCAGCTCGTCGCCGTCGTCCGTCGTGCCGGTGCGGGACATTGATCACTCCGGCGAGGCTGGTCACGGTCGGTGCCGATCCCCGAAGGCACATCACCTAATTTGCGTCCATAGGATGATACGTGGATGGGGCCCGGTCGACGACTCGCCCGACCGCCGCCAGGACGAAGGTGACGCTGATCAGCAACGCCCAGGCGCCGAACTTCTCCACCCCCACCGGTTCCCAGCCGTGCTCCTGGTACGGATAGCGCCAGGCGCCGACGAGGGTGGCGAGGTTCTCGGCCACCCACAGGAAGAACCCGATCAGGACGAACGACAGCGCCAGCGGCATCCGCCGGCGCACACCCCGCACCGTGAAACACACCGACGTCCCCGCGGTGACGGCGACCAGCAGCGCCGCCAGCACCCAGCGGGCGTCGGGCAGCCAGTGATGGCTGAAGAAGTTGACGTAGATGCCCGCGGCCACCACCGCCGTCGCCCGTGGGCGGTAGCGCACGAGCCCGAGATCGAACAGGTGCCAGGCCCGGCACACGTAGCTGCCCACAGCGGCGTACAGGAACCCGCCGTACAGCGGAACGCCGGCGAACTTCAGCACGCCCGGCTCCGGATAGCTCCACGAACCGAGCGACACCTTCACCAGCTCGAAGGCCAGACCGATGACGTGACAGACCGTGATGACGGCGACGTCCCGGCCGTTCTCCCAGCCCCGCAGCCAGAACACCACCGTGAGCAGCACGCCGTAGACCACCAGCAGGTCGTAACGCGCCACCGGCAGGTCGGGCAGCAGGGTGGACACGGCCACGCCGGACAGCAGCGCGACGGCGAACGCGCACGCCCGGGTCTGCGTCCAGGCGAAGTCGAGCAACTGACGAACCGGCGCGGTCCAGGGGCCGGTGAACGTTGGAAGGATCATGGTGCCCTGTAGGACGGGCCCGCGCGCCTACCGGTTGCAGCGACCCTCCCCGGCCGGCAGCCGCCCATCCCGGGCCCCGCCGTCCCCGGCCGCGCGATCCCGGGCTTTTGCCACGGCCTCCCGCAGCAGCCGGGCAAGACGCCGGTCCGCGTCAGGCGCGGCGCACAGCACCCCGAGCGCGTGTTCCAGGTACCGCCGCCCCGGGCCGCGCCACCACACCAGATCGGCGGCACGGCCCGGCAGCCCGCCCGCACGGACGTGAGCGAGCCTCTCGCTCCGCCGGTGGCAGACCCGGCCGTGCCGGGCCAGACGCCGGGACGCCGGCCGCAGCACGCCCGCCGCATCCACGACCGAGCCGACGAGCAGCGACGTGTACGCCCTGTCCGAGGGGTGGGCGTCGGCGAGCTCGGCGGCCAGCGGCCACAGGGCATACCGGGTGGCGTCACCGACGCTGTCGTTGACCACGCGGGCCAGGGCCGCGAGCGCCGGATGCGTACCCGGCGGGCTGTCGGTGAACCGCCCGCCGGCCAGCAGTGCGGCGCTCTCCATCAGACAGGCGCCGTCGTCGGGGTGCAGATGCGCGAAACGCCCGGGCACCGGAAGGCCGTCCGGCGGGCGCGGCGGAAAGGCGACCATGTGGGCCTCCCGGCTGGGATCACAGACCGGTGACGGCGTGCAGAACGAGGTAGAACGCGGCGGCGGGAATCCCGGCACCGAAGAACGTGAGCACCCATGCCGTGACGATGGAGCGGGCCACTTGCCAGCGTACGTCGGAGGCACGCCGGGTGGCACCCGCGCCCAGAATGGCCGCCGTGATCGTCTGGGTGGTGGAGATCGGCGCCTTCACCAGGAACGCCGTGGTGTAGAGGACGCTCGCGGCGGCGGTCTCGGCGGCGAACCCGCGCGGCGGATCGAGGTGCACGATGCGCCGGCCGACCGTGGTGATGATGCGGCGCCCGCCGCTGTAGGTACCCGCGGCCATGGCGACCGCCACCGCGGCGATCACCCACACCGGCACGGAGAAGTCGTCCTGCAGGCCCGCCGTGACCAGCGCGAGCACGATGACACCCATGGTCTTCTGGGCGTCCTGGAGCCCGTGCCCCAGTCCCATCGCGGCGGCGGAGACGGTCTGTGCCATACGGAAGCGGTGCGTGGTCCGACGGGGCGTCGAGCGACGGAACATCCACAGGATGGCCACGTGCAGCGCATAGCCGAGAGCCACACCGACCAGCGGGGAGAGCAGCATCGGCAGGATGACCTTGTCGACGATCCCGGACCAGTGCACGGTGGCCGAAGCGGCGAGCGCGGCACCGACCAGCCCGCCGATCAGCGCGTGCGAGGACGAGGTCGGCAGTCCCCTGCGCCAGGTGAACACGTTCCAGCCGATGGCCCCGAGGAGCGCGCACAGCACCAGCAGCAGGCCAGAGTTGCCCTCGGGCGCGCCGATGATGCCGCTGCCGACGGTCTGGGCGACCTCGGTCCCGAGGAAGGCGCCGCAGAAGTTCATCACCGCGGCCATGGCCAGCGCCACGCGCGGCGTCAGGGCCCGGGTGGAGATCGAGGTGGCGATGGCGTTCGCGGCGTCGTGGAAGCCGTTGGTGAAGTCGAAGGTCAGCCCCATGATGATGATCAGCACCACCAGGGCGAGCTCCATGACCGATCACCTTTCCGCGTGCAGAGCGCCGGACCGCCACGGGCGCCGTCGGCGCACGGGTCCATCGTGCCGCGAAACCCCTGGACGGACCCGCCCGGAGCGGCGGTAGTGGGACGAGAGGGGAGCGGGATCCGTTTTACGGTGTCCTGGTGCGATCTGTTTCGAAATGGGTTCTGGTGTCGTCGGCGTGCGCCCCTGCCGCGCTGATCATCGGCTGGATGGTGGCGGCGGCACTGCAAGGACCCGCCTACGACCCGGCCGCCCAGACCATCAGCGTCCTGGCGGCCCCCGGGGGCTCGGGCCAATGGGTGATGACAGGCGCGTTCATCACCCTGGGCGCCTGCCACCTGCTCACCGCCTGGGGACTGCGCCCGGCCGCGACCCCCGGCCGGCTGGCCCTGGCGGCCGGGGGAGTGGCCGCCCTGACGGTGGCCATGGTCCCGGCGCCGAGCAGCGGCGGCTCCCTGGGCCACGGCTCGGTCGCCGCCGTCGGCTTCGCCGTCCTGGCGGCATGGCCCGTCCTGGCCATCCGGAACGGCGACAGCGTCCCCTGGGCCCTGCGGCCCTTACCGTCCCTCGGAGCCACCGCGGTGATGGCGGTGGGCGCGGCATGGTTCCTGGTCGAGACGCAACTCCACGGCGTCGCCGGTGTCGCCGAACGCGCGGTCACGACCCTCCAGTCGGTCTGGCCGTTCGTGGTGGCCCTGTCCTGCCTGCGCCATTGCGCACAGGGAAGCCGCTGACCGCGTCCAGTTCGGGCAGGATCTGCGAGATCACGGCGACCCGTCGGCCAAGTGCACACCCACCGGATGGGCAGAGTTCTTTGCCGGGGGTTCTTCGCGAAGAACTCTTTGCTTTTCGCCGGTCTTCATCTGTGGTCGCGCAGGAACGCAGGGATCTCGTCGCGGGTCGGGGAGTTCGGCAGGGGTGCCGGCCTGTCCTGGAGGAACGCGGTGATGACGGCGGCGGCCCGGTCGTTGTTGTCGTCGAGGCCGTTCCACATGTGGTGTCCGACTCCGGGCATGTACTGCGTGCGTCGGACGGCGGGGGCGTGGGCGAGGACGGCGGTCGCCCATTGGCGGACCTGGGACGAGCACTCGGCGATCATCAGCATCGCGGGGGTCCGGGAGCGCGTCAGTTGCGGGGCGATGGAGGGCGAGTCCTTGACCGTCTGCTGGACGCGGAGGCTGGCGGCGGGGCTGAAGGAGAAGTTCTGTGCGGTGTCCTCGGCGGGGATGCGGTGTGCGTCGCGCGCGCAGTAGGCGGATGCGGTGTCGCTGCCGAGGTCTGCGGCGGTGAAGGCGTTGTCGCCTTCGGCCTGTCCGATCAGTCCGGTGTCGGGGGTGAGGAGTCCGAGTCGCATGAGGCCGAATGCCACGGCGTACCGGGGGACGTGCGTCGATCGCGGTCCGGACACGGCCGGCGCGAGGCCGCGGGCGGATGTCCGGCCCTTGTGCCCGGTGACGCGTGCGGTGGGGCCGTCCATGGGGCCGGGCTCGGCGATGATCGCCCGGTGCAGGCGTGCGTTGGCCCGTGGGTCGGCCAGGGCCCGGGTGAGCACGACTCCGCCTGAGGAGAATCCGAGGACGTCGGCCTTTCCTTTGTTCAGGCGGTCGATGAAGGCGGCGAGGTCGCGGACCGACCTGGAGATCGTGTACTGGTCCATGGCGAGCAGGTCGCTTCGTCCGCCGCCGGCCTGTTCGTAGGCGTAGACGTCGTAACCCTGGCGTGCCAGGAGTCGCAAGAACCGGTGATCTTGCACCGCGATGCCGCGGACGGGTCCTCCGTGGAGGTACACGAGCGGGACGGGATGCCGGGTGTCGGGGTTCGCGGGCGCGTAGTGGTACACCGCGACCCGGCTGCCTGTGGTCAGACTCCAGTGCTGCGTGGCCACGAAGGGCAGGCCGGGCGGGTACTCCCGGGCCGTCGGCACGGTCGGGACGCAGACCGTCGCCGTCAACGCCGCCGCGACGACCACCGGAAGGAACGGCATCAGTCGCGCCGGCCAGGTGCGGCGCCGGCCCCGCCACAGCGCGAGGACAGTCCCGGCCCCGAGAGTCACCGACCACGCGGCGAGCCCCGAACCCGCCCCGTCCGTGAGGGCGATCAGTGCGAGGAAGGCGACGACCAGCGTCGCGATGGCGGCCAGAGCCGCCAGTAAGCGTCCGGTGAAGCGGGCGAGGCGTAAGACGGGTGTGCGCACGACGGACCTCCAAGGGGTTTAAAAACGCCGTTTCAAAACGACGTTATCAGAGAGGGTAAGCTGCTGACCGTGGGTAGGCCGAGAACGAACGACGAGGCCGTCAAAGAACGCCTTGTGGTGTGCGCGACCGAGATGCTCGCCACCCGTCCGCGGGAGTCGGTCACGGTCCGCGCCGTGGCCGCTGCCGCCGATACGTCGACGACGGCGGTCTACTCGCTGTTCGGGGGCAAGGACGGACTCATCCGCGCAGTGCGCGACAGAGCCGTCGACGGCCTGTTCCAGGACGTGTCGGCGGTGCGGACATCCGCGGACCCTCTCGCCGACCTCTACGCGCTTGCCGTCGCCTACCGTCGTTGGGGGCGCGGACACAGCCACCTGTACACGGTGCTGTTCGGTGGTGTGCAGTCCTTCGACCCGTCGGGGGACGTCGGTGCCAGTGACCCGATCCGTCCGCTCCTCGCGGCGATCGATCGCGGCCTGACGGCCTCCGTCCTCGCCGGCGACGCAACGTCCATCGCCCTGTCGATCTGGGGCACCCTGCACGGGCTCGTGACGCTCGAACTGGCCGGGGCCCTCGACGCCACCACGGCCGAGGCCGCGTTCCGCTCGACGATCCACGCCACGCTGCGCGGATGGACCACCCCGGAGGTGTTCCGGAGCCTTCGCCAGGCCGAACTCTGAAGCCCTGGACGGCTGGTACAAGCGGCTGCGTGACGCCTACGTCGACACCATGGCCGACCTGGGCGTCGGCGAAAAGCTGCGTACCCGGGAGTTTTTGGAGGCCATGGACGGCTGCAAGCGGCGCGATCCGGAGATGGCGATCGTCCTGGACGCGGTCAAGTCGACGGTGAAGGGCGGCATCGGCAAGCTGCGCGAACGGGCGCGCGGCGGCGGCTGGAAGCCGGGACAGCCCTGGCCGGCCCTCTCCCGCCCGACGTGGCGGCCCGACATCCGCGCCACCGTCATCTCCCGGGCCCGGATCAACATGCACCGCAAGATGCTCAACCTGGCCGCGGCGACCGGCCGGTATCCGGTGGCGGTCCTCTCGGACTGCGCCGTCTACGCCGCCGACGGTCCCGGCCCGCTCCACGTCCTGCCCTACGACGCCGACGACAAGACGGTGCCCGGCAGTTTCCGGCTCGGGGTGTCACCGGGGATGGTCAAGCACGAGGGCACCCAGACCACCCTGTGGGCCGAGGCGATGCGGGAGGAGTACGGCCAGGTCCTCAACCTCGCCCGCTACATCAAGACCGGCGAGGTCACCGCCAAGGACGACGGAGAGTAGGGGAACGGGCCGATGGACACGGTCGGGAACTGTCTCGACGCCGCGCTGCGGAAGGCGTTCACACGCCCCATCCCCAAGAGCGCGGGCGCGCAGATGCGCTACCTGGCCCGACAGCTCAAGGGCACCAGGCCGGTGGCCGAGCTGCTCGGCATCACCCAGCGCACCGTCGAACGGTATGTGAAGGACCAGATCAGAAAACCCCGGCCCGACCTCGCGCGGCGTATGGAGCGCGAGGTCACGCAGCGGTGGCAGCCCCAGATCCGGGCCAGGGCCAAAGACGCCGCGGCCACCACCGACGGCATCATCATCGACACCCGCGCCCGGTTCGGCTACACGGCCGCCCCCGGCTCCACCGACGACGCCCGGCTGCGCCACCTCACCGTCGCCCTGCCCCCGCAGTACGCCGCTCGTCTTTTCGAGGCGAAGGAAGCCGGCGGTACGGAACAGCAGTTGCGCGACATCGCGGCCGAGGCACTGGGCGAGGTGTACTTCCGCGACAACGGCCGCCGCGCCCACGGCCTGGAAGTCGAGTGCACGGACGTGGAGTACCTGGAGTTCGACCTCTGACGGAGGGCGATGGCCCTCGACCGCCGCGGTTCGGGGTGTAACACAATGCAGCTCGCGTGACGCAGAAGGAGGCAGAAACGAGCCAGTCCGCGCGAGATGGGAATTTCCTGTGAACCACCCCGACCCGGTTTCCGGATATCAGACGTACGACCAGCCCCCGGGGCACGGCCGCACCCCGCGCGACCAGGCCACGTCGCGGCGGATAGCCCTCGCCACCTGCACGATCGCCGACGTGGCGGCTGGTCTGCTGGGCCTGTGGATCGTGCTCTACCTGCTCGACGCGAACCAGGCGAATCCCTTCGTCGAGTTCGTTCACGGAATGGCGGACTGGCTGTCCGGATGGGCACAGGACATTTTCACAATGGACACAGAGGGATTGCGCGTCGTCCTCAATTACGGTCTCCCGGCGGTCATCTATTTGCTGATCGGCCACGGAATCGCTGCCCGGCTCAACCGGGCATAAGGACACCCGCGAACGCGGTGGCGAGGAGCGCCGGGCCGGCCAGCGGGACCAGCACACCCTGGGCAAGGGTCAGCCCGCCCCGCCCCGCCCCGGCACCGGCGGAGCCGTGTCACTCCTCGTCGCGGAGCCGGGCAGCCAACGAGGTCAGCGGCTCGGTCTCGTCCGTGTGGCCCAGGGGAGTGAGGCGGGAGACCGCCGCGTCGAGGCGGGTGAGGGCGGGGGCCGGGCGCTCCAGGTAGAGGCCCTCCACCACGGCCGCGAGGCGGACGCACTCGGCCCACTCCCCGGCGTGGTCCTGCTCGGCTCCCGGCTCACCGAGCAGGGCGAGGGCCTTCTCCAGGGCGGCCAGGGCGTCCTCGTACTCACCGGTGTAGGCGTTGACCCGCCCGTACTCATAGGCCAGAGCGGTGTCCAGGGAACGGCCGCCTGCTTCGTACCCGGCGGCACGGGCCTCGTCCGCGACGCGGCCGGCGTCGGCCAGGAAGGCGAGCGCGCCGGGCAGGCCGTCGGGGCCCTGCTGCTGGCCCTGGAGGCGGGCGAGTTCGCGCAGGCAGTTGCTGAGCTGCTCGTAGCGCGGGTCCCGTGCGTGGGCGGCCAGTGCCTGCTGAGCCGCTTCACGGGCCCGGCCGAACTCGCCGGACTCGCCGAGGAGTACGGCGGTCTCCGCGGCGATGACGGCGTGGCTCCCCGGGTCGTCGTCCCAGCCCGCCGACTCGGCCGCGAGGGCGACGAACTCCGCGGTGGCGGCCTTGAGATCGTCGCCCGCGTGCAACGCGCGGGCGCGGGTCAGGCGCAGCTGCGCGACGAGCCGGTCGTCCAGCTCTCCCGCGGCGACGTCCGGTTCGGCCAGCAGGGAGTCGAGCAGCGCGATGCAGTCCTCGACGCGGCCCAGGTCGAGGCTGAGCCGAGCCGCGTTGCCGTAGGTGCAGAAAGCGTCCGTGCGGCTGCCGCGCCGAAGCTCCACCTCCGCGGAGCGCGTCAGATGCCGCAGTGCCTCCTCGGGGCGGCCCAGGTGCATGCAGGCCTCCGCCAGATCACCGTGGAGGCGGCTGGTGTCGACCGCGTCGGCCGGCCATGCGGCGGCCAGTCGCAGCCCTTCGGCCAGGTCCGCGTACGCGGCCTGCGCGTCCCGCAGAACGAGCTGGAGCCGGCCCCGCAGGCCGAGCGTACGGGGCAGGTGCCAGGCGGGGCCGTGCGCCCTCAGCCGGTCCAGGAGGGCGTCGATCTCCATGACCGCCGCGGGCAGGTCCCCGGAAATGGCGTACGTGGTGGCCCGCAGCAGCAGGGCGCCGGAGATCTGCCCGACGACATCGTGCCGGGTGGCGAAGGTGTGCAGCAGGTCCACCTCGGCCAGAGCCGACGCGACGTGTTCCTCGCTCCTCGACGCCTGGAGCCGCAGGCCGAGCGCGGTCGCCCGCAGTCGCAGCAGGCGAGCCTCCTGGTCCGGGGCCAGGCCGGGCGTCTCCTCGTGCAGGCGGACCATGGCCGCGTGGGCGGCGGTCAACGCGGCGGCCGTCGCCTCGGTCGCCTCGTCGCCCCGAGCCGGGATCTCGGCGGAGGTGAGCAGGGCACTGCCGCGGGCGACCGCCGCGTGCCCGGGCAGTCCGGCGTCGGCGTAGCGGCCCGCGGCCTCTTCGTAGAGGTCGGCGGCGTCGCCGAACTCGTCCCGGTCACTGGCCCGGCTCGCCTCGTCGGCCAGCAGGTCCGCGCGCAGTTGTACGAGCGGGCCCACGGCCGGGTCGTCGGGGTGGGTGTAGTCGCGGGCGGCGACGAGCGTACGCAGCCGCGCCCAGCAGGCGCGGGCGTCCGGATGCCCCTGCTCCTCCGACTTCCGTGCGTGGAGGATGAGTTCGGGCAGCTCATCGGGGACGGCGGCGGTCGCATGGCCGGCGGTCGCGGTGACGGGGGCGGTGGCCGGGGCCATGTCGTCCAGGCTGCGGGTGCGCAGCGTCAGGTCCAGCGCGTCCAGGAGCGGGGCACGGTCGAGGCGGGCCGTGCGGCGGTCGGTGTGGGCCGAGGTGCCGTTGCGGGCGTCGAAGCGGGCGGCGAGATCGTCGGCACGGCCGCGGACCTCGGCGCGCAGCCCCGCCACCGTCCAGGTGCGGCCCGCGTAGCCGGGGGCGGTCAGTTCACCGTGGCCGAGGTGCTCGACGCGCTGGAGGAGGACCTCCAGGCCGGTGAGGAAGCCGAGCAGGTCCAGCGGCGAGTCCACCTCGTCGAACAGGTTCCGGTTCTCGGAGAGCAGTTCCAGGCCGCGGGCCTCGTTGCCGGTCAGCGCGCAGAACTCCAGGTGCCGGCCGACCTCCTGCGCCATCGAGGGATTGCGGCGGCAACCGCGGTAGCCGGCGAGGTGCAGTTCACGGGCCCGGTCGGTGCGGCCGGTGCGCAGCAGCGGCAGGAGGGCGTACGACACGGAGCGGGCCGGCTCCTCCTGGCAGGACTCCTTCCCGGCCAGGACGGGCTCCCAGACACGCAGCGCCCGCTCGTCGTCCCCGGCCGTCAGGTGGTACAGGGCGCGCTCGCAGGTCTCGCACGCCTCGCAGTCGCTGAGCCGGGTGCGGGTGCGGGCCGCCCACAGTTCGTAGGCGGGGGTGGTGTCCTCGCCGACGTGGGCCGCGAGCTGGTACGCCTGTCCGTAGTACGGCTGCAGGCCGAGGCCGGCCTTCTCGTACCGGTCGCGCATCTCGGTGAGCCACTGGCACAGGCTCGGCAGCGGTATCTCGGGCAGCTGGCGCAGGGCATGGGCCACCCACTTGAACCGCCAGAACAGCATGTGGCGCAGGCGTTCGTCGAAGACGTCGGGCTGCTCGTCGAAGAGGGTGAGCAGGCGGGCGAAGACGACGGGCGACTTACGGGGTTCGGAGCCGTAGGTGTACGCCTCCTGGAGTTCGAGCAGCGCGTGGACGAGCGGGACGGGTTCCCCGAACTGCTCGGCGGCGTCGACGAGTTCCTCGGCGGTGACGGTGCGGGTCCGGCCGTAGGGGCGCCGGTCGTTCTCCTGGAGCGCCTGGTACAGCTCGTCTGTGCTCTGGGGGTGGGGTGCGGTGGGCATCGTCAGCTGTCCTTGCGGAGGGCGTGGGCGAGGAGGTCGAGGAAGGAGCGGTTGATGAGGCTCGACTCGGCGGGCCTCAGCGGGCGCCGGGACAGCATCGCGGCCTGCCCGTAGAGGGCTTCGGCGCTGGTGCGGGCCAGCTCGGGCTCCTCGATGGTGACGGCGGTGCGGACCAGCGGGTTGAGCTGGTTCAGGATCAGCTGGGCCCGCGGGGCCTCCTGGCGCAGGGCACCCAGGATGTCGCCCCACAGTCCGCCCTCCTGCTCACGGGCGAGCTGGGAGCGGGTGCGCTCGTGCCGGGCCTCGCGGCTGTCGACGAGCAGGGCGGGGGCCGAGGCGGGCTGGAAGGTGCGCAGCGCGACGTCGCAGTCGAACACGGCGAGGGCGTCGCGGGCCTGGGCGAGGTAGGCCGCGGCGGCGAGTTCCGTCTCCCGGTCGACGGGGTCGAGGTGGGCGGTGAGGGTCGCCGGGTCGAGATCGGCGACGCTCGCCTCGGGCCTGATCTCGGGCAGCCGGTGGACCAGTTCACGGTCGTAGGTGTAGCCGCCGTTGACGACACCGAGCCCGGCGGCCGAGGCGATCGCGGCCACCTGCCGGAACTCCTCCACGGTCGACGTCACCAGGACGGTGCGGTGGGTGCGCGCGAACTCGTCGAGAGTGGTGTGCCCGTCGGTGGTCTCGAACGGCAGCCACGGCAGCAGCATCCGCAGGATCTCGTCGTCGTGCACGGCGAGGGACTTCACGGCCAGGTGATGGGCCTGGAGGAAGCGCCCGAGCAGGTCCGGGTCGCTGGCGGCGGCCCGGGCGATCCAGGCGCGCAGCCGCTCGGCGAGGGCGTCGCGGACGGCGGCGAGCGTGTCGTCCTCGTACAGGGACTCGCGGGACGCCGTCGGGCGCAGGCTCTCGGCGTCGACGACGCAGCGCACGAAGAACGCCCAGTCGGGCAGGATCTCCTCGGCCTGCTCGGACAGCAGCATGCCCTTGACGTGCACCCGGTGGCCGTGGCGGCGCCCGGCCGGCACCGCCTCGGGCAGCACACAGGCGATGCCCTTCAGGCCCACGGCCGGCAGGTCCAGCTCGATGGTGTCCAGTGGCGTGAACCCGAAAACGTTCTCGCCGTACGCGGCCAGCGCCCGGGACCGGGCCCCCGGCGTGGGGTACGTACGCGCCCAGGGGGCGGGCTCGGGGTTGACGGGCGCGCCCGGGGCATCGGGCCCGGCCGTGCCGTCGTCGAAGGTCACCGGGTGGCGCAGCAGGGAGCCGAAGTGCCGGGCCAGTGCGTGCACCTGGGCCGGGCGTGTCCACTCGCCCGCGTCGGCGCGCGGCGTCAGCGTGACGGTGGTGCCGGGCCGGGGGCGGGCGGAGGCGGGCAGGGAACGGACGGTGTAGCTGCCGTCGCCGCGTCCTCGCCACTCCACGGCGGGCGCGTCGGGGGTGCGGGCGGAGCGGCTCAGGACGTGGATCTCGTCCGCGACCAGGAAGCAGGAGAGCAGGCCGATGCCGAACTGGCCGATGAAGTCGGCGCGTTGCTCGGCGACCTGCTCGGCGCGCTTGCTGCTGCGGCCGATCGTGGCGAGGAAGGTGTGGACATCGGCCTCGGTGAGACCGACGCCGTCGTCCTCGACGCGTACCACCGAACCGTCGGCGTACAGGCGGATGCCGAGGGTGCCGGCGGACGCGGACGGTTCCACGCCGTGCCGGGCGGTCAGCGCGTCCACCGCGTTCTGCATCAGTTCGCGCAGGTAGACGCGCGGGCTGGAGTAGAGGTGATGGGAGAGGAGGTCGACGAGGCCGCGCAGATCCACCTGGAAGGTGCGGTCGGCGCCGGCGGGGTTCGTGGCGGTGTCGGGCGAAGTCATCGGGCAGTCCGGAGGGGAGGGAGGGCGAGTGGGATCGGGGCCGGTGTGCGCTCAGGCGCGGCGGTGGTGGCGGGCGAACTGCTTCTCGGGCTCCGCGAAATAGGTCCAGGGCCAGCTGGTGCAGGCACCGTCGAGCGTCTGGAAGACGCGCCGGACCGTGTGACGCTCACCGGCCAGCGACAGCGCCATGGCGAACATGTTGAAGTCGTGCTGCCAGCCCGGGCGATACGCGTAGGCGGGGTGGAGGATGCTGTGGTCGGCCGCCTCCCGCAACTGCGCCTGGATCTCGGAGGTGTGGAGGTAGTCCCCGCGCTCCGACTCGACCCACTCCTCGATGTACGCCATGGCGATCACGCAGCCGAGGCGGTGCCCCTGCGGGGCGCGGGCGACCGCCTCCTGGGCGAACGCCAGGGCCTGGCCCGGCTTGCCGCCCCAGCGGGGCTGCAACTGCGACACCCACTCCAGATGGGTCTCCAGGTCCAGCGGGTCGCGGCGCAGGGCGGCGTCGAGCCGGGTCTCGTTGATGGCGCGGCCCAGCGACATGCCCCGGCCGGAGGTGAGGAGACGGCGCCACGGAGTGACCCACTCCGGCCGCAGCTCGGCGGCCTCCAGCAGGTGTTCCTCGGCGATGTCCAGCCGCTCGTGGAAGACCCGCCACTGTCCTTCGGTGACGTTCACGGCACGCTCCGCGGTGCGCGCCTCCCAGCCCCAGATGATGTGGCGCGCCCCGGATATCAGCAGGGCCGTCGCCCGGTGCTCCTTGTCCTCCTCGACGGCCCGGCCGATCCAGTCCTGCACACCGTCCACGTCGGCCAGCTCACCGAGGACCTGGTGGTCGCGGCCGAGGTCGAAGGGCTCCAGCGCCGCCTCGACCGCCGTCCAGTCACCCGCCTCCGCCGCCTCCACCAGTGCGAGCACCCGCGCGTCGCCGAGCGCACGCAGCGTGTACACGCCGTTCTTCTGCCTGTGCGGGACGGGGAGGGCATGCGGGTCCGCCACCGGTCTCTCCGCACTCCTGCCGAACAACCTGCCGAACATCCCGCGCCCTCCCCTGGTCCCACGTGATCGTCCGGTGCAGCATATGCGGCCCCACTGACACCGCTTCCACAGGGTTTTCACCGGGGTTTCACGGGGCTCGTCCCTGGTCCGGCACGGTCTGGGTGACCCGCCACAGCCGCCGCGGCAGGCCGCCCTCCTCGAACGCGTGGACCTCTCGAAGGTCCCAGCCGTCGGCAAGGTCGTCGACCAGCTCTGGAGGAAAGAAGTGGACGGCGAAGCCGCCGTGCTCCCAGATGTCGTCGCCGTGCCCGACACCGACCCGGAAGTGCGCGTCCCCGGTGTGCCGGACGGTGTAGACGAAGGCACCGCCCGGGCGCAGCACGCGGCGCACCTCGGCGACCAGGGCGCGGATCTCCCCGGTGGACAGCGCCATGCACAGCAGCATGTGCGCGAACACGGCGTCCACCGACGCCTCCGCGAGCGGCAGCGGCTCACGGGCGTCGTGCGAGACCGTCCTGATCCGCGCGGACACGCCCTGGGCGCGGGCGGCCCGGCGCAGTTGCTCCAGGCCGGCCGTACTGAAGTCGGTCGCCAGTACGAAGAAGCCCTGGCGCGCGAAGAACAGCGCGTCACGGCCGTGCCCGGCACCCAGCTCCAGCACCTCGCGGGCGCCGGTGGTCCGGAACACCGCGGCGGCGTGCACGGCCGCCTCGGACGGCTCGTCGCCGTACATCCCGGGGTGCTCGTCGTAGGTCCGCTGCCAGTGCTCGCGCTGCGCCTCGGACAGCTCCCGCTCGTGCCCCGCCATGCGGACGCCCCTCTCGCTGCAGTTCACCACGGCGCCGGAAGGTCGTAGTGGCGCCTGATGGTCACCACGGCGCCGGAAGGTCGCAGTGGCGCCGGATGATCGAGCCCGGGTTTCGCCAGGAGGCCGGCAGCCGGCCGGTCGGCGTGCGCCGTGCTCGGCCCACGCCGGTCGGCCGGGTCGTGTCAGCCGGCGGGAGTCAGCCGGCGAGATCGGCCCTGCCGAACAGGCCGGCGTAGCCGGAGGGAAGCTGACTGAGGACCTGGTTCAGCTCACCGCCGCTGACCGCCTCGGCCAGGGTGGTCAGGACGGCGCTGGCATCCCACTCGGCGGTGCGCGGCCGGGCGCCGATGCGCTCGGCGACCCTGCGGCAGAACTCCTCGATCCCGAAGTTCTCGGCCCGCTCCGGCTTGACGGCAGCGAGGGTCTGTCCGAGCGGTCCGGGCAACTGGGAGGCGAGGTCGTCCACCTCGCCGGGGCTGATCCGCTGGGCCAGCACGCTCAGCACGGCCTCGGTGACCTTCGCGGCCTCGTCCTGGCTGCCGTATTCGCCGAGCTCGCGTACGCGGGCCAAGTACTCGTGGTGCTGCATCGTTCGTCACCTCCGCTTGCTGGAGCGTCGACGGCATCTGTGCGATGCCCCCTTCCCCGGTACCCAGGTAGTCGACGTATGCGCCGGTCACCGCCGGTCACGATGCGCATCAGCTGCGCGCGATCGGGAAGGGCGGCGCACCACCCGGGGTGGCAGGGCGCACGCCCCGGTCGCCCCCGCGCGCGTTCCTCGCCGGGGGAGCGGGCCCCGCGACCTCCACGTGGGCCGGGCGCAGCAGGTTCTCGCCCAGGCGATAGCCGGGCCGCAGGACCGCCGAGCAGACCAGGCGGTCGCTGCCGGGGGAGGGGTGGTGCGCCAGGGCGTGGTGGCAGGCGGGATCGAAGGGATCACCCACCTCGCCGAACGATGTGACGCCCAGCGAGCCGAGCTGCTCCTTCAGGCTGCCGGCGATGTCCTCCAGGCCGGGCGTGAGCGGCTCGTGCGCACACGCCCGGTCCACGGCGTCCAGCACGGGCAGCAGCGCCCGGAGCACGTTGGCCACCGCGATCTCGCGCACGGCCAGGCGGTCCCGCCGGACCCGCTTGCGGTAGTTGTCGTACTCGGCCTTCACCCGCTGAAGGTCGGCGGTCCGCTCCTCCACCAGGCGCCGCAGCGCCGCCAGCTCCGTGTAATGCGGCCCGCTCCCGGTCATCGTCAGCCAGCCTCCGGCTTGTCGTCGTCGGCGATCTCCGCGTCCACCACGTCGTCCTCGGACGATCCGCCGGCCGCACCGTCACCCGCGGTCGCCCCGGCGGCACGCGCGGGCTGCTCGGCCCGCGACCTGTCGTACAGCGCCGTACCGATCCGCTGTGCGGCCTGCGCCGTACGGTCGATCGCCTGCCGGATCGCCGTGGTGTCCTCCCCTTCAGCTTCTCCTTCCGACGAGCTGGACAGCTCGATCTTCGCCTTCTCCGCGGCCTCCCGCAGCCGCTGCACGGCCATCCTGTCCATCGCCGGATCGACGCCGTAGTGGTTCTTGAACTGCTTCACGAGGTGGCCGACGATCCGCTGGTCCCAGTCGTCGCCGCCGAGGTCGAAGACGAGCACGGTCTGGGCTCGCCGCCCTCGACGACCGAGACCACCGAGTTCGTCGTTCCGAGGTCGATACCGACCGCCCGTGCCATCTGGTTTCTCCCTCCTCGCCCGTTACTGTCTCTAACGTGCTCTTCCGGGGTGCCGGGACCTCACCGGGACGCCGGCTCCCACCGGACGGGACCGGCGCGCAGCGCGGGCTCGGGGCGGGCGGCCCCGAGCAGGTCGACGGAGCGCCGCACGGGCCGCACCGGCGGGGCCGGGGCACGCCCGCGGTCGTACGCCCGCGCGCGGGACCGGTCGTAGGCCGCCCGCAGAGCAGGGTCGCGCAAGGTCTCGTAGGCCTCCCGCGCCTCACCGAACCGCTCGGCGGTGGCCGCGTCGACACGGGTGTCGGGGCGCAGTGCACGCACCCGGGCGCGAAAGGCGGAGGTGATCAGCTCGGCCGTCGCCGAGGGTTCCACGCCCAGCACCGCGTACAGGTCCGCTCCCTGTTCCCGCGCCGGCATCCCGGCCACCTCCTCGCCTCTGCGAGCTCACAGCTCTAGATGGTGTGATCTATGACATTGCCAGCAAAAGGGATGAACCTCCACCCTGAGCCTGGCAACGGACGTCAAGGAAAGCGGCTCCTCATGGGTGATCATGTGCATGTGCGGCTCAGCCAGGGGCTGAGCGTGTCCCAAGAAGGCGAACTGATCGAGCATTCCCGCTGCCGCTGCGGCGCCACCTGGACCAAGGTGTTCGACGCCGACGCCGACGGCGGACAGCCGGAACGGCCTTCCCGGTAGCGCGCGACCGCCCACCGGCCCCGCGAGGGCCCCGGGCCGGCGCCCGAGGCCCCGGGCGGCGCGTCTGGGGCACCGGGATCCGCAACCCCGGCCCGCCCGACCTCGACACATGGGAGGACCTCGACCGCTACGAGCGGCTGCGGACCGTCCTGGGTGCCCGGGAGCGCTGCGAGGTGGCGTGAGAGGTACGCCGCAGGCTCCGCCGCCATGGTCTCCCTGGAGATCGAGCTGTGGAACGCCGAGTACGACCTGTCCCTGACATCGTTCGAGGTGCTGCACCTGCTGCGGCGGCGGCCCGGGCCGCGGATCCAGGCCCTCGTGGAGGCCGCGGGCTTGCGCGAGCGGCGCGCCGATCCGGACGACCGCTGTTCCTCGATCGTCGAGCCGACGACTGTGGGGCGGAAACCGGTGGACGGGGCGGTGCAGGGCTTCGAGGACGAGCTCGAACAAAGGGCAGAAGCGCCTGTCACCGAAGAACCCGTCCCATAACCTCGTGCCTGGAGACGCCAGATGGCGTGGGGAACCGCATTCAGGAGGCGATGGTGTTAGGAAGGGGCATGCGGCTGCTCGCCGGTGCCATGACCGTGGTCTGCGTGGTGCTCGTCGGCCCCAGTGCGCCGAGCGGTGCCGTCTCCGGCAGGTCACTGCCCGCCACCGCCGTCCGGGAGGCCGTACCGAACCGGGTCATGACCTGGAACATCTGCAATCCCTGCAAGGTGAGCAACGTCGGCCGGGCGGCGGAGATCGCGACGTACGCGCCGCAGGTCATCGGCTTCCAGGAAGCGTGCGTGCGCGACGTCGAGATGATCCGGGAGTACCTGGAGCGCCTGCACGGGCTCGTCTACCACGTCGAGTACGGGACGGTTCTGCAGGACTGGGGCCGGTGCGGGGGTCTGCCGTGGAGTCCGGGGGCGTTCGGGCAGGCGATCCTCTCGGCGGCGCCGATGACCGACCGCGTCAGCGTGGAATACCCCGACGGCGGATCCGAGGACCGCGGCTACATGGCCGTCACCACCACGGTGGGAGGCCGGCCCGTCCGGGTCTTCGACACCCACCTCGCCCAGCGGCGTCAGGAGGAGGTCCGGGCGGACCAGGTGGGCGTACTCGCGGCAGAGGTCGCCCGGTACGACCGCGCCATCGTGCTCGGCGACTTCAACGCGGTGCCGGATGCTCCCGAACTCGCTCCGATGTGGGCGCTGGCCGCGGACGCGGACCCCGGGTGCCGTCCCTCACCCGCCGGCACCTGCGAGCCGACCACCGACTGGCGGAGCAAGTTCGACTACGTCTTCCTGCGGGGCATCACCCCGGTCGAGCACGGCGTGCGCCCCACCCCGTACTCGGACCACGACCTGGTGCACACCGACCTGAGCCCAACATAAGGCGCACCCACGGTTGTTGGCACCGCGGAGGCCGAACGCAGCCCGCGCGGCCGCTCAGCTGGATTCGCGGACGACGAGGCGGCAGGGAACGGTGTGCAGGCCGGGCTCAGGCTCGGAGCCGATGGCGTCCAGCAGTCGCAGTGCGGCCTGTCTGCCGATCTCGGCGAGGTCCGTGTCGATTGTGGTGAGCGGCGGGCGGCAGGCCAGTGCCATGACATCCCAGTTGTCGTAGCCCACGACCGCCACCTTGCCCGGGACGTCCACACCCATCTCGCGCAGGCTGTCGGCGACGCCCCGGGCGATCTGGTCGTTGCCGCAGAAGAAGGCGTCCGTGTCCGGCGCGGTCCGCAGGACCGCCTCGGCGGCACGGCGGCCCCACGCCTCGCTCCACTCGCCGAACTGGACCCGGCCGGTGGCCAGTTCCAGCGAGGAGCGTTCGAGCGACTCGACGGTGTGGTGGGCGCGGTCGCGGGCGGCCGCGTGGTGTGCCGGGCCGGTGACGTGCGCGATCCGGGTACGACCGGTGGCCGCCAGATGCTCCACGGCCAGCCGCGCCCCGCTCCGGTCGTCGGAGACGACCGAGATGTCGTCCGGGTCGGTGGAGGGGGAGAGCGCGTAGACCGTCGGTATCGGCTCGACGCCCGTCAGGGGAGGGCGGGGGTCGGTACGCCGGCCGGTCACGATGATGCCGTCCACCCGGCGGTCCATGAGGTTGCGCAAGTGATGCTGTTCCCGGATGGAGTCGCCGCGGGTGTCACACAGCAGCACGGAGATCTTCCCCGCCCCGAGCGCGTCCTCGGCGCCGAGCAGGACGGGCGTGCTGAAGCGGCCGATGCCGTCGGTCGTCATCAGGCCGACGGTCCAGCTGCGGCCGGTGTGCAGGCTCTGCGCATGCTGGTTGGGCCGGAAGTCCAGCGCCTCGGCGGCGGCCAGCACCCGGTGCCGGGTCTCGGGGCGCATCCTGCCGCCGCCGTTCAGCGCCTTCGAGGCCGTCCCGACACTGACGCCGGCCAGCGTGGCGACATCGGCGAGCTTCGCCCGCCCGGCTGGAGGAGACCCTGGAACGGCGGTCACGCGCAATCCTTTTCCTAGATGACGTCGGCGAGGCACATCCTGGCATTGTTCCCGGCGGCTGACCAGTCCCGAGGAGACGGCAGGTAATAACTCCAGCGCACCCCTTGACTCGCGGTCGTGGGCTCCCTACGTTTCCGGCAGAAAATCGTTTGCTCAAACGGGTTCGCCAGGCGGAGCCATGCCTGACGGGTTCCCGGTCCGCATGACATCCCCCGTGCGCCGGGTTCTGCCCGCTTCCCCTTCTAGCTCTTCGGAGAGCCATGCCCCGCCCACGTTCCGCCGTGCCCTTCTCCCCGTCCTCGGCCTCGCCCGAAGCAGGAGGTGCCCTGCTGGGCCCGGTCCGCCTCGGCCCGGATGCCAAGGCAGCGCTGTCGCCTCTCACCGTCCAGGTGGGCGCCGGTTTCTGGGACACCCGGCGTCAGGTGAACGCGCGGACCTCCATTCCCCAGGGCCCCGGCTTGCTGGAGTCCGCGGGAAACCTGCACAACCTGCGGGTGGTGGCGGGCACCGCCGAGGGCGAGTTCCAGGGCGCCTACCCGTTCGTGGACTCGGACGTCTACAAGTGGCTGGAAGCCGCGTCCTGGCAGCTCGCCCGGGAAACGCCCGGGGCCGACGTCCCGCTCGCGGCCGACGTGGAGCGGATCGTCGCCCTCGTCGCCGACGCGCAACAGCCCGACGGCTACCTGAACACGTGGTTCCAGCTGCTCAAGGGCGGCGAGAGGTACCGGGATCTGCGCTGGGGCCACGAGCTGTACTGCGCCGGGCATCTGATCCAGGCCGCGGTGGCCCACCACCGGTCCACCGGGCGCGGCGAACTCCTCGACGTGGCGGTGAAGTTCGCCGACCACATCGACTCGGTCTTCGGGCTGCCCGGCAGCGGCAAGGAGATCGACGGCATCGACGGCCACCCCGAGGTGGAGACGGCCCTGGTGGAGCTCTACCGGGAGACCGGTGAACGCCGTTACCTGGACCTCGCCGGCTACTTCGTCGACCGCTTCGGCCACGGTCTGCTGGGCGGCGAGGCGTACTGCCAGGACCGCGTCCCGCTGCGCGAGGCGACCGACGTCGAGGGGCACGCCGTACGGCAGTTGTACCTGCTGGCCGCCGCGGCCGATCTCGCCACCGAGACGGGGGACGCCGGACTGCGCGCCGCCACGGAACGGCTGTGGGCGGCGATGACCGCCGCCAAGACCCATCTGACCGGGGGACTGGGCGCCCACCACGACGAGGAGGACTTCGGGGACCCCTACGAGCTGCCCAACGAGCGCGCCTACTGCGAGACCTGTGCCGCCATCGCCTCCGTCCAGTGGAGCTGGCGCATGGCGCTGCTGACCGGCGAGGCACGCTACTCCGACCTGATCGAACGCACCCTCTACAACGGCTTCCTCGCCGGGGTGTCCCTGGACGGCGAGCGCTGGCTGTACGTCAACCCGCTCCAGGTCCGCGACGGCCACACCGACCCCGGCGGCGACCAGTCGGCCCGCCGCACCCGCTGGTTCCGCTGCGCGTGCTGCCCGCCCAACGCCATGCGGCTGCTGGCCAGCCTGGAGCACTACCTCGCCTCCGGCGACGCCGGCGGGTTGCAGATCCACCAGTACGTCACCGGCCGCTACGCCGGTGACCTCGGCGGGGTCCCGGTCGCGGTCAGCGCCGAGACCGACTACCCCTGGCAGGGCACGATCGGGCTGACCGTCGAGGAGTCCCCGGCCGACCGGCCCTGGACCCTCTCACTGCGCATCCCGCAGTGGTGCGGCGAGTACCGCGTCCGGTGCGGGGACGAGACCTACGACCAGACCGACGCACCCGTCACCGACGGCTGGCTGCGACTGGAGCGCACCTGGGCGCCCGGCGACCGGATCGTCCTGGAACTCGGCCTCGAACCACGGCTCACCGCCGCCGATCCGCGGGTGGACGCCGTGCGCGGCTGCGTGGCGATCGAACGCGGGCCGCTCGTCTACTGCCTGGAGCAGGTCGACCACCCCGGCGGCGGCCTGGACGACATCGTCCTCGACACCACCCGCCCGCTCGCCGTGAAGCACCGCCCGGACCTGCTCGGCGGGGTCACCACCGTCGTGGCCGCAGGACACCGCCGGCACCTCCCCGACGCGGGCTGGTGGCCGTACCGAGGCGCGGACACCGACGCCCCGACGGCCGGTGAAGCCCTCGAACTGACCGCGATCCCCTACTACGCGTGGGCCAACCGCGAGGACGGCGGCATGCGCGTCTGGCTGCCCACCTCCTGAACCCCCACTGCGCGTCCACCTCCTGAACCCCCACCGCCTTTCCCCCTCCGCCATCGCTCCGTACGCCCCAGCCCGAGACAACGAGGTCACCGTGAGAAACAGCCGCCGTACCCTGATCGCCGCCATAGCCGCCGTCGGCGCGCTCACCTCCGTCGCCGCCTGCGGCGGTGGCGCGCAGTCCGCTTCATCCGGCTCCGACAAGGCCGGCGGGACGTACACCTTCTGGGACCCCTACCCGCAGTTCGACGCCTCCTCGGCGTGGGGCAAGCTCGTCACCAAGTGCGGCACCGACGCCGGGGCCAAGATCAAGCGCACCGGCATGGACACCACGGACCTCGGCAACAAGGCGCTGCTCGCCGCCCAGCAGGGCAACGCCCCCGACGTGATGCTGGTCGACAACCCGGTCGTGTCCACGCTGGTGGAGGCGGGGATCCTCAACAAGACCGGCGACCTCGGCCTGGACACCAAGTCCGTCCAGAAGAACATCCTCGGCGCGGGCGAGATCGACGGCGCCTCCTACGGTGTGCCCATCGGCGCCAACACACTCGCCCTCTACTACAACAAGAAGGTCCTGACCGCCGCCCACGTCGACCCCGCCTCCATCAAGGACTGGGCTTCGCTGACGGCGGCGCTGAAGAAGGTCAAGGCGGCCGGGAAGAAGGGCATCACCTTCTCCGCGATCAACACCGAAGAGGGCAGCTTCCAGTTCCTGCCCTGGTTCTGGGGCGCCGGCGGTGACCTGACCAAGCTCGACTCGGCCAAGGGCGTCGCCGCGCTGTCCCTGTGGAAGCAGTGGGTCGACGCCGGGTACGCGCCCAAGGACGTCCTGCAGAACACCCAGACCACCAGCTGGCAGGAGTTCGCCACCGGCTCTTACGCGTTCAGCGAGAACGGCACCTGGCAACTCGGCAACGCCGAGAAGGCGGGATTCGACTACGGCGTCATCAGCATCCCCGGCCAGAGCGGCGGCTCGGCCCCGGTGCCGACCGGCGGCGAGTTCGTCACGGTCCCGGTGCAGAAGGACACCGCGCGCTACGACGTCAGCAAGAAGATCGTCACCTGCCTGACCAACTCCGCCAACCTGCTGGCCACGGACACCACCCTGGCCTACGTCGCACCCACCGCGACCGTGCAGGCCGAGCAGGTCAAGGCCAATCCCAAGCTCAAGCCGTGGGTCGACGCGGTGGCCGCGGCACGGGGGCGCACCAGCGGCGGTCTGGGCACCAAGTACCCGACCATCTCGCAGCCGATGTGGACCGCCGTCCAGGCCGCCCTGTCCGGCAGCAAGAGCCCTCAGGACGCGCTCGACGCCGCGCAGGCCGCCGCCGGCAAGGGCAAGAACTGACACTCGACGCCCCCTGGCACGCCCCGGGGCCCTTCTTCCCAGCACGCGCCCCGGCCGTCCGGCCACCACGGCCCCCGGGCAGGCCACCCGCATCCAGGAGTTCGCATGACCACCGCACGCCTCGACCGCCGCGCACAGCGGCCCCCGGTCGGGCTCGCGGCGACCGGCACCGACGACCGGACCCGCCCCTCGGCGCGCCGCCGCCCGCAGCGCCGCAAGAGCCGGCTCACGGCACTGGCGTTCCTCACCCCGCTGGTCGTCTACCTCGCCGCCTTCTACGTCTATCCCCTCTACCGCAACGTCGACCTGAGCCTGCGCGACTACACCGTCCGGTCGTTCGTGGCGGGCGACGCGCCCTTCTCCGGGCTGGACAACTTCAGGACCGTCCTGGACGACCCGACGTTCGGCCCGGCGATGCGCCACACCATGATCTTCACCTTCGTGTCGATCGCGTTCCAGTACCTGGCCGGGCTCGCCCTCGCGGTCTTCTTCAACCGGCACTTCCGGCTGTCCGGCACGCTCAGGGCGCTGTTCCTGATCCCCTGGCTGCTGCCGCTGATCGTGTCGGCGTCGACCTGGTCGTGGATGCTCAACAGCGAGTCCGGCGTCGTCAACTACGCCCTCCACCTCGCCGGCGTGGCCCCGGTCGACTGGCTCACCTCGCCCGACTGGGCACTGACCTCGGTCGTCATCGCGAACATCTGGATCGGCATCCCCTTCAACCTGGTCATCCTCTACAGCGGCCTGCAGAACATCCCCGCTGAGCTGTACGAGGCCGCGTCCCTGGACGGGGCGAGCGCCTGGCAGCAGTTCCGGCGCATCACCTTCCCGCTGCTGCGCCCGGTCTCGGCGATCACGCTACTGCTGGGTCTCGTCTACACCCTCAAGGTGTTCGACCTGATCTGGATCATGACGAAGGGCGGCCCCGGGGACGCCTCGTCCACCCTGGCCACGTGGTCCTACCAGCTCGGGTTCGGCACCCTGCTGCCGAAGTTCGGCCCCGGGGCCGCCGTCGGCAACATCCTCATCCTCATCGCCCTGGCCTTCGGGCTGCTGTACATCCGCGTCCAGAGGAGGCAGGAAGCGTGAAGTCGCGTACCGGCTCCCGCCGTTACACCCTCATCGGGCTCGTCCTCACCGCCGTGATGCTGTTCCCGGTGTACTGGATGCTCAACGTGTCCCTCACTCCGCAGCAGGACATGCGCAAGAGCCCGCCCGACCTGCTGCCCCTGCACCCCACCTTCGAGGGTTACCGGGCCGTGCTGAACGACCAGCTGCCCTACCTCGGCACCAGCCTGCTCATCGGGCTGGGCACGGTCGTCCTCACGCTGCTCCTCGCCGCCCCGGCCGGCTTCGCGCTGGCCAAGCTCCGGCCCGTCGGCGGGGGACTGCTCGGCCTCGGCCTGCTGGTGGCCCAGATGATCCCCGGAATCGTCATGGCGATGGGCTTCTACGGCATCTACCTCGACCTCGGCCTGCTGAACTCCTGGTGGGGCCTGATCATCGCCGACTCGACGATCGCCGTGCCCTTCGGCGTCATGATCTTCACGGCCTTCATGTCCGGCATCCCCGGCGAACTCATCGCCGCCGCCCGGATCGACGGTGCGAACACCTGGCGCACCTTCCGGTCCGTCGCCCTGCCGGTGAGCCGCAACGCGATCGTCACGGTCGCGCTCTTCAGCTTCCTGTGGGCCTGGTCCGACTTCGTCTTCGCCAACACCCTCGACGGCGGCGGCGACTGGCGGCCGATCACCCTCGGCATCTACCACTACATCGGCAACAACAACCAGGAGTGGAACGCGATCATGGCCACCGCCGTCGTCGCGTCCCTGCCGGCCGCGGTCCTGCTCGTCCTCGCCCAGCGCTATGTCGCGGCGGGCGTGACCGCCGGCGCGGTCAAGGACTGATTCCCGCCCCGAGCCGCCTCCACCCAACCGTCACCCGTCCCGTCCCGTGCAACCCTCAGGAGAGCCGCTGATGTCATACCTGAGTACCCGCCACCGCCACAGAGCCCCCCTCGGCCGTGCCACCGCCGCCGCCCTGGCCACGGCCCTGGCCGCCACCGCCGTCGTCCTCACGAGCCCGTCCGCCCAGGCCACCCCCACCTCGTCCACCACCCTCGTGGTCAACGCCGCTCAGACCCTGCGGCCCGTCACCCACGTCGGCACGGGCAGCCTGTACGGCCTCGCCGACGACACCACCCCCGCCGACAGTCTCGTCACGCCGCTCAGGCCGAACACCTTCGTGCAGATGGCGCCGGGCGGCTCGCAACTGCCCAACGGCGAGCCCAAGCCCGCCGGTGACGCCCTGGTCGTGGCACCCAAGGCGGCCCGCGCGGGCGCCAAGGTCGTCGTCCGTATGCCGGACTGGTATCCCAACTTCCCCTACAAGTGGGTCAGCTGGAGCGACTGGCTGTCGGCGGTCGACAAGCAGGTCGCCGCCGTGAAGTCCTCCGGCGCCACCGACATCAGCGCGTACGCGCTGTGGAACGAACCCGACTGGACGTGGGACACCGCCAACGCGGGCGCCTTCAACGCGGGGTGGGCGCGCACCTTCAAGGAGGTCCGCGCCAAGGACGCCACCACCCCCATCCAGGGCCCGAGTTACTCGGGCTGGAACCAGTCCTGGATGAGTTCCTTCCTCACCGACGCGAAGGCCTCCGGCACCGTGCCGGACGTCATCGCCTGGCACGAACTGGGCGGCAGCAGGGACATCGCCGCCCACGTCTCTGCCTACCGCGGGCTGGAGTCGAGCCTGGGCATCAGCCCGCGCCCGATCGCCATCGAGGAGTACGGCACGCCCGCCGAGATGGGCAACTCCGGCGCTCTCATCGGCTACGCCGCCAAGTTCGAGCGGGCGGGGATCCGGGACGCCGAACTCGCCTTCTGGAACCACTACGGCACCCTCGGCGACACCCTGACCGACACCGGCGGCTCGCCCAACGGCTCGTACTGGACGTACAAGTGGTACGGCGACATGTCCGGGAACATGCTCGTCACCACGCCCCCGGCCCAGACCGGCATCGACGGCATGGCCTCCCGCAACAGTGCGGGCAACCAGATCAGCGTCGTCGCGGGCGGCTGCACCGGCTCCTGCGCCGTGACCGTCAACGGCCTGAACTCCCTGTCGGCCTTCGGCAGCACCGTACACGTCAAGCTGGAGTACAGCCCCGGCACCGGCCGTACGACCGCCTCCCCAGGGCCGATCACCATCTCCGACGCCGACTACACCGTCGGCAACGGCTCCCTCACCGTGCCCGTGACGATGAACGCCACCGACGGCTACCACCTGGTCATCACGCCCACCGGCACCAACACCTCGCTGGCCGGCCGCTACCAGATCACCAACAAGAACAGCGGCCTGGCCCTGGACACCAGCGGCGCGGGCACCGCCCAGGGCACCTCGGTCGTCCAGGCCACGTCCACCACCGGCACCGACCAGAACTGGACCCTGGTCCCGGCCGGCAACGGTCTCTACAAGATCCGGCAGCAGTCCAGCGGCCTGCTCCTGGGCATCACCGACGCGGGCATCGGCAATGGCGGCACGGCCCTGATCTGGGGTGACAACGGCACCGCCGACCACCTCTGGCAGGTCATCCCGGCCCGCGGCGGCTACTACAAGATCGCCAACTACAACAGCGGTCTCCTGCTCGGCGTCGACAGCATGAGCACCGCATCTGGCGCCCGGGTCCTGCAATGGGCGGACAACGGCACCGCCGACCACCTGTGGAAGCTCACCGCGCGCTGAGGCAGCACGTACCGTCACGGGCCGGTCCGCAAACGCCCGCCGCACTGGCCTCAGTGCGGCGGGTGACCCGCTCGTGAGGTTGTGGTGTAAGTCTGCAGAGGCGGTGCGGGGCGTTCTACGCTCACCCGACCTGGGCTGTCGGCGGAGAGGGGAAGACGCATGCAGCGGGGGGCAGCGCGGTGGGACGCGGCGGCTCAGGCCGCACCGTTGCGGGACTGGTGCTACGCGGCGGAGTTGGGCGCCTATCAGCGCAGCGTCGAGGTGATCCTTGAGGAACCGTCCGTCACCGACCGGCTGCTGAGCCGTCCGGAGGTGACCGCCGACGCGGTGCGTGCGGCCATGCAGGAACCGGCCGCCGTCAACCGGGCCTTCCTGCTGAGCACGGAGACCCTGCTCGCCACCCGCGAGAAGCTCGACCGGCGGACGTACACCCGCCGCAAGCTGGCACGGGCCAGAGCCGAGGCCGGGCTGGAGCCCGCCTCACTGGCAGTCCTGCTGTGTCTGGGCGCTCTCATCGTCGCGGCCCCCGAGAGGCACTCCTATTGGTCACGAACCCAGTCCGTCGTCGTCGAGGTGCTGGTCGCCGCGGCGCTCGGCGGATGGCTGTGGTTCCGTCCCCGCGCCCGGCGCCATCTGTGGTCCCTGTTCGTCCGCGCGGTGGGCCCCGTCGCGCTGTGGCTCGACCAGCAGGAGACCGACATCGCCCTGAAGGCGCTGGAGGCGGAGTTCACCACGCACAGCGCCCGCCAGGTGCTGCTGGAAGTCATCACGGCGCTGCTCGGCGACGACCCGCACTCCGTCCTGATGTACGACAGCTACCAGGGGTTACGAGCACGTGACGACGCTCAGTTCTTCGTACTGAGCAGGTGCGGAAGACAGTTGGCACGCAAGCTCTCACTGATCGACGGCGGGACCATCGCGCTCAGCGGTCCGAGGGGGTCCGGGAAGACCACTCTGCTGCGCGCCGCACCCGATCTGCTGGGCACGGACACCCCTGCCGACCGAGGCGGAGCCGACCTGGTGGTCGCCGTCGACGTGCCCGCTGCCTCTACCCCGTACGACTTCCTGTCGTCCTGCCTGGTGGGTGTCTGCGAGCAGTATCTGCGGCGCAGCGGCCAGGCGGTGCCCGACTTCACGCGACTGTCGGGGAGGCGGCGCCGACGGATGGCTGCCCTCGTCCGTCGCGGTGCCCGGTGGTCGCTGTTCGCCGTCCCGGCGGCCGCCCTGTTCGTCCTCGGGACCGCGGCGGCGGTCCGCGGCTGGTGGGACGGCCATCGCTCCCTGGTCCAGTCGTGGACCGCGGCCGGGGCCCGGGAAGCGGTCCACGGCGTGAGCGTCGTGTGGCAGGGGAAGTACACCCTCGTCTGTCTGGCGATCGTCTACGCGAGCGCGGTCGTGTGGACGCTGCGGGCGCCCGGCCGACTCCGCCGGTTCCTGGGGATGGGGCCGCGGGACCGGATCGGCTGGGTCATCGTGTGGATCGTCGGCTGGTACCTGTTTCTCGTCCCGGTCGTCGACGCCCTCCTGGACTTCCTGGGCTTCCTGCGGGACTGGGACCCGAGCCTGCTGGACCAGCTGATTCCCACCAGCGAGGACGCCGCGATGCCGGTGGCGCTGGCCCTCGTCGCGCTGGTCATGGTGTTCTTCGCTCTCCTCGCGTCCGAAAGGCCGCGTGGCCTGACCCGTCAGGACCGGTTGCTGCTGGCCGTCATGGGCGCGGTCGCTGCCGCCGCCGGCGTGCTCGGTGCCTTCTCCGCCAGCCGTCCCTACCTGTCGCAGCCGGAAAACCCGGCTCGCCTCGGCCTGTTGGTGCTCGGTACGGCTCTCGTCACCGCTGCCCGGTCCCGGCGGCGGCCCCGCCCGGCCCAGACGGCACTGGCCAGGCGGTGCGAGGACCAGCTCCACCGACTGCGCACCGCCCAGAGCACCTCCGCCTCGCCCAACCTCGCCCCGACAGCGCTGTTCACCACCGCGCACAGCTCCTCGCCGGCCGGCGTGCCGCCGAACTTCCCGCAACTCGTGGCGGAGTTCCGGGAACTGCTCGGGGCGATCACTCAGGAGCTGCGCGCGACGGACAACGGCCATGTGTTCCTGTGCGTCGACGAACTCGACCGCATGGGCACCGCGGACAAGGCCCGCGCGTTCCTCGGCGAGGTCAAGGCGGTCCTCGGCATACCCTGGGTCTTCTGTCTCGTCACCGTGGCCGAGGACGTCAGCGCGGCCTTCGTGCGCAGAGGCCTGCCGAACCGGGATGCCACCGACAGCACCTTCGACGATGTCGTCCATGTACGGCCCATGGCGCTGGTGGAGTCCGTGGCCATCCTGCAGCAGCGAGTCCGCCGGCTTCCGTACCCGTACGCCGTCCTCGCCCACGCCCTGTCCGGAGGCATCCCGCGCGACCTCATCCGCTACGCGCTCAGGCTGGTCGAACTGCGCGAGAGCACGCCGTACGTCGAACTGCGGGACATCTCGCACTTGATGCTGACCGAGGAACTCTCCGACACCCTCGCCGGATTCCGCACCCTGCTGGCGGGCCAGCCGTGGACGGCCGGCACCGCGCATGTCCTGACCGGTTACCGGATGCTCACCGAGCAGCTGGACGCCTCCTGCCCGCACCGCCGGGAAGCGCTTGTGCAGGCCCTGCGGGCGTTCGTCTGGCCGGCCGGGCCCGCCTCCGGTGCGCAGGGCTCCTCGGCCGACTCCGAGGAGGATCTGCCGGAGACCACCCGCGTGCTGATCGCTCAGGCCCGGGCCTACGCGGTGTACGGGCTCACCCTGCTTCAGGTCTTCACCCCCTCCGGTTTCGATCAGCGCAGTGTGGAGATCGACGCCCGGGAACCGGACGGGGCAACCCAGCGCCTGGCCGACATGCGCCTTGAGCTGGCGGTTTCCCCGTACAGTGCGCGTGAGCTGATCCACCGGGTGCGGCGAGCCTGGGACCTGCGGGACTCAACGGCCTTCTTCCCGCCGGTCGAGTCGGGCGCCTGTACGCATGTTCCCTGTGTCCCAGCGCCCCGTAACGGTGCCGGAGACCTCACCGGGGACTTTCCGGTCTGACGACGAGCCGGTCCGAGGACGATCAGCGCGTTCACCGTGCGATGCGCCGCTGTGGGCGAACCGGCCCTGGGTGTTATTCAATGAGATGTGCGGTCCGGGATCTCGGGGCCCGCCGCACGGGTCCGAGTACTGCCCCGGTGCCGCGCCGGGGACTGCTGAGAGAGCCGCATGGACTCCACACCCCCGCCCTCGTCCTCTTCGCCGTTCGACCTGGTCAGCAGCGCCCTGGGGCGCTACATCCCGCGCGGCGCAGCGGCGGCGGCCGGCGGCCCCGCCGACGAGCGGGGCGACCGCACCGCGCCCGGCCCCGTACCCGACACCCCGGCAACCGGACGCCAGGAGCAGATCCTCGGCGCGGTCAACCTGGACCGGGATCTGATCATCACCCGCTGCAATCTGGACGCCCCCGTCTTCGCGGGTCTGGACGCCGTGGCCGGTAAGCCGTTCGTCGATCTTCTGCCCCCCGGCGACGTACCGACGGTCTCACGGCGGTTGCGGCAGGTCCTGCAGACCGGTGAGGCGCACGTCGCCCGGATCCAGCGCCTGCGCCGCGGTGACGGGTCGGAGCTGGTGGTCTCGATGAGCATCCTGCCCGCCGCGGCGCCCGAGGAGGGCCTGACCGTCTCCGTGATCGCCATGGCGAGGAGGCTGCACCTCTACGCCGCCGAGACCGCGATCGGTACCTCGCTGGACATCGGCGAGACCGCGCAGTCGCTGGCGGAGTCGCTGTTGGCCTGGGGAGACGTGGCCGCCGTCGATCTCGACTTCGCCGTGTGGACGGGGGAGGGAGTCACCGGGCAGACGAAGGGGCCGATCCGGCTGCGGCGGGCGGCCCTGGTGCCGGACCGGGCGTGGCCCGAGGGCTACGTGACACCGGGCGACGATCTTCCCGGAGACGCCAGTCGCCTGCTGGCCCAGGCGGTACTGAGGGACGACCTCCCCCAGACCATCGTCATACCCGACCGGGAGGCGGTCGAGCGGGTCTTCGCCAGTCCACGCGTCGTGCGTGCCCTGGTGCCCGGTGAACGGTCGGCGGGTGTGGCGTGCATCCCCCTGGTCCTGGACGGCGAGCCGCCCGTCGTCCTGGGAGTGGCGGAGGTCTGGCGGCGGGCGGACTGCCCCTTCCGCGACAACGAGCTGTTCGACCTGCAGGAACTGGTGGCCAGGACCGCACATCACGTCGACCTGGCCCGTCAGCACCAGCGCGAGCACACGCAGGTGCTGGCGTTGCAGCGCCGCCTCCTGCCCCGGACCGGCGGCGACACCGTTCAGATCGCCAGCGTCTACCAGCCGGCCACCCCCGACAGCGCGGGCGTCGGCGGCGACTGGGTGAACAGCTTTCCGCTGCCGGACGGCCGTACCGCGCTGGTGGTCGGCGACGTCGTCGGGCACGGCCTGGGAGCCGCGGCGACCATGGGCCAGCTGAGCATGGAGGCCCGCGCGCTGCTGTCCGCGGGGCTCGCGCCCGACGAGGTACTGGAGCACCTGGACGATACCGTGACGCTGCTGGACGACGCGGAGTCCGGGCTGGCGGCCGGCTACAGCGCCCTGGGTTCGACGTGCTGCATCGCCCTCTACGACCCGGTCAGCCACCATGTGGCGCTCTCCAGCGCCGGCCACCTCCCCCCGGTCCTGGTCTCCCCGGACGGGCACGCGGGCCCGCTCGCGGTCCGTCCGCACCCCGGCCTGGGCGCCGAGTTCGCACTGCGCGAGCCGTTCGACGTGCACACGTTCGAAGCACCCCCGGGCTCCCTGCTCGCCCTCTACACCGACGGCCTGGTGGAGGATCCGGCCGTGCCGATCGACGAGGGCATCGCCAGGCTCGCGGACGCCGTGTCCATGGTCCACCCCTGGGACGCCCTGCAGCAGGCCGCACGGCACGTCGTCTCCGCGCTGACGCCCGCGCCCCAGCGCGACGATGTGACCCTGATGCTCGCGCGGATGATCGGCTACCGCAAAGGGGACACCGCGACATGGCGGCTGCCCGCCCGCCACGACGCCCCCGCCCGGGCCCGCGCGCAGGTCTCCGCGCTGCTGAGGCAGTGGCGCATCAGGGACGACACCCGGGACGGCGTGGTGCTGCTGGTCAGCGAGCTGGTCACGAACGCGGTGCGCTTCGCCGCCGGTCCCCTCACGGTCCGGCTGATCAGGACCGGTCACGGCCTGCTGTGCGAGGTGGGCGACACCGGTGACGGCAGGCCGCGTCTGAGGCGGGGCGGCCTGCTCGACGACGGCGGTCGGGGCCTCGGCGTCGTGCACAGGCTGACCACCCGGTGGGGGGTGCGGTGGACGGACACCGGGAAGGTGGTCTGGGCGGAAGTCGCTACAGCCACTCCCCTTCCAGGGCGGTGGCGGTGAGTCCCGGGGCCGCCGCGTACAGAACGGCGCGGTCGCCGGGCTTCAGCCGCCCGGCGTCATGCGCCCGCCGCAGGATGTCGAAGACGGCGGCGCCTCCGCGGTTGCCGCTGGTGTAGCTGTCCCGGCTGTAGTCCAGCAGCCCCGACGGCCACGCGTCGGGCATCGTCTGCTCCATGTACTCCAGCACCCGGGTCCCGCCGGGGTGCGCGAGCAGCACGTCCGGGTGCCAGGAGCCGGGTTCGTCCTGGTAACGGACGCGCAGCCACTCCCACATCGCGGTGACCGTCTGCTGTACGGCGCGCGGTCCACGCCGGTCCATCACGAAGTGGGTGCCGTCCGCCTGTGTCTCCAGGCGGTGCAGGTCCTGGGTGCCGGGCAGGGTGTGGTGCCAGGCGGCGTCCAGCCGCAGCACCGACTCGGGCCTCGGGCGGCCCGTGACCACCGCGGCGACGGCGGTGTCCGCGAACAGCAACCGGACGATCAGCGACTCAAGGGTGTCGTCCGCGGGCTGGTAGGTGGTGCTCAGCGCCTCCGCGATGACGATCAGGACCACCCGGTCGGGATCCGCGGCCACGAGGTCCGCCGCCAGCGCCAGGGAACGGGTGCCCGCGATACAGGCCCACTGCGTCGCCGGCAGCATCATCACGTCGCTGCGGAGCGGAAGTTTGTTGGCCAGGGCGATGTCCAGACCCGGCAGCGCCGGGGTGGTGGAGTGGCTGGTGATCACGCAGTCGATGTCCCCGGCGTCCAGCCCGGCACTCTGCAGGGCCCCGCGCGCCGCACGCTCCCCGTAGGACCGCACGGCCTCCCAGGCCGGAGCGGTGCGCTCCTGGATGGTCTGCGGCGCGGGTATGGTCTCGAGGGCGGCGATCGCGCGGTCCACGTCCTGCTGGGCGAACCCGCCGCGGGCCAGGGCCTGTTGGGCCGGCTCGACGCCGACAGCCCGCAGGCCGCCGCCGGTGCCGGGCGCGACGGCGGTCTCCAGCGGCAGCATCCATCCGCGGGTCTCGATGCCCGTACTGGCCGCGATGCCGTCGATCCGCGGCGCCCAGGCCGCGTGCGGGTGCCGGTCGCTCACCTCTGCCACGATCTGGCTGGTCGTTACGGCGTGCTCGCCGTGTATCACGGTAGGAGGGCAGAGGTAAGCGGCCATATCGGGGCGCCTTTCAAGGAGGAAACAGGGGAACGTCGCTAATGCTGTGTCTTGGGCCACATTGGAACTTCGCACCCAGAGGGTGTCGATGAGCTCCGCTTGGGGCGTCTGTGTCCGTTTCGAGCATGGAGGCTAAATGGACATTTCCGCTGTGATGGACGCAACTTAGACGCATTGAGTCGCGTGATACGGCACACACCGTCGCATCGAGCTGCAGGCCCGGGGCGCAACTTTCGGGACACCTCGCGCATCAAACGTGTATGAACCCTCAGCGCGCGGTGTTCGGGGCGGTACTGGCTGCCTTGGTGCTCGCCCTGGCGCCCAGCGCACCCGGTGCAGTCGCCGTGGGCGGCGATCCCTCTGCGACACCGTCCCCCCTGCCGACTCGGGCGTACGCGACGATCAGCGCCGACGAGCAGATCAACGTGGGGCCGGGGGCCCAGCCGGTCACCGTGGGCTGGATGTTCTGGGACGGCGGGGCGCAGGTCCCCGTCCCCACGAACGACTCGCTCGTCATCGACGCGCGTGACCTGGCGGGCATCGCGAGCGTCAGGGCCGACGACCCGAGGTGCAGGGCCGACGGACGGGTCCTGACCTGCGTCAACAAGGGTGCCTCACAAGGCCGTTCGGTCGAGTTCACCCTGCGTGCGGACGCGGGCGCCGCACCCGGCGCCGGCGGCACGATCACATACGCCCTCACCGCCGACCATGCCACCGGCGCCACCGCGACAGCGAAAGTGGTCGTGGGCACCCCGGACCTGGTCGTCGGCACCGTGCCGGACGTGACGCACGCCGGGATCGGTTCCCGGGTCAGTGTGCCGCTCCGGCTGCGCAACACCGGGAATCTGGCCACTGACCGGCGCATCATGGTGCGCTGGGAATCGACGGGCGGTCTGGTCTTCGACCGCAAGTTCTCCAACTGCGCCTACGGCGAAGGCGATGAACCCGGCGAACCCGGCAGCCGGACATCCGTCACATGTGTCTTCCCGGCCTCCTCGGACTCCGTGCCCGCACGGGGCACCGTGGAGCTGAGCAGCCCCCTGACGGCCACCGTCGGCAAGCGCGTCCTGACCGCCGTGACCGACTACTCGGTCAGCCTGCTGAAGCCGCGCGAACAACCCGGCGGCGGCACTCACCAGGGCACCGGGCCGGCGCTGACCCTGGTACGTGCGTCCGCAGCGGGAGGCGGATTCGAGAAGGGCGCCGAGGGCCGGTTCACCGTCGCGGCCGACAACTTTGCGGATCTCGCGGCCGATGCCACGGCGAAGCCGGGCCGCAGGGCGGGCGAATGGACCCTGGACATCAACGCCGTGAACCACGGACCGGCCTCCGCGTACGGGATCGACGACAAGCCCGTCGCCGTCGTCGACGTCGTCCTGCCCCAGGGTGTGGTCGCGACCGGCACCGCGCACGTGGAGGAGGAGGACAGCCCTTACGGCCCCTGCCTTCTCCGGGTCGGCAGCACCACGACCGCACCGTTCGAGGCCGGCCACCGGCATTACGTGTGCACGGTGCCGTTCGGTGTCGCCGCCGGCACGAGCCAGCTGTTCGAACTGTGGGTGAAGACGGCCAAGGGCTACGACGGCGCCGAGGGCAGGGCGACCGTGCGTCCCGGCCCGGCCGGCATCCCCCTGCACGACCCGGACGTCTCCGACGACAGCATCGCCTTCGCCTTCGGCACGCAGGCCACACCGGCCGCGGCGGCACGGTCCGGCGACACCACGACGGCCATGGGCCGCACGCTCATCGCCGCCGCTGCCGGGGCCGCTCTGCTGGGCGCCGTCGTCCTCGTCGTCCGCCGCCGCGGGCGCAGACACTGAAACGCCGGACGGTCGGCACAACACCCGGGGGACCCAGAGGGATCCGGCATGTCGGTGCCCCGTCGGAGCGCTGTCGGGGGCTGTCAGCCCGATGTCGGTGGCCCGTCGGCGGGAGCTGGCACCTTTCGAGAGACGGCCGGCCGGAACTCCCCGGGCGGCCCGGTCCCGAAGGAGCCACCATGCACACCTCAGTCACGATCATCGGCGCCGGCCTCGGCGGACTCGCACTGGCCCGCGTCCTGCACATACACGGAGTCTCGGTCACGGTCTACGAGGCGGAGCCCTCGCCCGAGGCCCGCGCGCAGGGCGGACTGCTCGACATCCACGACTACAACGGGCAACTCGCGCTCAAGGCCGCAGGTCTGATGGACGAGTTCCACGCCATAGTCCTGGAGGGCCGTCAGGCGATGCGGATCCTCGACCGGGACGGGACCGTCCTGCTCGACGAACCCGACGACGGCATGGGCGGACGCCCCGAGGTGCAGCGCGGCGACCTGCGACAGATCCTGCTCGACTCACTCCCGGCAGGCACCGTGCGGTGGGGACACAAGGTCAGCCGCACCCGGGCCCTCGGCGAGGGACGCCACGAGGTGACGTTCGCCGACGGCACCACCGTCGTCACCAGCCTGCTGGTCGGCGCGGACGGCGCCTGGTCACGGGTCCGGCCGCTGTTGTCCACCGCCACACCCCGGTACATCGGCAAATCGGTCGTCGAGACCTACCTGTTCGACGCCGCCACGCGGCACCCGGCCACCGCGAAAGCAGTCGGCGGCGGGATGCTGATGGCCCCTTCGCCGGGCAGGGAGATCTTCGCGCACCGGGAAAAGGACGACACCCTGCACGCCTACGTGGGGCTGTCCGAGCCGCAGGACTGGTTCGGCTCCATCGATTTCGCCGACCCCGCCAAGGCCACCGCGATGATCGCGCAGGAGTTCGACGGCTGGGCGCCGGAACTCACCGCGCTGATCACCGACAGCGACGTCGCGCCGGTGCTGCGCCCCCTCTACGCCCTGCCGGCCGGGCACCGGTGGGACAGGGTGCCGGGAGTGACCCTGCTCGGCGACGCCGCCCACCTCGCGGCTCCCAACGGCGAGGGCGCCAACCTGGCCATGCTCGACGGCGCCGAACTCGGCGAAGCCCTCGCCGCGCACCCCGACGACATCGAGGCGGCGCTCGCCGAGTACGAGCGGGCCATGTTCCCGCGCAGCGCCGAGACGGTCACTGACCAGATGCCCGAGGTCGACGCCCACGGCCTGATCGAATGGTTCGCGGAGAAGGGCCAGTGAGCCCCGCGGGCCCGGCGGTCTGGAGGGACGGATTGCGCGGCACCCTTCAGCGGGCGGTCAGTCCGGGCTCCTGGGCCGCCGCTCCGAAGTAGTCGCCGCCCTTGCGCTTGACGTCGTCGGTGCCCCAGGCCTGCTCGTCGGCGGCGGCGGAACGGTCCGCACTGACGGTGTTCTGCCGCAGCGGAGCTCTGACCAGCCTCGGTATGTGCTTCGAGCAGTGGATGTACGCCTCTTCGACCTCGATCTCCACCCACATGTGCGGGCGGCGGCCGGGTACGGGGTCGACCGGCAGGTCCGCAATCCGGCGGCGCATGGTGTCATCGGTGACCAACTGGGCGCGGCCGTTGACATGGAGGCCGATACGGTCCTGGGAAAAGTCGATCATCAGCATGCCGATGTGCGGGTTCTCCCGGATGTTGCCGAGCGAGGCCATGACGCCGTTCCCGCGGTACTCCGGGTAGGCCAGAGTCGCGTCGTCGAGCACCCGGAGAAAACCCGGTGGGCCGGCCCGGAAGGTGCTGTCGCACTCGCCGTGACGGTCCGCGGTCGCGAGGAAGAACATCTCCTGGCGGGCCACGAACTCCTTCATACGTGGGTTGAGCCGGTCCAGGACCTGCTCGTCGTAGAACCGGGCGGCGCGGGCGACCGTGCCCAACTCCTGCTGGATCTGGTGCTCGCCGTGGCTACCGGGCCGGTCTGCCCGTTCGTCGTGGTGCAACGGTCCTCCTCCAGGGATTTCGGCAGGGCGGCAGTTCGCCCTCGTGACTGATTTCGTCACCTGGCAGGCCGAAAATCGCCCACCGGCCATGGCTGACAGACTAAGGCGTGTCACCGAGTGATCGACCTCGGGTTCCCGCCCTTCGGGCGGACGACGGGAATGTGACGACAGGGCCTAGGCTGTTGATCATGCCGGATGACTCCCCTCTGATACAGAGTCTGCGTACCGCCGTCGCCGCCGCTCCCGCCGATGTACCGCTGCGGTTGCATCTGGCCCAACTCCTGCTGGAGGCAGGCCGGTCGGAGGCCGCCATCGCCGAGGCGGCCGTGGCCCTTCAGCACGCGCCGGGTGACGTTCAGGCCCGTGACCTGATGGCCCGGGCGATGGGCGCGCCGGCCCCGGCGCCGTCCCAACGCCCGGAGCAGCGGCCGGGGTTCGACTGGCGGGCCGCCGAGGAGCAGGTCGGGGACGTGGTGTCGCCGCGGTTCGTCGAGGCACCGGTCCGCGCGGACGGACAGGACGACCCCGGCGAGGCCGACGCGTGGGACGTGGAGACGCCCGGCGCGGTGCGGCTGGCCGACGTCGGCGGTATGCGGGAGGTCAAGGACCGCCTGGAGGCCGCCTTCCTCGCGCCGCTGCGCAACCCCGAGCTGCGCAAGCTGTACGGCAAGAGCCTGCGCGGCGGACTGTTGCTGTACGGGCCGCCCGGCTGCGGGAAGACGTTCATCGCCCGCGCGGTCGCCGGGGAACTCGGCGCCGCGTTCCTGTCGGTGTCGGTCAGCGACGTCCTCGACATGTGGATCGGCAACTCCGAGCGCAACATGCACGAGGTCTTCGAGACCGCCCGCCGCCAAGCACCCTGCGTGGTCTTCCTGGACGAGCTGGACGCGCTCGGCGCCAAGCGCAGCCGCACCGCGCACAGTGGCATGCGCAACACGGTCAACCAGCTGCTCACCGAGCTGGACGGCATCGACTCGGCGGCGAACGAGGGCGTGTTCGTCCTGGCCGCCACGAACGTGCCCTGGGACGTGGACAACGCCCTGCGCCGTCCCGGCCGACTGGACCGGACGATCCTGGTCCTGCCGCCCGACGGGCCGGCCCGGGAGGCGATCCTGCGCTACCACCTGCGGGACAGGCCCATCGAGAACGTCGACCTGGGCAAGCTGGTCAAGGCCACGGACGGCCTGTCGGGCGCGGACCTGGCCCATGTCTGCGAGGCGGCGGCCGAGCGGGCGCTGCTGGACTCGGCGCGCACCGGGACGGTCCGGTTGATCGGCATGAAGGACCTGCTGGCCGCCGCGAAGGAGGCCGTGCCGTCCGCCGAACCGTGGTTCGCCTCCGCGCGGAACGTGGCGATGTTCGCCAACGAGGGCGGGATGTACGACGACTTGGTGGCGTACCTGAAGAAGAGGCGCAAGCTGTGACCGCGACCGTGCACCCCGCCGTGGAGCGGGCCGGCCTGCTCATCGACCTGAAACGGTACGAGGAGGCCCGCGAACTGCTGGCACGGCGGCTCGCGGAGGACCCGGAGGACGTCCGGGCCTGGGTCAAACTCGCCCGCAGCCATCTCGGGGACGAGAAGGACGGGCCGAAGGCCCTGGAGGCGACGGAACGGGCGCTGGCGCTGGACTCCGTGGACACCGGGGCGCTCGTCATGCACGCGCACGCCCTGCGCGCCGCGGGCCGCTTCCCGGAGACCGAGGGCGTGCTGCGCGAGGTGATCCGCCTCGCCCCCGACCACTGGTACGGCTACGCGCTGCTCGCCAACTGGCTCTGGCGCATCAGGGCGATCCGCTCCGGGCAGGCCAACGGCGGCCAGGTCAGGCGCGAGGACCAGGACGCCGCCCTGCGCGAGGCCGGCGAACTGGCCCGGGAGGCCATCCGGCTGGGCCCCGAGGAGGTGTTCGCCTACGAGGTGGCCTGGCTGATCGCCGACATGGCGGGCAACCGCGCCGTCGCCGGCCAACTGGACGAGGCCATCCTGCGGCTCGACCCGCAGCACGAACAGGCCCTGGCCCGGCGGACGAAGAAGGCGGCGACCGCTCCCGGCGTCAACGCGGCGCAGGCCGCCACCCTGTACGCCGACGCGCTCGCCACCGCCCCCGACTCCGCGCCGATGCGCAGCGGCCTGGACGACGCCTCCTACCGTCTGCTGCGCGGCATCCGCTGGCTGGCCCTGCTCTGCCTCGCGCTCGCCGGCGCGGGCATCGACCTGTTCGCGACGCAGGGCCAGACCCAGCGGGAGCTGCCGCTGCCGCTGGGCCAGCGCCTCTGGGACCTCGTCCCCATGGCCGTCGTCTGGACCCTGGGCGCCCTGCTGAGGTACCGGCGGCTGCGCGCCGGCGTCCGGGTCAATCTGGGCTCGCTGCTCCGCCGCCGCACCTGGCCCCGTATCGTCCTGGCCCAGGCGTCCTGGGCCATGGCCTGCGCCCTGCTGATCACCCAGATCCCGTGGACGGACCGCACGGTCCCGCAGGTGCTGTTCTGGGCCGGCCTGCTGACGACAGTGGCGACGATCTGGTTCGACCGGCACAGGGACGGCTGAACGGTTCGTCCGCAACTGCGCAAGCGAAGATCGCCGCCGACCGCCGGTCTCCTACGTCCCCTGTACCGACCGCGCGGACGCGCACGCCTGGACCCTGCGCCCCGCCGGCGAGGACCGGCTGCGGAAACGCAGACCTGAGGCGCGTACGGGGGCCGGCGTCACTCCGCACCGGCTCCGCTTCCAGTCATGCCCGTTCCACCGGATGCCGGACCACCCCGTGTGAGCGGGCGGGCAACGTGGGAGCGATGCTGCATGCGCAACGTGATCACCGGTGACGGCGGGCCGTGGTCCTGGGCGACCGGAAACAGTGCGGAGGGGTGCGGCAGGGGCACCCTGCCGGTGTCCCGCGTCCTCGGGGATGCGCCCCGCCGGGCGCCGGGCGTGCGGAGGCGATGCCCGTGACCGCCGGCACGGCCCCCGCGCGCCCCGGACCGCCGCGCGCGCTCGCGCTGCTCGCCGCCGCCCACGGCGGGCCTGCGCTGGCCGTCACCGCCGTCACGGGCCTGCTGGCGCTGCGCGGCGGCCTGCGCCCGCCGGCCGCCGCCGCCGTCACCGCGGCGGTGTTCACCGGCCAGCTCACCATCGGCTGGGGCAACGACCTGCTCGACCTCGCGCGTGATCGCGCCGTGGGCCGCACCGACAAGCCGTTGGCCGTCGGTGTCCTGCCGGTCGGCTGGGTGGCACGCGCCCTCGTCGCTGCCGCTCTCGCCTCCCTCGTACTGTCCGCGCTCGCCGGCTGGCGCAGCGCACTGGTCAACGTCCTCCTCGCCACCGGCGCGGGCCACGCCTACAACATCGGCCTCAAGGCGACCCCTTGGTCATGGGTGCCGTACACCTGCGGCTTCGGGATGCTGCCTTCGGTCGTCACCCTCGCCGCGTCGCCGCCTCACTGGGCGCCCTGGTGGATGACCGCGGCCGGTGCCGCGCTCGGCGTCGGAGCGCATCTGCTCAACGTGCTGCCCGACCTCGCCGACGACGAGGCCACCGGGATCCGAGGCCTGCCGCACCGGATCGGCGAACGTCCCTCGCGCGTCCTGGCCGCCGCGCTGCTCACCGCCGCCTCGGTGCTCGCCGTGACCGGTCCCGCCGGAGCCCCGCCGGCGTGGGCGTGGACGGCCCTGGCCCTGGTCACCGTCCTCGCGGTGACGACCTGGTTCGGCCGCGGCCGCGCTCCCTTCCGTGCCGCGGTGACCATCGCCCTGCTCGACGTCGTGCTGCTGACGGTCGCCTGATGGCACCGGCAGACTCCGCTCCGCCCGGCGCCGGCCCGCCTCGCGCCACCACCGCGCCGGCGGCCCCGCCCCGGCTCTCGCGCTCACCGTCACGGTTGAGCCCGCGCCCGGCCCCGGCCGGGTGCTCCCCGCGTCCCACCGCCCCGTCCCAGGAGCCAGCATGACCATGCGCGTCCTCAGCGTCCGCGGCACCCTGCCCGAGCACTGCCACCGGCAGCAGGAGATCACCGACTCCTTCACCACCACCCTGGTCGGGAACACGGTCGATCGCGGCGTCGTCGAGCGGCTCCACCGCAACGTGTGCGTCGAGACCCGGCACACCGTGCTGCCGCTGGAGGAGTACGGCCGGATCGAGGACTTCGGCCAGTCGAACGACGTCTTCATCCGGTCCGGCGTCGAACTCGGCGGCCGCGCGGTCGTCGACGCGCTCAAGAGCGTCGACCTCGCACCTGCCGACGTCGACTACATCGTCTCGTGCACGGTGACCGGCCTGGCCGTGCCCTCCCTGGAGGCCCGGGTCGCGGCGGAGATCGGACTGCGCCCCGACGTGGTGCGCATGCCCCTCGTCGGCCTCGGCTGCGTCGCCGGCGCGGCCGGCATCGCCCGCCTCAACGACCTGCTGCGCGGGCGCCCCGACGCCGTCGCGGTGCTGATGTCGGTCGAGTTGTGCTCGCTCACGCTCCAGCGCGACGACACCTCGGTCGCCAACGCCGTGGCGAGCGGCCTGTTCGGGGACGGCGCCGCCGCCGTGGTCGCCGTCGGCCGCGAACACCCCCTCGCACAGACCGACGACCCCGCCGCTCCCGAAGTGCTCGCCTCACGCAGCCGCCTCTACCCCGACTCGGAACGCATGATGGGCTGGGACGTCGGCTCAGGCGGGTTCAGAGTCGTCCTCGACTCCGCGGTCCCCGGCCTGGTGCGCCGGTACGTCGGCGAGGACGTCCGCCGCTTCCTCGCCGATCACGGGCTGACCAGCCGTGACATCGGCTGGTACGTCGCCCACCCCGGCGGCCCCAAGGTCCTGGAGGCGTTGCAGGACGCCCTCGGTGTCGAACGGGACGCGCTGGGCGTGACCTGGGAGTCGCTGCGCCGGATCGGCAATCTGTCCTCCGCCTCGGTGCTGCACGTCCTGGCGGACACGCTCGCCGACCGGCCGCCCCCGCCCGGCTCCTACGGGCTCATGCTCGCCATGGGCCCGGGCTTCTGCTCCGAACTCGTACTCCTGCGCGCTCCGGAAGCCGGACAGTGAGCAGCGAGGCCTGGTTCACCGTCCTGGTGCTGGCCGTGGGTCTGGAACGGGTCGCCGAACTGGCCGTCTCCCAGCGCAACGCCGACTGGAGCCTCGCACGCGGCGGCGTGGAGTCCGGGCGGGGGCACTATCCGTTCATGGTGGTGCTGCACACCGGCCTGCTCGTCGGCGCGCTCGTGGAGGTGTGGGTGCGCCGGCCGGCCGTCGTACCGGTCCTGGCCTGGTCGATGCTCGGCCTCGTCGCCCTCGCGCAGGGGCTGCGCTGGTGGTGCATCGCCACGCTGGGCCGGCAGTGGAACACCCGGGTGATCGTCGTACCCGGCGCCGCACGTGTGACGGGCGGACCCTACCGCTGGATCCCGCACCCCAACTACGTCGCCGTCGCCGCCGAAGGCCTCGCCCTTCCGCTCGTGCACTCGGCCTGGATCACGGCGGTCGTCTTCACCGCGCTCAACGGGCTCCTGCTCGCCACCCGCGTCCGCGCCGAGGACGCCGCCCTGACACGGCTGGCCTGAGGAGGCACATATGGATCTGCTCGTCGTCGGCGGGGGCCCCGCGGGCCTGGCCACGGCCCTGCACGCGGCCCGGGCAGGCCTCGACGTCACCGTCTGGGAGCAGCGAGCCGGCGTCGTCGACAAGGCGTGCGGCGAGGGCCTGATGCCGGGCGCCGTCGCCGCGTTGGCGGCCCTGGGGGTGCACCCGCGCGGGCACGACCTGCGGGGCATCCGGTACGTGGCCGGACCTCGCCGCGTCGACGCCGGCTTCACGGCGGGCACGGGGCGCGGAGTGCGTCGTACGACGCTGCACGCGTTGCTGCGCGAGGCGGTGCTGGCGGCGGGCGTACGCGTCGACCAGCGCACCGCGCGGCACGTCGAGCAGGACCAGGGCGGAGTGGTGGTCGACGGCACCCGCGCCGGGCACCTCGTAGCGGCCGACGGCCTGCACTCGCCGATCCGCCGCGCCCTCGGGCTGAACCGGCCGCGCCGGTCGCCCGCGCGCCACGGGCTGCGGCGCCACTACGCGCTCGCCCCCTGGAGCGACCACGTCGAGGTGCACTGGGCCCGCGAGGCGGAGGCCTACGTGACCCCGGTGGCCGACGACCTCGTGGGCGTCGCGGTGCTCACCTCCGCCCGCCGGCCCTTCGACGACCACCTCACCGCCTTCCCCGAGCTGCGGGAGCGGCTGGCCGGCGCCGGCCTCGCCGGACCGGTACGGGGAGCAGGCCCGCTCCGCCAGGTCGCGAGTGCGCGCACCGCCGGCCGGGTGCTGCTCGTGGGCGACGCCGCCGGGTACGTCGACGCGCTCACCGGCGAGGGCATCGCGCTGGCCCTCGCGCAGGCGCCCGCCGCGGTGTCGGCCATCACCAGCGGTGACCTCGCGTCCTACGAGGGGGAGTGGCGACGGCTCACCCGGCGCTACCGCTGGCTGACCCACACGCTTCTCGGCGCGACGCGGAAGCCACCGGCCCGTGCGGCGCTGGTGCCCGTCGCCCAACGGCTGCCGTGGCTGTTCTCCACGACCGTCGCCATGCTGGCGCGACCGGTGGGCGAGCGGGCCACGCCCGTCCGGCCGCCCGGGTAGCCGCCGGACCTGGAAAACTACGACTCCCGCACGTGATGTGCGATGCCCAGTCGCTCCGCCACGGTGGTGAGCGCCGCCCCGAGCGGGAGCGAGACCCGGGTGAAGGCGTGCCGGTCCCCCCTGGTCGGCTCCCGGTTGACGATCAGCACCGGCTTTCCGGCCTGGGCCGCCTGGCGGACGAAGCGGAGCCCGGACATCACCGTCAGGGAGGAGCCGAGGACCAGCAGCGAGGCCGACTCACGGACCAGCTCGCGGCAGTGCTCGACCCGTCCCGGAGGAACGTTTTCACCGAAGAACACCACGTCCGGTTTGAGGATGCCTCCGCAGATCGTGCAGGGCACCACACGGAAATGTCCGTCCTGCGCGTCGGTGAGGTCGGCGTCACCGTCCGGGTTGATGCCGGCGGCCACGGGCTCGAAGCCCGGATTGGCCTCCTGAAGCCGCTCGGCGAGTTCACGGCGCGGACTGAAGGCGCCACAGGCCAGGCAGACGACCCGGGCCAGGCTGCCGTGGAGTTCCACCACGTCCTCGCTGCCGGCGGCCTGGTGCAGGCCGTCGACGTTCTGGGTGATGACCCCCGAGAGCAGGCCGTGCCGCCCGAAGGCGGCCACGGCCCGGTGCCCGGCGTTGGGGCGGGCGCGGCCGAAGGTGCGCCAGCCGAGATGACTGCGTGCCCAGTACCGGCGCCGGGCCCGGGCACTGGCGGTGAAGTCCTGGAAGGTCATCGGTGTGTGCCGGCCGAGGCTCCCGCCCTCGCCCCGGTAGTCGGGAATGCCCGACTCCGTGGAGATGCCCGCTCCGCTGAGCACCAGCACACCGCCGGTGCCCAGCGCGTCGGCGACCGGCTCCGGATCCGTGGTGGCCGGCGGCAGGTCCTCGGTGGGCGTCCAGCTCAGAGTCGGGCGCATGCGCATGCCGTCAGGGTACGGCGCGAGTGAACGGCAGTTGGCGGGCAAACGCCTTTTCCGCGAGCACGTGGACAGATCACAGTCTCCTGCGCGCAAAGTTCTCCCCGCACGATCGGCATGTCCTCGTCATCGACGTCCTCGACCAAGGAAGTGGTTGTGAGAACGCACCGCACTCCGTGCAGAACCGCCGCCCTCGTCCTCGGCACCGCCCTGCTCGCCCTCCTGGCCCCCGCCCGGGCCGGGGCCGACGACGCGGGCCTGCCGACGGTCACGCCCGTCACCGAGACCTCCGCCCTCTACGACGACGAGGCGGGCGGCAACTCCGACGCGGACGATCCGGCGATCTGGCGCAACGCGGCCGACCCGGGCCGCAGCCTCGTCATCGCGACCGCCAAGGAGGGCGGCCTGCGGGTGTACGACCTGGGCGCCCGCCTGGTTCAGTCGCTGCCCGCGCCCCGTCCGCCCGCCGAGGGCGACGCCCCGGGCCGCTACAACAACGTCGACCTCGTCATCGGTCTGCGCACCTCCACCGGCCGGGCCGACGTCGCCGTGGTCAGCGACCGCGGCAACGACCGGCTGCGGATCTACCGCATCGACCCGTCCAGGCCCGGCCGCCCGCTGACCGACATCACCGACCCGGCCGCCGCCCCGGTCTTCGCCATCGACCAGGCCGAGATCAACGAACAGCGCACCGCCTACGGCCTCGCCACCTGGCGGGACAAGTCCACCGGGCGCTCCTACGCCCTGGTCAGCAGGCGGGAGCGGACCCGCCTCGCGCTGGTCGAGCTGAAGCCGACGGCGAGCGGGACCGTCACCTACGAGAAGGTCCGCACCCTCGACCTGCCCGCGTCCTTCCGCCTCCCGGACGGCACCACCTGGTCCCCCTGCGCGGAGCCCGGCGAGCTCCCGCAGGTCGAGGGCATGGTGGTGGACCCCGCCACCGGCACGCTCTACGCCGGCCAGGAGGACATCGGCATCTGGCGGATCCGCGCCGACCTCACCGGCAAGCCGGTTCTGGTGGACAAGGTCCGTGAGTTCGGCGTTCCCGGCGTCTACGACGAGGAGACCGAGGAGTGCGCGGCGGGCGCCGACCCCGGCTACGGCGGTGACCGGCTGGCGGCCGATGTCGAGGGCCTGACCCTGCTCCAGGAGTCCGACGGGGACGGCTACCTCCTCGCCTCCAGCCAGGGCGACGGCACCTTCGCCCTGTACGACCGCGAGGTGAGCGAGGACAACGCGTACGAAGGCGGCTTCCGTGTCGGCGCGGCCTCGGCGACCCTGGACGGGGCGCAGGAGTGCGACGGTGCGGCCGTCCTGAACGCCCCGCTCGGCGGCCGCTACCCGAACGGCCTGCTGGTCGTCCAGGACGGTCATGAGACCCCCGACGTGCCCGACGGCGAGGGCGGCACCCGCACCGCGACCGGCTTCAAGTTCGTCGACCTGGGCGACGTGGTGGACGCCGCCGGCCTGTGAGTCCGAGAGTCGTCACCTCACCGACAGCCGGGATGACGCTCCCGGTTCGCGCTCCCACCGCCGCGTCGGCAGGATGGGACGATGACCGAGATCCGCACACCCCGCCTCCTCCTGCGCCGATGGCTTGACGACGACCTCGTCCCCCTGTCCGAGATCCACGCCGATCCGGCGGTGATGCGGGGGGTCGGCGACGGCAGGCCGCGCTCTGTGGAACAGACGGCCCAGGACATCGAGGCGTGGGAGGAGGAGTGGGACGACGAAGGCTTCGGGATGTTCGCGGTCGAGCTCCTGGGCTCCGGTGAGTTGGCGGGCGCCGTCGGACTGTCCGTGGCAGACACTCCGGCCGAGGTCGCCGGCCAGGTGACGATCGGCTGGCGGCTCGGGCGGGTGTTCTGGGGGCAGGGGTACGCATCCGAAGCGGCCCACGCCACCCTGGAGTTCGCGCTGCAGGACCGCGGCCTCGACCGGGTGGCCGCCGTGTGCCGGGCGGGCGACAGGGCCTCCGCGAACGTCCTCGACAAACTCGGCATGCAGGCGGAAGGCACCGTGCAAGACCCGGTCCACGGCCACGACCTCGCGGTCTACGGCATCGACCTCACGCAGTACCAGGAGTGACACTCGGTCTCGGGTCGGGCCGGGATCTCGGTTGCGATCCGTGGGAGGAGCGGTCGCCGAGGAGCCAGGCGGCGGCCTGCGCGATCTCCCGCGGGTCACCGCGCGGCGCAACGGGGTGTGCGCCGCGAGGCGGTGGCGCAACTGGCGTTCATCTCGACCGAGTACTGCACGCGGCTGGAGCAGGCACGGGCACCGCACCCCTCGTACGAGGTGCCGGCAGGACCGGCACGGGCTCAGTCCAGCCCGACGCCGGTCGGCGTCGCCCGCGTGCTTCTGAGCCGCCCTGGGCAAGCAACCACCCTGGTCATGGCTGTTTCGGGCGGGCGGCCGAGGCTTGGCGGGTGTCCGCGCCGGAGCTGACGTGCCGCTGGGTCTCCTGCGGGCCGTGCCAGTCCAGGCACATGGCGGTGGCGTCGTCGTCGAGACGGCCCTCGCCGGCGTCGCGGACCGCGGAAGTCAGTGCCAGTACGGTTTCCCGCGGGTGCAGGTCCCGGGTGTGTGCGAGCAGGGCCGGCAGGTCGACCTTCTCCCCATCGCGTTCGAGCATGCCGTCGGTGAACATCAGCAGCCGGTCACCGGGGCGCAGATCGAGGTCCTGGACGCGGTAGGGGTGGGGTGTGAACTCGGACAGACCGAAGGGATGGTCCACCTCGCAGGTGATCACTTCCACGTTCCCGTCGCGCATGCGCAGGGGCCAGGGGTGTCCGGCGTTGACGAGCTGGGCCTGTCCGGCCTGGAGATCGATGCGCAGCAGCTGCCCGGTGGCGTGACCGTGGCCGTGGTCGATCAGTGCCCGGTCGGCCCGGCGGGCCTGCTCGGCCAGCCCAGCTCCCGCGCGGCGGGCGCCGCGCAGGGCACTGACCAGGACGGTGGCGGACAGGGCGGCGTCGATGTCGTGGCCCATGGGGTCGGTCACCGACACGTGGAGGGTGTCATGGTCCAGGGTGTAGTCGAAGGTGTCGCCGCTGAGGTCTTCGGAGGGCTCCAGGTGCCCGCTCAGGGTGAACTGGGCGGCCTCGCAGGACAGGGACGGGGGCAGCAACTGGTATTGGATCTCTGCTGCCAAGGTGGGCGGCCTGGAGCGTTTGCCCCAGGTGTAGAAGTCGGTGAAGCGCCCATTGGCGATCACGATGTAGGCCAGGAGGTGGGCGGCTTCCCCGACCGCGTCGAGGACGTCGTCGCCGGGGTCGGCCGGCAGGAGCAGTTCCAGCAGCCCGATCGCGTCCCCCCGGTTGGTGACCGGCATGATCACCCGATGTCCGAGCCCGGTCTCCTCCCGGTACAGACGCTGGGTGCGGATCACTTCCTCGTAGACGCTGCCGAACAGGGGGATCCGCTCCGCCTCCCGGCCACCCTCCGCGGGTGAGCTGGACAGCCGCGCCACCGCTTTCCCCGTCAAGTCCACGATGAGGAAGGAGGCCTTCGTGGCCTCGAAACGCCGTCGCAGGTTCTCGGCGACCACGTCGACGGCATCCACCGGCGCCGCCGTCTCCGCGGCCGTCAACAACCGGGGGAAACCACTCTGCCCACCACGCACGACGCGGTTCCTTCCACCAGCCCCTCTTACCAGCATGGGAACCACCGCGGACAGCGTCAATACGTGAAGGCCACCGCTCTCGGGGTGCACGCCGAGTTGATATGCAAGTGAATGCTTGCCTATTGTGTGGTCGTGGCCGATGACCTTTTCAAAGCTTTGGCCGACCCCACCCGCCGCACGATCCTCGACGAACTCACGGAGAAGTCCGGACAGACGCTGTTCGAGATCTGCTCGCGACTGAGCATGAAGCACCAGCTCGGCATCTCGCGCCAAGCGGTCTCCCAGCACCTGGCCGTGCTGGAGGCCGCCGGGCTCGTCGAGACCCGGCGAGAGGGCCGCTACAAGTTCCACGAGCTGAACACCGCCCCGCTGCGGCAGATCGTCGAGCGATGGCTGGTGGCCGATACGTCCGGACCGAAGGAGAGCACTCCATGAAGATCCATCTGACCAGCGTCTTCGTCGACGACCAGGCCAAGGCCGAGCGCTTCTACACCGAGGTCCTCGGCTTCGTGAAGAAGCACGACGTCCCGGTGGGCGAGAAGGACCGGTGGCTGACGGTCGTCTCGCCCGACGAGCCCGACGGCACCGAACTCCTCCTGGAGCCGGCGGGCCACCCGGCCGTCAAGACCTTCCGTGACGCACTCGTCCAGGAGGGCATCCCGCTCGCCCAGTTCGCCGTCGACGATGTGAAGGCGGAGTACCAGCGCCTGCACGGCCTCGGAGTCCGTTTCACCCAGGAACCCGTGGAGATGGGCCCCGTCACCACCGCCGTCTTCGACGACAACTGCGGCAACCTGATCCAGATCGCCACCAAGCCGCGGTAGACAGTCGGTTCAGAAGCGGCCCGAGGCCGCTGGTTCGTCACTCGTGTGTGCGAAGTGGCGAGCCAGCGGTCGTCCTGGAACTCGGCAGGCACCTCGTCCTCCCAAGGGTCGATCCCGAGGCGCTCCAGTTCGTCAAACCATCGGTCGCGCTGCGACTCGGGGAGGCGCCGTCCGCACCAGGGGCAGAAGGTGATCGTGACGCTCGACGTCCCGCCGTCATGGATGATCAGCCCGTACTCCTGGAACGCGGCGCTGAAGGCAACCAGCACGTCGGGGCAGGCGAAGGGCTCGTCGTGCCGGCCGCAGTTCACGGTCACGCGGCTGGTCATCGCCTCGCAGCAGTGATGCGTCATGACCTCGGCTTCTCGTTGATCGGCATCGTGACCATGAGTAGATCCGCTGTGGTGATCACCTTCGGCGATGGCGTCATCGCCGTATGGCGGACCCGGAGATCCCGGCGAGGTCGGCAGCGCGGCTCACCATCGCCAGGGTGCCGCACAACGAGCAGCCCTCTCCGCTCAGTGGACACGCCGTTCGGGGACAGTCGGAAGGACCTTCTCAGCGATGTCGAGGAGAACACTGTCGTCCGGGAGGGTTCCGGACTGGCTCCACACGGTGATTTCGCAGTAGCCGCCCTGGTCACTACGGTCGAGGGCCACGGACAGCGTCCTGGCCAGAGGGCCCTGTTCGACCGGTCCGCCGGATCCGCCGCTCCCGAGGTTGATCTCGATCTTCATGGTGTGATCCGAGGAGAAGACCGCGGGCCGTCCGAGAACCTTGAGCGTCTTCACGTCCTCCTCATCCCCGAACCTCATCAGCTTCACGTACTGCTCGGTCGACAGCTCGTTGTAAGTGGCCGAGACATTCACGGTGTACGTGTCGAACGCGACCTCGGCCTCCGGCTGGGCGACCTTCCCGTCGGTCAGGGGAGCGGTGTTGCTGGTGCCGGAGGCAGTGGTCGCGGTCTCTCCGGGCGTTTTGAGGAGCTTGGCCAGGTCCGGCCGGTTGAGCGCCTTGCACAGCTCTTCACCGGTCACAGGCCGGGGGGTCTGCTTGTAGGCCTTCGGCAGCTCCTCGTGTTCCCCGTCCGAACACGAGGCGGGCTGGGGGGTGTTGTCGTCGGACGGCATCATGCGCGGGCCCAGCCACACCGCGGCCGCGAGTGCCCCGAACACGGCCACGGCCGCGAGGGCCTGGCCCCATGCGTTGGGTTCCTTCTCCGGAGTGCCTTGGCCTTGTGCCTGGACTTGGACTTGGGCCTGGACTGGGGGTTGGGCCTGGACTGGGGGTTGGGCGGCGGCATCGGCCGCCGCCCCCTCTGCGGGGACTGCCGGACTCGGGTTCCGCCGTGCGCGCAGCGCCCTGACCACCGCGTAGACGCGCAGTGCGGTGAACACGAGGAACACCATGCCGATCCCGGCCGCGACCCGATCGTGATCGCTGACGGCGAGATACATGATGCGCACGCCGAGAACCGACCCGACCGCGATGAGCAGGGGCTCGCGGACCCAGAACGGCAACAGGCGGAGGAGGAAACCGAGCATCTGGTGATCTCACCAGGACACGACCACATCCGCCGTGGTGGAAGCCACAGTTCCGGGCAGGGGCAGGACCTGCCTGCCGGCAGGTTGCAGGCCGGCCGGCGGTGCCGTCGGTGATCCGTAGGCGATCTGTCGGGGGCGACGGGAACCATTGGGCGCCCGGCCTCGGAGTGCCTCGCAGGGCAGCCGCAGCCGCCCTCGACCGCAAGGGAGCCCCGCCGCCATGTCCTCCACGTCCTCCACCCCGCCCTGGGATGTCCAACGGCTGCCGCGTGCCGATGGCGGCGTCTTTCTGGTCACCGGCGGCAACACCGGAATCGGGTACTTCGTCGCGGAACAGTTGTCCGCGACCGGAGCCACTGTCGTACTGGGCAGCCGGGATCCCGCGAAGGCCGAAGTCGCCACGGCTTCGATCCGCTCGCGTGTCCCCGGCGCGCGGGTGCGGGCCGTGCGGCTGGATCTGGCCGACCTCTCGTCGCTCGGAACAGCGGTGGAATCACTGGATGTGGAACGCCTCCACGCGGTGGTCCACAACGCCGGTGTCGCGCTCGACGACCCGCCGCGCCGGGAGACGGGGGACGGTCACGAGCTCATGCTCGGCACGAACCACCTCGGGCACTTCGCGCTGACCCACTGGCTGATGCCGCTGTTGTCGGCCGCGCCGGCGGCCCGCGTCGTGACCATGGGCAGCTTCGCCGCCAAGTCCGAGCGGCTCGACCTCGACGACCTGCAGTCCCGGTATGACTACCGGCCCAAGCGCACCTACGCACGCTCCAAGCTGGCGCAGATGTTCTTCGGCCTCGAACTCGACCGCCGCTTGCGCGCCGTCGACAGCACGGTGGCGAGCGTGGTGGTCCAGCCCGGCGGTGCGCTGGACTCGCTGACCCCGTCACGGCCGCCCGTCCATGTGCGGACCGCTGGTGCGCGGCTCTGCGGGGCACCGGCCGCCCTCCTCCTCCAGGGCAAGCACGCCGGTGCCTGGCCCGCGGTCCGAGCGGTGCTCGACCCGACCGTGAGCGGAGGCCAGCTGTGGGGACCACGCGCCTTCGGCCTGCGCGGCAAGCCCCGACGTGAACCGGTGTGGACCCACCTCACCGACACTTCCGTAGCGGCGCGGCTGTGGGAGGCAAGCTGTGACCTGACCGGCGTCGACCTCGGCTACTTGCAGGTCCGGTAGCCGTATCCGGCCTGTACGTGATTCTCGTACCGGTCCTCGAAGGTGTACTTGCCGTCCGAGTTCCGCTTGACCTTGAAGATGTTCGATCCGCCTCGGTACTCCAGGAACAGGTCCTTGCCCCGTGCGGTCGACCCGCGGGTCTTGACGAGATAGTTGCCAGCGATGGCGAAGACTTCCCCTCGTATCCTGAACCGTGTGCTGCCGAATGTCGATATCGAGGGTGAGGCACTGAGCAGGCATGTCCCCGCCTCCGCGACCGAGCCGGACGCAGCGGTGCGGCGGCTCCCCGTCGGCCGGGACTGAGCCGGCCATGCCGAAACCGGAGGGCGGTGGTCCGCGACCAGGCGGCGCGTGGTCGCGGGAGGTGGCGATCACGGCGACGGCGTTCGCGTTCTGCCTGCTCGGCGGGGTGATACAGGTCGACGACACGCTGTCGGCGCCGCCCGCTGCCGCCTACGTCATCGCCGTGGTGTCCTGTGCCGTGCTGCCGGTGCGGCACCGGGCACCCCTGCCCGCCCTGGCGGCCACGACCGCGGTCGGCGTGCTGGTGCCGCCCCTGGGCCTCCTTCTCACTCCGCTCATCGTGGCCCCCGCCGTGATCACCGCCTACTCCTACTCACTCGCCGCGCACACCGAACGGCGCGCGGCGAGCGCGGTGTTGCTCACTTCCACGGCGCTGGTCGCCTCCATCCCTCTGTTCGGGGACGTCTCGTGGAAGGACGCGAGCAGGATGGGAGTGGTGGCGGTGTTCCCACTGGTGGCCGGCGTACTCGGTCACTCGGTGCGCAACCGACGGGCCTACCTGGCGGCCGTGGAGGAGCGGGCCCGGCGGGCCGAGGAGAGCCGGGACAGCGAGGCGCGCCGGAGAGTGGCCGAGGAACGGGTGCGCATCGCCCGGGAACTGCATGACCTGGTGGCCCATCAGATCACCCTGGCCAACGCGCAGGCCACGGTCGCCGCCCACCTCTTCGACGCCCGCCCGGAGCAGACCCGCAAGAGCCTCAAGGAACTCGTCGAGACCACCGCGGACGCGCTCGACGACCTGCGGGCCACGGTCGGTCTGCTGCGTCAGTCCGGGGACGCTCCCACGCCCCGGGAACCGGCACCCGGGCTGTCCCGGCTTCCCACGCTCCTCGAGTCCTTCCGCCGCGCGGGCCTGGAGGTGTCCGTGCACCAGGAGGGCACGGCCAGGCCGCTGCCGCCGGGAGTGGACCTCACCGCCTACCGCATCGTCCAGGAGGCCCTGACCAACGTGACCAAGCACGCCGGTACCGGCAGCGCCCGGGTCCGCCTCGCCTGGACCCGCGACCGCGTGACCATCACCGTCGCCGACGAAGGCGGGGGCGGGGGCGGCCGTACGGCGCCGACCGCGTCCACGGGGAGGAGTGCGTCCACGGGAGCGAGTGCGTCCACGCTGCCGGATCGTCCGCCCGGTTACGGTCTGATCGGGATGCGTGAGCGTGCCACCGCGGTCGGGGGACACCTCTCCGCAGGCAGGCGCCCGGATGGCGGTTTCCTCGTCTCCACCCAACTGCCCCTCCCGCCCGCCAAGGACACGCCCGCGAGGACACCGAGCACTGACGGAGCGACAACCACCGATGAGAAACGGATGGCCGACGGAGCTACGGCCGACGGACGAACGGCCGACGGAGCGACAGACGACCGACGGACGGGCGACGGAGAGGCCGGGGACACGCCGTGACGCTCAGGGTGCTCCTCGCCGACGATCAGGCCCTGCTCCGCGGTGCCTTCCGCATGCTTCTCGACAGCGCCGACGACATCACCGTGGTCGGTGAGGCCGGCGACGGCAGAGAGGCGGTGAGACTCACCCGGGAACTGCGCCCGGACGTGGTGGTCATGGACATCCGTATGCCCGGGACGGACGGTCTCACCGCCACGTCGGAGATCTGCGCGGACCCGGACCTGCGCGCCAGCCGCATCCTGATCCTCACCACGTACGAGACCGACGAGTACGTCGCTCAGGCGCTGCGCGCGGGGGCCGGCGGCTTCATCGGCAAGGGCATCGGGGCCGAGGACCTGGCGGACGCCGTGCGGACGATCGCCCACGGCGACACTCTGCTGTCCCCCGCGGCGACCCGCTCGTTGGTCGCCCGGTTCCTGGCCACACCGGACGACTCCACGCCCCACCGCCCCGAACAGCTCGCCGTCCTCACCCCGCGCGAACGCGAGATGGTGGCCCTGGTCGCGACCGGCCTGTCCAACCAGGAGATCGCCGAGCGGATGTTCCTCAGCCCGTTCACCGTCCGCGCCCACGTCCAGCGCGCCATGACGAAGCTGGAGGCCCGTGACCGGGCGCAACTCGTCGTCATCGCCTACCGGACGGGCCTGGCCCGCACCGCCGCCGACGGTAGTCCTAGTAACTAACGGAGAAGGTCGGCTGGAGTACCAGGTCACCGCATCGAGCCGAACTCGGGCAGCGCAAGGGCTGAGTGGGCCGGTCGGGCTGTCGCGGAGGGCATGGTGACGAGGTCGCGCAGCAGGGCGTTGCGTTGCTCCAGTGCCCGCGCTGTGATGGGGAAGAGCGTGGCCGCACCGTTGTCGACCAGGGCCTGATTCATGGCCACGAACTCGCGCGTGTCGCGTTCGTAGGCGGCGAAGGCCACAGCGTGGTCCCGATGCGTGGCCAGGGCGTTGGCGAGCATGTAGGCACCGACCAGGGCAAGGCTTGTGCCTTGTCCGGTGAGGAACGAGGGCGCGTACGCGGCGTCGCCGACGAGCGCGACACGGCCGCTGGACCAGTGGGGCATGCGGATCTGACCGGCCGTGTCGAAGAACAGGTCATCCGCGTCTCGCATGGCACTGACCATGCCGGGGACCTCCCAGCCCGCGCCTGCGAAGACCGTGGCGACCAGGTCCCGCTGGGCGTCGGGGTCCCGGAGGGCGTCGAGCGGCGGTTGTGGTCGGTGGAAGTTCAGGAAGGCGTGCAGCTCGTCGTCCCCGACGGCGTAGAGGGCCGCGGCTCTCCCCGGGGTGTTCCACACCATGACCTCGCGGGAGAGCCCGAAGGTGTTGGGCATGGTGAAGATGGCGAAGCAGTAGCCGAGGTAGCGGTGGAACTGCTCTTCGGGGCCGAACAGGGACTCCCGGGTACGTGAGTGCATACCGTCGGCGCCGACCACCAGGTCGAACGTGCGCTGTTTCCCACTGCGGAACGTGACGTCGACCCCTTGTCCGGACGGGGCGGGGCCGAGGATGTCGATGGAGTCGCCGAATAGGAATTCCACGTCGTGACGGACCAACGCGTAGAGGATCGCGGCCAGATCACCACGCCGCACCTCGAGGTCCTGTCCCTCGACCCCGCCTGCGACGGCACGCGGGGTGAGCGAGGCCACTTCGCCGCCGTCGGCGTTGAGGAAGGTGCAGCGCCGGGCGTCGAGGTGCGCGTCCCGCACTTGCGGCAGTATGCCCATCCGCCGGACCACCTCTGTCGCGGTACCGCGGATGTCGATCGGGTAGCCACCGTCGCGCAGTGCGCCTGCCTTCTCCACCACGGTGACCGCGTATCCGGACCGGTGCAGCCAGTACGCCAGCGCGGGTCCGGAGATACTCGCCCCGGAGATCAGAGCAGTGCGCTTCGCGGTGGTACTCACGTCCCGCGACAGACCGGCCGGTGTCATGCCTGGGCTCCCTTTTCGGTGATACGGACAACGAACAGGGACAACGCGGCGACGAGGCCGGCAACGGCGAACCCTGTGACGAAGGCCGATTCAGCCGGACGGCCCGTCATCGGCTCGGCCCCGGCGTCGAGGATGGCGCCGGCGATCTGGGCGCCCAGGGCGACGCCGACCACGCGAGTGACCACGAGCAGGCTGGTGGCGATGCCGATGTCCTTGGTGTCGATGGCGGTGGCGGTGCCGGCGAGCAACGCCGTGGTACCGACGCCCGCGGCGAACGCGGTCAGCACCTTCGCGAGGACGAGCTGCCATTCCGCGGTGTGCAGCGCCGCCAGGGCGATCATCGTGGCCGCCGTGACGACGGTGCCCACGATGACCACGGCACGCGGACCGAAACGCCGCGCCGCGATCCCGCCGACCGAATCGCTGACTGCCCCGGCGATGGCGCCGGGCAGCAGGAACAGTCCGATGTCGGTGGTGCCGGCTCCGAAGCCGTACCCGTCGGCCGATACCGCGAGCAACTGGGGGAGGAGAAAGACCACCATCCCGGAACTGGCGGTGATGACGAGGGTGAGCACGCACGCATGCCACATCGCGGGCTTGGCCAGCATGTGCAGATCGACCATCGGCGAGGCTGCCCGGCGCTCGACGACGACCCACCCGGTCGCGAGTGCGGCCACGACCACCGCGACGGCACCGACCGCGAGCGGCGGCAGGCCGCCGTCCCCCGTGACCGTCACGAGCCCGAGCATGAATGCGAGCAACGTGCCGCTCAGCAAAACCGTGCCAGGCCAGTCGATCCCCTTGTCCGAGGAAGTCGGCGGATCATGAGGCATCAGCCGACTCACGACCGGCGTCGTCGCGATGATCGCGATCGTGGGCAGCGCGAACATCCACCGCCAGGACAGGCCTTCCGCGATCGGCCCGGCGAACAGCATGCCCACCATGCCGCCGCCCGTGAACAGCGCGACGACCAGCCCGATCGCCGCTTGTGACTGTTCTGCCGTGAGGTGTTTGCGCACCAGGATGAATGACAGGGGCAGCGCACCCACCATGACGCCCTGCAACACCTGTCCGAGCAACAACACCGGCAGGTTCGGCGCCAGGCCGGCCATCACACCACCCACCGACACCACGGCCATCAGCCGGATCAGCACCCGCTTTCCGCCGTAGCGGTCGCCGAGTTTGCCTGCGACGGGTGTGATGACCGCGCCGGTGATGAGCAGCGCGTTGCCGATCAAAGCCCCTTCGGCAGGACTGACTCCCAGCTCACGTTGAAGCAGCGGGAGCGCAGGCTCCACCACTGACTGCAGGGTGCCGAGGGCGAGTGCCAGGATGCCGAGCGCACCGATCGACAGCCACCCGATGCGGACCGGGGAGACCACGGTTTCGGAAACAGACGTCGTTTTCACCGGCGCTCGCCCAGCAGCTCGAACACCTTGAGAGAAGTCACCATGTGCTGATCACTCCAGACACCACTAGAGAAGAGGGATGCGCGAGATCCCGCGCGTCTCCCAGACTTCCCTCCGGCGCCCCTGGCGGGCATCGTCCTCCGAAGTCGTCCTGTCCTGGTGCGCCCGGACGAGCCACTCACCTGTTCCGGTGCCTACGCACTACAAGCCGGACCGTCGACAGAAGGGACACAGGCGTGCAGCCCACACTCACCACACTCAGCCTCTGGCGCCACCAACTCGGGGAAGTGCCCGAGACGGTCTGGCAACGAACCGAGCTCCAGGTACTGATCCTGGCGGACAACGGGCTCAGACACCTCCCCCCGAAGATCGGGCGGCTGCACAGACTCACGACCTTGGACCTCGGTCACAACAAGCTCACGTCGCTTCCTGACGCTCTGGGCGATCTGCCCGAACTCAGCGGCTGTCTCTACCTGCACGACAACAACCTGTCCCGGCTCCCGGACACGCTGGGAAACCTGACGCGACTGCGGTACCTCAACGTCGGTGAAAACCCTCTCACCGCCCTGCCCGAAACACTCGGCCTGATGACCGGCCTGATCGAACTTCGGGCCCAGCACAGCCGGCTGACCGCGCTGCCTGCCGGCATCGGCCGCCTCCACAAGTTGCGCGAACTCTGGCTCCGGGGCAACAAGCTCACCAGCCTGCCCGACTCGACCGCCGAACTGCACGAGCTACGGCAACTGGACCTACGGGAGAACGCGCTCAACGAAGTGCCCGAGGCCCTGAACCGCCTTCCCCGGCTACGCCAGCTCGACCTGCGCTCCAACGCCATCGTCCAACTGCCCGACTGGGTCGCCCAGATGCCCGCCCTGGAGAAGCTGGATCTACGCTGGAACCCCTGCACGCCCTCCGCCCACCTGCTCACCGAACTGGAGCAGCGCGGCTGTGTGGTCCTGCTGTGAACCCTCGGGCTACGAAGAAGGGGCGAAGGTCACAGCAGCATATAGGGTGTTTCCGGACTTCGATCTTCACGTAAGTTACACAAGTTGGCTAAGTTAGTCACTGCGTACACGATTTCCACCGATGGACAGGTGGTTTCGTGGACCCCGGAACGGAAGGAGCGCCCTTTTCCATGGCGTCGGAACGAACCCCGCTCCCCGAAGTGACCGACTTCGCGGGCCAGGCCAACTCCCTTGCCCCGGAGGCCTTCACCGCCGAGGCCCGGCTCTCTCGGTCGGCTGGTTCCCGCGTTGGCTGATGAGAGCGAGCTGCCGAGCCCCGACGAGGTCCGGCGGCGGATCGACAGCCTCTACGACCGGGCCGAGAGCGACACGGGTACCTTCAACGCGACCCGCGCCGCCGCGATCCCGCGTCAGCGGGACGCGGCCGCCCGCCGCCGGCCCCAGGGGGACACGGAGCCCGCGGTCGGAACCTTTGCCCGGCAGTGGTTCAACGCCGCCCGTGCCAAGCTGGGCCCGACCGTGCCGGCGTCGCTGCCGGACAGGAGGCTGCCGGTCCGTCCCGACCGCGCGCCCCAGGCGGCACGCCCCGCGCGCCCGGTGGAACGTCCCGCGGAACCCCGCGCTCTCGAAGCGCCCAAGGCACCCACCGGTGTTGCGCGGGAGCTGACCACCGGAACAGCTCAGGCGCCGACCACAAGACTCCTCCCGGAGCTCTCCGACCAGCGTCTCGCACCGGCTGCGGCAGGCGAGTCCCGGCGGGACGAGAGCGCCTGGCGTTCCGGCGCCGAGCCGGTCATCGGCGATGGGCCGGTGTGGCCGCTGTACGAGCCCGCACCAGCGCCCGCCCTGGAGTCCAGCCCACCGCCTGTTCCGGAGTTCAGCCCGCTGCCCGGTCCGCAGTCCACCGCGGCGCTGCCCACCGGCCCGCATCCCACCGCGGACCCTCACTATGCGGACCCTGCAACAGGCGCGATGGAGACGTACGGTGCCGGTCCGGCGACCGGCGCGACCGCACCGTATGCGACGGCTCTGTCAGCAGGTCCCACCGCTTACGACACCTCCGGTCCACCGGCCGACGTGACCGAGACCCATGGCGCCGGTCTGCCGAGCGTCCCCGCATCTGCCCTGGCGGCCCCTGCTGCGGCAATGCCCGCCGAGCCGGCCAGCCCTGCCTCCGGTGGGTCCTGGCTGTCGCCGGACGCCGGCCCCAGCACCCGGGCCGAGCGGGTGGTCGCGTTCGCCCGAGCGCAGATCGGTCGGCCCTGCGTATGGGGCGCGGTCGGGCCGGGATCGTACGACGCCCCGGGGCTCACCCAGGCCGCGTGGAAGGCTGCCGGTGTCACGCTTCCCCGGACCGCCCAGGCCCAGTGGGGAGCGGGAGTGCAGGTCTCGCTCGCTGACGCCCAGGTCGGCGACCTGGTCTTCTTCCACGACGACCTCGGCCACGTCGGCATCTGGAGCGGCGACGGCATGGTGATTCACGCCCCGGGCCCGGGGGCGCTCATCCGTGAGGAGTCGGTGTTCTTCGCGGGCCAGTCGGCGATCAAGGGCGCGGTCCGCCCGGCCTGACATCCCCGAGGGGCTGTGCAGGGCAGCCCTGTAAAGCCCCTCGGGCAGGCCCCGCAGCGGACCCGAACTACTCCACACCGGCCTCGAAATCCTCCACGAAGTAGCTGTCGTGCCGGATGCGGAACTGCTTGAGTTCCTCGCCACCGCGCTGTGTCATCTCCGCGACCCGCTCGAAGTACTCCTCGCGTGGGGCGCCGGGGGAGAAGAGCATGAGCATGGACATGGGTTCATCGGTCACGTTCTTGAAGGCGTGCAGGCCGCCGACCGGTACGTACAGGAAGTCGCCTTCGCGGCCCGTGACCCACTTCTCGCCGTTGTACAGCTCCAGTTCGCCGGAGAGGATGAAGAAGGACTCCGACATCGCCTTGTGGAAGTGGGTCTTGGCTCCAGCGGACCGCGCACCCAGCTCCACCTTGTACAGCCCGAATTCGCCACCGGTCGACTCGTTGGTGGCGAGGTAGTGAGTAGAGCCGCCGGGCGAGGAGATGTCCGGCGGGGTGCTGGCCGGCCGGAAGGCCGCACTCACTTCGCCCTTGTCGCTGTGGTAGCGGGGCTCCGGGTACTCGGGGTACGACATGATGCGCTCCTTTGGCAGGTCTCCACCAGCATGGTGGCTCGCGCTCCTGGAAGGCGGCATCGGGCTGTCGGATGATCTCGGACCGGACAGTGCTGAGGACCGGAGACCTGGTACTGCGGTCTCGCAGGGACGGCATGCGGCCAACGAGAAGGCCCGGTAGGACGGGGGCCACGAGCGGGGGGTGTTGACCTCCTTGGGGGGCGCGGGTGACGGCAGGCCCTGGTCCTGCGGAGAGGGCACCGACGGCTGCAGCTGACCGGATGCCACCTCCAGGACCGCTTTTCCGGAGATCCGACCTCCCCGAAGCGCCTCGGCCGCCTCCTCGAAGCGGTCCCAGTGTCCTTGCCGGCCGACCTGGACGGTGAGGGACCCCTCAGCGGTCGGCTCGGTGGGAACGGCCAGGTCCGCGCCGACATCGCCCTCGATGACGAACGAGGTCGGCGACAGGTTCCATGCCCCGACCAGTTGGCGGCCGCCGACGCTGTCGATCACCGCGTCGACCGGTCGCTGGAGTCCCTCCAGCCCGATCAGCACCCTCGGCCAGCCCTTCCTCGCGGGCGGCCGAGCCCACGGACGCGATCACGTGGGCACCGGCCCGCGCCGCCAGTTGGACGGCGAACCGGCCGGCGCCGGAAGCCCCGGTGACCAGAACCCTCTTGTCCGGTCCGAGCCCGGCGGCCCGCAATGAGCGCAGTGCCGCCACTCCGGCGACGGGCAGAGTCGCCGCCTTCACCAGCGGGCCCTCGGCGCCGGCGTCGCCGAGTACATACACGCGCACATCCGGCAACCGCTCGGCCTCGGCCCCGCTCTCGGCGTCCCGCCGCTCGCACTGGCCGATCCTCGGTTCTCCGTCGGCATGGCCTTCATCGACAACGTCAGCCCGCTCGTCGGCGGAGGGAGCGCCGCAGCCCTCACGGTCCGCAGCCGGTGGTCTGATGGTGGCGGGGGAGTGAACGCCAGCCCTACCCGAGCTCTGCCCCCGCCGCCACGACCGGCCGCGGATAGGCACGGCACCGCCGCAGGTATCGCCCTGCTGAAACCCCTGGTCAAGCCCGGCATCCTCGCCCAGGCCGACACCGGCCGGTCGGTCGCGCCGACTGCGCACGATGAGGAACGTACCGGCGGCCCGGCACCCCAGCGAGACGACTGGGCGATAGATTCACATAAGTTTTCTCGCAATATGTGTTAACAACGGTGCCGTCTCCTGATAATAATTCCGGCATCGATACCGCGCCCCACACCCCAGGGACGCCTCCATCGCCCTCCCCACCCGGCCTGGCGCGCGCCGCCGCCTTGGGGCCCCCTACGCCGTTTCACGCCCCACCCGCACGAGAGGTCCCCCGACACATGCGATCGACCAGATATGCCCTCATCGCCGGCGCCGCCGCGACCGCCCTCCTCGCCACCGCCTGTTCCGGAGCCGGAGCCGGCGGATCCTCGGGCGGCGACCAGAGCATCAACGTGCTGATGGTCGGCAACCCGCAGATGGAGGACATCGCGAAGCTGACCAAGGACAGCTTCACCAAGGAGACCGGCATCAAGGTCAACTTCACGGTGCTGCCCGAGAACGAGCTGCGCGACAAGGTCACCCAGGACATCGCCACCCAGGCCGGTCAGTACGACGTCGCCACCATCGGCGCCTACGAGGTGCCCATCTGGGAGAAGAACGGCTGGCTGCACGAGCTCGGCTCCTACACCGACAAGGACAAGAGCTTCGACGAGGCCGACCTGCTCAAGCCGATGGTGCAGTCGCTGTCCGGTTCGGACGGCAAGCTCTACGCCCTGCCGTTCTACGGCGAGTCGTCCTTCCTCATGTACCGAAAGGACGTCTTCGCCGAGAAGGGCCTGACGATGCCCGAGCACCCGACCTGGCAGCAGGTGGCCGACCTCGCGGCCAAGGCCGACGGCGCCAAGCCGGGGATGAAGGGCATCTGCCTGCGCGGTCTGCCCGGCTGGGGCGAGCTCGGAGCGCCGCTGACCAGCGTGGTCAACACCTTCGGCGGCACCTGGTTCACCAAGGACTGGAAGCCCCAGGTCAACACCGGCGGCTTCAAGGCGGCCACGAAGTTCTACGTCGACCTGGTGCGCAAGCACGGTGAGGCGGGCGCACCGCAGGCCGGGTTCACCGAGTGCCTCAACGGGATGAGCCAAGGCAAGGTCGCCATGTGGTACGACGCCACCAGCGCGGCCGGTTCCCTGGAGGACCCGAGCACCAGCAAGGCCGCGGGCAAGATCGGCTACGCGTACGCGCCCACGGTCAGGACCAAGAGCAGCGGCTGGCTGTGGGCCTGGGCGTGGGCGATGCCGAAGACCACCAAGAAGGCCGACGCCGCCTCGAAGTTCATGCTCTGGGCGTCCAGCAAGAAGTACGAGAAGCTCGTCGGCGAGAAGCTGGGCTGGGCCCGGGTGCCCGCCGGCAAGCGGGCCAGCACCTACGACATCCCCCAGTACAAGAAGGCCGCCGCCTCCTTCGGTGACATCACACTGAAGTCCATCCAGCAGGCCGACCCGTCCGACCCCGGCACCCAGCCACGGCCCACCGTGGGCATCCAGTTCGTCGCCATCCCCGAGTTCCAGGACCTCGGCACCAAGGTGACGCAGGAGATCTCCGCCGCCATCGCCGGCAAGACCAGCGTGGACAAGGCCCTCGACGACGGTCAGAAGCTCGCGGAGGACGTCGCCGAGAACCACCGCTGATCCACACCGCCTCGGCCGGCCGCACCGTCGGCCGGGGCGCCGTCCCCGCACACGCACCGCCACCGGCGGAGGAAAGCCACGCCCATGACCACGCTCGCCCATCCCCCGAAGAAGACCATGCGTCCACCCGCCCACCACGGCCGCCAGTCCCCGGCCGGCCGCAGGTGGCGCCGACGCTTCCCGCTGTTGCCGGCGCTGATCTTCACGATGGTCGTCACGCAGCTGCCGTTCGTGGCCACTCTCGTCATCTCGACGTTCCAGTGGAACATCCTGCGGCCGGACGACCGTCACTTCACCGGCCTGTCCAACTACACCTTCGTCTTCACCGACGAGCGGCTGCGTTCCGCGGTGGTCAACACCGTGGTGCTCACCGCGTCCGTCGTCCTCCTCAGCGTGCTGCTCGGACTCGGCCTGGCCCTGCTGCTCGACCGCCGCTTCCCCGGCCGCGGCCTGGCCCGCACCCTGCTCATCGCCCCGTTCCTGGTGATGCCCGTCGCGGGCGCGCTGCTGTGGAAGCACGCCCTCTACAACCCCGACTACGGGCTCCTCAACGGCACCCTCAACGCCGTGTACCGCCTGTTCGGCGCGGACAACGGCCCCACCGTCGACTGGATCTCCACCTTCCCCATGCCGGCCCTGGTGATCGCGCTGGTGTGGCAGTGGACGCCGTTCATGATGCTCATCCTGCTGGCCGGCCTGCAGGCCCAGCCCGGTGACGTCCTGGAGGCCGCCCGGGTCGACGGGGCCTCCGCGCTGCAGACCTTCCGCCACATCACGCTTCCCCACCTGCGGCAGTACATCGAGCTGGGCATCGTGCTCGGCGCCATCTTCGTGGTGCAGACCTTCGACGCGGTCTTCACCATCACCCAGGGCGGCCCCGGCTCCCAGACCACCAACCTGCCCTACGAGATCTACCTGACCATGTTCCGCAAGTTCGAGTACGGCCAGGCCGCGGCCGCCGGCGTCGTCGTGGTGATCGGCTCGATCGTCATCGCAACGTTCGCCCTGCGGGTCGTCGCCTCCCTGTTCCGTGAGGAGGCGTCCCGATGAGCGCCCACGCAGCGACCCCCGCGACCTTCGTACAGCGGCTCCGTCGCCGCAGGCAGGACCTCGACCCCGGGCAGACCCCGCGCCTGTCGCCGCTGTGGACCTTCGTCGCCTGGCTGGCCACCCTGGCCCTCTTCGCGCCGGTGGCCTGGATGGTGCTCACCGCCTTCCACCAGGAGGCCGACGCGGCGACCAACCCACCCAGCCTGCTGGCGCCCCTCACCCTGGACCAGTTCTCGCTCCTGCTGGAGCGGGACATCACCCCGTACCTGCTCAACTCGGCCATGGCCGGCGTCTTCTCCACCCTGCTGGTCCTCGCCCTGGCGGTGCCGGCGGCCTACGCGCTGTCCATCAAGCCGGTCGAGAAGTGGACCGACGTGATGTTCTTCTTCCTGTCCACGAAGTTCCTGCCGCTCATCGCGGCACTGCTGCCGATCTACATGATCGTCAAGGACATCGGCATGCTCGACAACATCTGGACGCTGGTCCTCCTCTACACCGCGATGAACCTGCCGATCGCTGTGTGGATGATGCGCTCGTTCCTCGCCGAGGTGCCCAAGGAGATCCTGGAGGCCGCCGAGGTCGACGGCGCCGGACTGCCCACCGTGCTGCTGCGCGTCGTGGCGCCGGTCGCCATGCCGGGACTCGCCGCCACCTCGCTGATCTGCTTCATCTTCAGCTGGAACGAGTTCATGTTCGCGGTCAACCTCACCGCCACCCAGGCGTCCACCGCACCGGTGTTCCTCGTCGGCTTCATCACCAACGAAGGACTGTTCCTGGCCCGGCTGTGCGCGGCGGCCACACTGGTCTCCCTCCCCGTGCTCATCGCCGGTTTCGCCGCCCAGGACAAGCTGGTGCGCGGCCTGTCGCTGGGAGCGGTGAAATGAGGGCCGCAGGCACCCGCGTGGTCCTTCCCCACGACGTACCCGCCACCGCCGTCCAGGACGCCCTCGGCGCCGCGGACCTCTTCGCCGCCGCCTGAACGCCCCGAGCCGAACGGAACCCTCCACCATGACCGAGCAGATCCGCCGCGTCCTCGTCCGCTCCCTCGACGACATCACCATCGAGCACGTGCCCGCCCCCGCCCCGGGGGACGACGAACTGCTGGTGCGCACCACGGTCGTCGGCGTGTGCGGCTCCGACACCCACGCCGCTGCCGGCCACCACCCCTTCATCGACCTGCCCTACCGCCCCGGCCACGAGGCGGTCGGCGTCGTGGCCGCCGCCGGGCGCGCAGCCGAGGACTTCACCCCGGGCGACCGGGTGATCGTCGAACCCAACCTGTACTGCGGCCGGTGCGCCCAGTGCCGCTCCGGCCGCTACAACATCTGCGAGGACCTCAAGGTCTTCGGCTGCCAGACCCCCGGCGCCATGGCCGACGTGTTCACCATCCCCGCCGACCGCGTCCACCGCGTCCCCGACGGCATGACCGACCTCCAGGCCGCCCTCGTCGAACCGTTGGCCACGCCCGTTCACGCCGTGGCCAAGGCCGGCGACCTCACCGGCCGCACCGTCGCCGTCCTCGGCGCCGGCCCCATCGGACTGTTCACCCTCATCGCCGCCCGGCACGCGGGCGCCGCCCGGATCGTCGTCACCGACCTGCTGGAAGGCAAACGGAAACGGGCGCTGCGCCTCGGCGCCGACGCCGCCCTGCCCGCCGACGCCCCCGGCCTGGTCGAGCGGGCCCACGCGGCGCTAGACGGCCCGGCCGACGTCGTCTTCGACTGTGTGACCCGCGAACAGTCCATGGCGCAGGCCACCGACCTGGTCGCCAAAGGCGGTCACATCGTCGTGGTGGGGGTGGGCGCCGCCGGCGCCACCCCGATCCGCCTGGACCTGATCCAGGACCGGGAGATCCGCGTCGAGGGCACCTTGATGTACACCGCCGACGACTACCGCACCGCCATGTCCCTCATCGCGTCGGGCGCCGTCCGGACCGCCGAGATCGTCACCGCCACCTACCCCCTGGATGACGCCGCCAAGGCGTTCACCGCCTCCGTCGACCCGGAGCAGGTCAAGGTGCTGGTCACGGTGGAAGGCCCGTAGCCACCCGTGTCGTACCTGGTACTCGCCCCCCCCGCGCGGGCAGCCCGAGGGCCGGGGCCGGACAGCCCCCGGCCCTCGGGCCCCGTGTGCGAAACTGCGAAACCGGAACCACCCGGAAGGAGGGGCGCAGTGACCGCCCGTACGCGACTGTCGCAAGCCGCCGTCGAGGAGCGCCGGCAGGCCGTCCTGCGCTACGTCGCCGACCACGGCGAGACCCGCATCGACGACCTCGCCCGGCACTTCGACGTCAGCCTGATGACGATGCACCGGGACCTGGACGACCTCGCCGGCCGCCACCTGCTGAGCAAGGAACGAGGACGGGCCGTCGCCTTCCCCGCCCTCACCATGGAGACCGCCACCCGCTTCCGGGAGAACAGCGCCCTGGAGGCCAAGAACGCGCTGTGCGCGGCCGTCGCCGACCGGATCAGGCCGGGCAGCACCCTGCTCATGGACGACTCGACGACCCTGTTCCCCCTCGTGCCCAGGCTGGCCGGGCTGGATCAGCTGCACGTCGTCACCAACTCGGTCGGCCTTGCCCAGCGCCTCGGGTCCGCGCCGACCGTGCATGTCACCCTGCTGGGCGGCCACTACCGCGGCGACTTCAACTCGTGCACCGGTCCCGCGGTGACCCGCGCCCTGTCCCAACTCCACGCCGACCTCGCCCTGATGTCCGCCACCGCCGTCCTGGAAGGCCGTCTCTTCCACCCCCTGAACGACTACGTCGAGGTCAAGCTGGCCATGCTCGCCGCCGCCGAGCAGGCACTGCTCCTGGTGGACCACTCGAAATTCGGCAAGACCGCCACCTACGCCTACGGCACCGCGGCCGACTACCAGGCCGTCATCACCGACACCGGCACCCCCGAACCAGAACTCGCGGCCATCCGAGACCTCGACGTCCCCGTCGAGACCGTCATACCCGAAGAGCAGACCGCCCCGTGATACAGACCCTGTTCGAAACCCCCAGCGCCTACCGTCCCACGGACGCCGAGATGGCCGCACCCGTGCCACCGGTCGAAGCCGTACTGTTCGACTTCAGCAACACCATCTTCCAGATGATCGACCTGGAGACGTGGCTGCGCCGGGTCGGCGCGGCTTCCGGCCGCCTGCCCCGGCTCGACGAGCCGGGTGTGCTGGCCGAGACCTCCCAGCAACTGCGCACAGCCTTTCGGCTGCCCGCTGTCGTCGCCCTGCAAGAGGGCCGGGACCTCTCCGCCGAGCGGCACCGCCGGGCCATGCGGGGATGGTGGGAACGAGTGGACTTCCTGCGTGGCGTGGAGGACACGGCCTACCGGGAACTCATCGCGGCGGATGCCTGGATCCCCTACCCCGACACCGAAGCGGTGCTGCGCGCCCTGCGCGACCGCGGACTGCGCGTCGGCATCGTCAGCGACTTCGCCTGGGACCTGCGCACCCACCTGACGCACCACGGCCTGGACAGCCTGGTCGACACCTGCGTCATCTCCTACGAACACGCCCGCGAAAAGCCCGACCCGCACCTGTTCCTCAAGGCCTGCGCCGACCTCGGCACCGACCCCCGCGCCACGCTCATGGTCGGCGACAACCCCGTCCGCGACGGCGGCGCGACCGCCTGTGGCCTGCGCACCTACATCCTGCCCGCCGAACACCGCACGGGTGAACGCGGCCTGACGGACGTGCTCCGCCTCGTGGCCTGACGACTCAAGGTGTCATCAGCCGCGCGGCCCCGCGCCGTGCAGGAGCGTGTCGATGACGAGTGTGGCCGACCCGTCCGGGTCCCCGCCGGCACCGTTCTCGTCACCGGAGCCAACCGCGCCCTGGCGGCGGAGCCGCTCGGCCGCGGCGCCACCGTCTACGCCCGCTGTCGGCTGGTGACCTGCACCGTTGATCCACGCGGCCTAATTTTCGAAGTTCGGCGGTTGGGGATGTCGAGAACGTGCCACCGGCTACGTCCCTGGGGTATCAGCGGCCACCACCGGCCGCACGACGAAGAAGGAGAAACCAGCATGGCGATTCAGCGGATGGACAACGTCGGCATCGTCGTCGAGGACATGGACGCCGCCATCGCGTTCTTCGTGGAACTCGGTATGGAGCTGGAGGGCAGGACGGAGGTCGAGGGTTCCTTCGCCGACCAGTGCACCGGACTCGACGGCGTCCGCTGTGACATCGCGATGCTCCGGACCCCGGACGGTCACAGCCGGCTCGAGCTGTCGAAGTACCACAGCCCCGCGGTGATCAGCGCCGGGCCGCGCAACCGGCCGCACAACGTTCTGGGCACGCACCGCGTCATGTTCGCCGTCGACGACATCGAGGACACCGTTGCCCGCCTGCGCCCTCACGGCGCCGAACTCGTCGGCGAGATCGCGCGGTTCGAGGACAGCTATCTGCTCTGCTACGTCCGCGGCCCGGAGGGCATCATCGTCGGGCTGGCCCAGCAGCGACGCTGAGAAGGAGAAACCGAACCATGCGATGCAGTACGCGCGGTTGTGTCACCCGACCCAGCACTTGTAGACGTCACGCAGATGCGGCCAGGTCTTGGGGCCGACTTTGCCGTCGACGTCCAGGACCTTCTTGCCGCAGAGCTCATTGATCCTGGCCTGAAACTTCTTCGCGGCCGCCTGCGAGTCACTGCCGAAGATCCCGTCGACGGTCCCCGGGCTGTATCCCAGGTACTTCAAGAGGCACTGGGCCTCCTTACCTGCCGCCGACACCGACGTCGACGACGGCTGCACCGTGTTGCCGCTGTAGTAGCCGGCGTAGTACTTGTCACCCGGCGCGGTACCGGTACTCGTGACGTTGCATGCATACGTCGCTTGCGTGCCCAGCTCGGCTGCTGTTGCCGGAACGGCCGACAGTCCTGACAGACAGAGCGTGGCCATGCCCACGGCCACCGCGATTCTCGCTCGGAATTGCATGAGTCATTCCCCGTTCGTCTCAAGGTCAGGTGAGCAGGCAGAGCACCGGCACAGTCGGGCTCCCGCATCTGCTTCGTCACCACTCTGCTTGGGCAGCCGGTGTCCGGACAGACCTTTGCGTCTCACCGAAAAAGCCGAGGCCACGAGACTGAGGTGGGCGATGGCCGCAAAAGGCGCGATCACCCGGCTCCAGGCGTGGAGCCGGTCGCCATCGAGCCCGCACACCGCCGCCACGCGCGCGCAGCGGGTCTCACGCGGTGACGTCCATCCGCGCACTGATCGCAGGCTCGGACAGCCGCCTGCCGACCCGGGCGAAGGCCTCCTCGCACCGCCCCAAGCAGAAAGGAGGCAGCCCGGCGCAATGAGCGAACCCCCGGCTGATCACCACCTAGTCCGGGCGATCGTCCGGTCGCCACAACCAGCGCAGGGCGTCGGGAAGGAGCACACCCCCGTGATTGGGGCTGTGGCCGCCGTCGCCCAGGACGAGGCGGAAGTCGTAGCCGGCCTCGGCGAGAGCGGCCGCGACGCGCAAGTTGCTGGCGAGCCAGTTCCACTCGGGCTCGTTCCAGCGCAGGTCGCGGTGGCCGGCCTGCATGAAAATGCGCAGGGGTTTGCGGGGGAGGCTGGGAATGAGATCGGGGTAGGGGTTGCCGTCTGGCATCTGCGTGAAGCTGGACAGGCATGCGATGACCCGGCGGAATCTGTCCGGGCGCAGCCAGGCTGCGGTGAAGGCGCAGTTGCCGCCGCTGCTGCCGCCGCAGATGCCCCACCGGTCGGGGTCCTCGGTGATCGAGTACCGCTTCGTGACCTGAGGGATGATCTCGGTCAGGAGGAAGCTGACGTACCGGTCGTCGAATGCGTCGTACTCGGCGTTGCGGTTTTTCGGATCCTCGGTGTCGGGGAAGACGCCGGGGTCGACGAATACGCCGATGGTGGCCGGGATGTCACCGCGGTGGACGAGGTTGTCCAGGACGATGGCGCCGCGGACCTCCCCTTCGGGATTCAGGTACCACCATCCGTCCTGGAACACCATCAGCGATGCCGGCTCCGAAGGGTCGCACCCCGCGGGCACATGAACCCAGAACTTCCGTGACGTGCCCGGGTAGATCGCGCTGTCGTCCCAGGCGAACTCGATGGTCTCGCCGGCGGGCACCCCCGGCTGTACAGCCGAGTCGGGGCCGTGGGCGTAGCGAACGTCCGACTGGTCGACCGCAAGCGGCTGGTATGGCACCTCGATGGTCACGCGGGCCAACCTACGAGAGATCGTGCGACTGTCTCAAAGCGTTTAGATCCCCGCGCCTGGCCGACTCCGGCAGCGCGGAGTGTGGGTTCGGCGGTCCTCAGGCAGCCGGCCCGCGCACAGCACTGGAACCCGGCGTCTGGGACACGACGAATGCCGGCGCCCGATCAGTCGGTACGGCGGTCGATCTCGCTCTGCACAGTCTGGATGGCTGCCAGGGCACCTGCGATCGCGGCGCCCTGCTGACGTGACAGCTCGAGCAGGTCGTCCAGGGCGACCCTTCTGCTGCCGAGTCTTCGGTGGAAGTCGTCCGGCAGCGGGGTCTTCCTGTAGGCGTCGATGTGAGCCACCACCCCGCCGAACGGCAGGTCGGGAAAGCGGCGTTCGGCCTGCTTGATGCGGCTGAGGAGCTCGCCGAGCTTGACCATGTCCGCCTTTTGCACAGCGACGCCGGCCAGTTTGTCGAGCACGACGACGGTTTCGTCCAGCAGGTCGTAGTCGGCCCGGTAGCGCTTCGCCTCCTTGGCGCGGTGGTTCTTGCGCACCTGGACGACGGAGAAGTACGTGGTGACAGCGAGGCTGGCCAGACCGATGACGGCCGGCCATGTCCAGGAGCCGCTGAAGGTCTCCTGGGAGGCGTCGCTGCTCAGCACCAGGCGGATGCATGGGCGGTACGCGTTCTCCGTCAGCTGGGAAACTGAGCAGTGCATGATCGGATCTGTCCTTGGGCTTGAGGGCCTGTGAGGGGGGAAGGGAGGGGGCGAGGCCCGCCGACGGGGCCCCTGAGCGCACTGGGGGCTCGACTACGCGGTGTCGACAGCACTCGGCTGGCATCTGCCGGTTGCGGCTGTCTGGGACGGGCATCCCGCCGTCTTCCGGTTGGACATCGCGGACCGTAGTCAGGCGCTGTGCGTGCTCCACCGCCCCCAGGCGGTGCTCCTTCAGCAGGTCGCAGCTGGGGGTACGCAGGTCTGGGGGCGGGCGGCCTCAGGGGCCGCTGTTGCTGGTCGCCTCCCAGGACTGCGGGGTATGACCCGCCGGCGGGGTGGAGCTGCGCGAGCCCTGGAAGGTGTTCCGCTCAGCTCCGGGCTCGGTTGGCTCTTCGACCGCGGTGCCGGTCGTGCTGTGTGGCTTCTGCGGGCCGGCCGCCGTCTCCACGGGGCCGCCCACCAGGCCGGCGGCCATGGCGAGCCGGCGCTGCCGTCCGTTGGCCTCGTACTTGCAGACGAGCAGGACGTCCAGGCGGACCTGGGGCCGGATATGGCGCCGCAGGGCGGCCTTCAGAGCCGGGTGCCATGCGGTGGACTGCAGAATGAACTCTGTCTTGCGGTCCGTCACGAACACAGGAACGTCCAAGTGGTCGCGATGCAGGCGGGATTGCAGCACCGTGACGGCGCGCAAAGCACGCACTTGCTGACTGCTGAGCAGACCGGCCCGATTCGACAGCATTTCGACCCACGCTTCACGTACGTGGTCGGTAACCTCTGCGCAGGTCAGGCACGAGGCCCGCCCCATGACGACATCGGACAGCCTGACCCGGAACGTGGTAGCGCACTGCATGCACTCCACGGTCCACGGCGCCTCGAAGCGGCGGTAGCGTTCCAGGGACTCGAAGCCGGCCTTCCGCAGCAGCCGCGCCGCGGTCTCCTGAGCCACCTTGCCGCTGAGGTTTTCGGCGACCACGGCCTCTAGCTGCTTCATCTCCTCACGCATGCCGTAGCCCTGGCGTGCGGCAGTGGCATGCTGCCCCGCCCGTAGCCAGGCTTCGAACCACGCCTCATGGCCGCGCGGCGGTACCTCGCAGGCGATGAGGAAGGCTTCCAGGCACTCGATGGATGCTGGTGGCTGGCCGGCGCAGATCCGGTTGGCGGTACTGCGCGACAACTCCTTGCGAGCGGCGCGTGCCCTGTTGGCCATCACTTGGAACGAGGGCGCTCCGTTCAGCAGCCGCAACTGCTTCAGGGCCCGACAGAGGCTGTCGAAGTCCCTGATGAGATGAGGCCGTGGCGCGTTCCCTTCCCGCACTCGATCGCCGGTCCTGCGGCCGGCCATACTCCCGCGATAGGCGGCGATCCACAGCTGAGTGATCGCGTCGACATCCAATTCGCAGGCACGTGCGAAGGAGCATGCCACGTCCCGCTTGGGAACGACGGTGCCCGACGCTGCCCGCTGCAGTGTCGCGGGGCTGTGGAACCCGGTCCGCTCTGAGAGTTCGGCGTAGGAAAGACCGATGCCCCGGCGCCCGTTACGCAGGGCAGTGGCAAGTCTGCCCAGGGGACTCAGCGGGTCCGGAATCGGCTTCTCGGGTCGTCCCACCGCGTCATACTCCATTCCTGCGGCATGAATGGCTGCTGTGCATGGTCCCTGTCCGTCTCTCACGTGGCTCGCGACAGCGTGCCGTTCTCCATCGGCTCCAACCAAACGTCCCTTCACGGCAGTTGGCGCTCCCGCGAAGGCGCACACATCCTGCCACCTGGATATGGGACTTCGCAGGGGAGTGAGAGTTGGTGCATGACCGTCCCACCGCCAAAGTCACTCGCAACTGGAGCGGGACATAGTGAATCAACCTCTGGCCAGCAGGTTCGGCCCCGGCGGACAGCGGTCGACGGCCGTTCAAGGCTCGTTGATTCACTTCTTCTCGCCGCTGATTGCACGCCCTCTGCTCAGCGGCAACAATTTCCGAACCACCGCAACACAGTGCGCGGTGCCCTGTTTCCTTGGCTCCAACCATGATTGAACAGGGGAAATGAGCCTGACGCGTTGGCGCGCGAAACGGCACGGGAAGAGTCGGCCCGCTCAAGTGGGCCGACTCTTCCCCCTCTTCATCTTCCGATGATCGGAATAGAAGCTTCTTGTGATCGACTTTTGATCGCTTCTGACTCTTCGGTCCGTGAGCGAGGCGTCACGTTCCTGCGGAGTGGTGGCGAGTACGGCGCCGATCCACAGCCTGGAGACGTACAGCTCGGCAGGTCCTTGAACGTGATGGTCCGCTCGGCCGGCACCTTCGGCATCAGGAAGACCATGCAGGCCAGGGCGACCGGGAATCCGGTCGCGAAGGCCGAGGCCAGGTTGGCCAGCAGGAGTTCGGAGGTCATCAGAGAGAAGACGCCCAGGGCCACCGCCAGGACGGCGAGCCGGCTTGTGAGGGCGAACGGGCGGTGGCCCCGGTGGGTCGGCCACCGCCCGTGACGGGGATCTGTCGGTTTACTCGGTGCCGGGGGTCTTGCGCGTGGTGACGTTCATCCGGTTCCACGCGTTGACGGTGAAGATGAGCGCGATGAGCTGGGCGAGCTCCTTGTCGTCGAAGTGCTTCGCGGCCTCGCTGCAGACCTCGTCCGGCACGCCCTGGGGCAGAAGGGTGACGGCCTCGGTCAGCGCCAGAGCGGCCCGCTCCTTCTCGGTGTACAGGCTCGACTCCTCCCAGGCGGAGAGCTGGTAGAGCCGCTCTTCCGTCTCGCCGGCCTTGCGGGCGTCTGAGGTGTGGTAGTCGATGCAGTACGCGCAGTGGTTGATCTGGGAGGCGCGGATCTGCACCAGCTCCAGCAGGACCGGGTCGAGCCCCTCACGGGCGGCGGAGTCGAGCGCCAGGACGGCCCTGAAGACCTTCGGGGCGACGGCGGAGAAGCTCATGCGCTGAGGAACCTGAAACGTTGTCATGCCTCAAAGCCAGGAAGGGAAGTGACCCAAGGCATAGTGCATTTCCCTGTCGGAAGTCTGGGTCAATAGTGCGCGGCGCGGGCATCCACCCCGAGCACCAGGTGACCGACCGCAGCGGCCTTCCAGCCCGGAAAGGGAATCCGAGGCGTTCGCGCGTACGGGATGGTTCCCGTTCGGGCGAACACCTCGGGTTCAGCCGCCAGTTGATGGCTCAGGCGACCGTTCTCCCTGTGGTTCCCCGACCGGCCGGGCCTCCCGGGCCCTGGCCGATCGGTGCCCCGCGTTGCCGTGTCCGGACCGGTGTGTCAGTTCTCCAGCCGCCAGCGCTGGTTCGCGCCGCCCGAGCAACTCCACACCTGGATTTTCGTCCCGTTGGCAGTCGCCTGGCCGCTGGCGTCCAGGCAGAGCCCCGACTGCGCCGCCCTGATCGTGCCGTCAGGATTGATGTTCCATTGCTGGTCCGCCTGCCCGCTGCAGTCCCAGATCGCCGCCGGGGTGCCGTTGCCCGCTGCCTGGCCGACGCCCAGGCACTTGTTCCCGTAGACGACCAGCTGCTTTCCGGCGGTGTGGGTCCACCGTTGGTTGGAGCCGCCGTTGCAGTCCCACAGCTGTGCCTGCGTACCGTTGGCCGTGGTGGAGTTGTTGATGTCGAGGCAGCGCCCCGACTGCTGACCGATGATCTTCTGGTTGCCGGAGGGCTGCGGCGGCGTGTCCGAGCCGAACTGTGTGAAGAACTGCCACACCGCTGCAGACGTCCAGGTGCGCCAGCCGCTACCGGTGGACCCCTCCACGGGACCGGGGTCGTGGCCTCCGTCGAACGCGGCCCAGACGACGGGGTACCCGGACCTGCATCCGGAGTACGTGGTGATGATGTGCGTCCGGCTTCCGTTGCCCGGCTCGGGCGGGTTCTGCCGGGTGCAGCCGTTGTTCCGCACGAAGGTGTCGCGCAGTTCCCGTCCCAGCGAGATGGGCAGCACGTTGTCCCCGATGCCGTGCAGACCCATGTAGGCGATGGGCTGGGTGCCTCCGTTGCACCCGCTGAGGTTCGCACCGGAGTAGACCGCGACGGCGCGGAAGACCGTCGCCCGGGAGCAGGCCAGGGCGTACGACATCCCGCCGCCGTAGCTGAAGCCGCCGGCGAACAGCTGGGTGGTGTCGACGCACAGACCCGCTTCGATCTGGTTGACCATGGCGTCGACGAAGGCCACGTCCTGGCCGCCCGGGTTGGCCCAGCCGTTGCCGTTGCCCTGGGGGGCGACGAAGATCGTGCTGTTGTTCGCGTTGTCCGCCAGGCGCCTGAGACCGTAGTAGGACCAGTTGTACCCGTCCGTTCCGCCCGAGTCGACGTCGCCCGCGGTGCCGCCCCGCCAGTGGAAACCGAAGACCAGCCGGTAGGGGCGGTTACTGTCGTAGCCGGCAGGAACCCGCAGGATGTAGCTGCGCGTCTGGCCGCCGCTCTGAATCGTGCGTGTACCACTCGTCAGCGTGGGGGCCTTGCCGCAGCCGGCGCTCGCCGCGGCGGCGGCGACGCTCTTCCTGGCCGCCGCGGGCGGGCCAAGGCCACTGCCGGACGAGGTGCCCGCGGTCGCCAGGACCAGAAGTAGCGCGGCCGCGATGGAGGTTAAGAGCGGTGTGCGTTTCATACTCTCCTTCTTCCGTGGTCGACATGGTCGAAAGATGGTCAGGGGGCGCTCGTGTTCAGAGCGCGGTGATGGTCCACGCGTTGTTGGTGCTGGAGTTCGGAGTCCACATCACCGCGGTGGAGCCGACAGTGGTGCTGCCGCTGCCGTCAAGGGCGGTGCCGGTGCCCCGATTGACGATCTGGTAGCGGTTGTCGCCGAGGCTGTTCAGCGACCACTGCTGGTTGTTGCCGCCGTTCCACGCCTGCTGGCGGGCGGGAGCGCCGTTGACGGAGTTGCCGTAACTGTCGGCCACCATGCCGTTGGTGCGGTTCACCAGGCGGTAGTAGCCGTTGCCGAGGGCGACCAGCTGCCACTGCAGGTTGGTGCTCCCGTCGTAGTTCCACTGCTTGAGGTTGGATCCGGAGGTGACGTTGCCCCCGCTGTCGAGCGCCAGGCCGCTGGTCACATTGGCGATCTTCACCCAGGTCGTGGAGCCGCCCGGCGCGCCCAGGACGGGGATCTCACCGGAGAAGGTGAGCTTGACCGTGTACGCCAGTGCGTTGAACGGGGCGTTGGACGAGGGCATGGTGAGGTGCAGCCCGGAGGCGTTCTGGGTCGGTGCGGGCAGGTCGATGTAGGTGCCCGCGGTGTTGTTCAGGAGTTTGGCGCCCGTCAGACTGCTGAGATTGATCTGGTTCGAGTTCAGCGTCGTGATGGTCAGGGTGCCGCCCTGCCAGCCCAGCGCGGTGGCGTAGAGGACCTTGTTGTCCTTACTGCGGGTGAACCGGATGTCCTGTGGCCTGCCGGCCACCGGTCCGCTGAACGAGCCTCCGCCCATCTTGGTGGGGCCCTCGCCGTAACTGGCCCACGAGCGGGTGTCGTAGACCGCCTCGCCGAAGCGGCCGAGCCAGTCACCCATGGCGAGCAGGATGGACCGCTGCCCGGAGGGGATGGTGCCGTCGGCCATCGGGGCGATGTTCAGCAGCATGTTGCCGCCCTTGCTGACCCGGTCGATCAGCGAGTGGAGCATGGCCTGCGTCGAGTAGTAGCCGATGCCCTCCGTGTAGCACCAGCTGGAGGAGGAGATGCTGTCGTCGGTCAGCCAGTAGGGGGTGAGCAGCCCTGCCGGGCCGCCGCGCTCGAAGTCGAAGACCTCACCCTTGTTGTTGAAGCCGTCCTTGTAGGTCGCGACCACGTCCTTGTTCCACGCGAGCGCCTGGTTGTAGTAGTGCGCGAGGAACTGGAGCCGGTAGGACTCCTGCACCATGTGCAGGTTGAAGTCCTGCCAGACCAGGTCCGGCTGGTAGCCGTCGACGACCTCGACCAGCTTGTCGTACCAGAGCTTGTTCTCCGCGGCCGCGCCCTGCTGGCCGTAGAGGATGCGCAGCCTCGCGTCCGACTGGGACGGCACGTGGTCGTAGAAGCCGGTGAAGTGGTAGGCGTGGTGCAGCGAGGCCATGAACTTCAGTCCCTGCCCGCGGATGGCCTGCGCCTGCAGCCCCACGAGGTCGAGTCCGGGGCCGTGCTGGACCGAGTTCCACGGGTTGGAGCGGCTGTTCCACATGGAGAAGCCGTCGTGGTGTTCGGCGACCGGGCCGGCGAACCTGGCGCCCGCGGCCTTGAACAGCTGCGCCCATGCCCCGGGATCCCACGCGCCGCCCTGGGAGACGAGTTTGGGGGCGAACTGCACGTAACGGCCGGCCTTGTCGCGGGCACCGTCGATGAAGTTGTTGTACGGCCATGCCGAGGGGTCGCCGTAGGTGGCGATGTGGTGGCGGTTCTCGGCCGAGCCGCCGATGTACATGTTGCGCGGATACCACTCGTTCCCGAACGCGGGAACGCTGAAGACGCCCCAGTGGTAGTAGATGCCGAACTTGGCGTCCTGGAACCAGGCCGGGGCCGGCGGGTGCTGGTCCACCGAGGGCCAGGTCGGGGTGTAGCTCGCGGGGCCGTCGGTCGCGGCGGCCTCGGGGGCGAACCGCAGCAGGCCGAAGGCCGTGGTCGCGCCGGCCGCCGCCAGCAGTCTGCGGCGGCTGAGCGGCAGGGAGGATGAGGACATACGGAGCCTCTCGGGGAGTTGACGTAGGTGGTGCGGGAGTCGGTGATCGTCAGCCGGTCACCTGGATCAGTCGCGCGTCCACTTCTGGTTGCCGCCGCCGGTGCAGGTCCACAGCTGCAGCGGGGTGCCGTTGGCCGTTCCCGCGCCGGTGGCGTCCAGGCACAGGCCGGACTGGACACCGGTGATCGTTCCGTCGGCGTGCAGCGTCCACTTCTGGTGGGCGCCGCCGGTGCAGTTCCAGATGTCCACCTTGGTACCGGGGCTGGTGCCCTGGCCCGCGGCGTCCAGGCAGTAGCTGCCGTAGACCCGCAGCTCACCGGCCGAGGTGCCCGTCCACTGCTGGTTGGCGCCGCCGTTGCAGTCCCACAGAGCGACCTGGGTACCGGCCGTCTGCGACTGGTTCGGCACGTCGACGCACCGGCCGGAGGCGACCCCGGCGATCGGGCCGGTCGTGCCGCCGTCATTGCCGCCGCTGCCGGGCGTCAGGGACAGGTTGTCGAACTGCGCCGTCTCGCCCTGGCTGGTCCCGTAGCCGATCTGCCCGGCCGCCCAGGTGCGGTCGTTCACGGTGCCCACCGTGGCGCCGTCGATGACGGCGGTGATCGCGGTGCCGGAGAAGGTGAGGGCCAGGGTGTGCCACCGGTCGGTGCCCAGCGCGCCCATCGTGCCGCGGGCCAGGGTGACGACGCTGCCGTTGGTGTTCGAGTTCAGGATCGACCACGCCCCGGTGTCGCTCACCCGCAGGCGGTAGGCGTTCTGCCCTCCTGTGCGGTCGTAGTCGTGCCCGCCCGCACGGCCGATCAGCTCGGCGTATCCGGGCTGTTCCAGCAGCACGTCTGACGACACGGTGTAGTTGCCCCAGCTCACGTCACCGAGCAGGGCGTGCGGATCGGTCAGCGCGTCCCAGGTGATCGGCTTCTGCGGGCTCATCTGGCGCACGCACCTGCCGCCGCGGCCGCCGCCGCAGCCCACCACCTCGAAGGCACCCTGCCAGTCCATGAGGTACTTCGCCTCGGTGCCGGTGGCGTAGCCGTCGAAGGAGTCGCTGTACGGCAGCTTCAGTGCGCTCCGGCCGGGACCGGTGGCGGTGCCCTTGCCCTGGCCGGTCGTGGTGGTCAGGGTGTACAGGTGGCCGGGCTGCACGGTCAGACTGAAGGCGCCGCCCGACGGGGTGATGTCGGTGGCGTGCACGAAGTGGTCGGCCGTGTTGCCGGACCTGACGTCGGTGGACCAGACGTGCACGGTCCCGGTGGACAGCCCCCCGGTGACGTCGAGGTTCAGCGTCTGCGCGCTGCCGGCGTCCATCGTCTCGATGACCGTGGACCAGGCGGAGCTGTCGGCGGACTTGAGCGAGACGTAGCTGCCGTTGGTCCGGTTGCCGCCGATGTAGCCGCTGGAGGCGTCGAGGTAGCGCCATCCCGGGGCGGTGAACTGGCTGGTGTGTGCCATCACCCAGGTGTTCTTTCCGACCGAGTAGGAGCCGGACCACGGCTGCGAGGCCAGGGTGAGACCCATGGTGGGGTACGGCAGGTTGGGTGTGAGCGCGGCGACCACCGGCCAGTTGAGATACGCGGTCATGCGTCCGTCGATGTATCCGCGGTTGATGCCGCGGGCCACGGCCTGCGCTCCTGCGTTGTAGTCGTCCGAGCCGTTCTCGCTCGCCCACAGCGGCTTGCCGGACGACAGGGCGGCCGCCGGCACCGAGCAGTTGGACTGCGACGACCGGTAGCCGCAGGGATAGTGCGTGCCGATGGCGCTCACGGCGGAGGCGAACGCCGGGTTGGAGTTGATGTCGCCCGCCACGGCCCAGTCCGAGTCGGCCGCGACGATCTTGACGTTGCCGTAGCCGTTGCTGTTGAGCGCGCCGCGCAGCTGCTGGTACCAGGTGACGTTGTAACCTCGCTCGTTCCACCCGCCGAGGTAGTCGATGCTCAGCCCGTGCCGCTTGGCGCAGCCCAGCCACGAGACCAGGTAGTCGACCATGTCGGTGGACCAGAAGTTCCCGCCGCCGATCCAGCCGGGCGCGCCCCAGGCGAGCCCGTACAGCTTGATGTTCGGGTTGCGGGCTTTGGCCTGCTCCATCAGCCACCATTCGTAGCCCCGGTCGCAGTTCAGGTCGGAGCGGGTGTGCTGGTGACTGGGCTCGGCTCCCGAAGTGGAGTTGGTGTCCCCGCCGACCTCGGCCTTGAGGATCTGCAAGGAGGCGCCGTATCCGGGCCGGAAGAGGTAGTCGAGGATCTGGGCGCGCTGGGGCTCGGGATAGTCGATCAGGAGTCTGCTGTTGCCGCCCCCGCCACTGATCGCGCCGACGCCGTCGAAGGTCCGGCCGCCGGAGGCGCCGTTGACCGTGATGGAGGTGGCGGCATGGGCCGGCTCGGCGGCCATGCCGACGAGGCCGCCGGCGGCCAGGACGAGGCCCGTGAGCACGGCCGTCGAGGCACGCAGGCGCCGGACCAGCCGTCTGACTGCTGACACGGTGTGTTCCTTTCGCAGGTCGGGTGGGGGAGGACCGCCCTACCGCACGTGCTGAAGGAACTCAGCGGTAGCCGGCGGCGGTGATGTTGGCCTGCACCGCGTTGTCCGTCGCGTCGGAGGGGTAACCGGCGACGATCGCTCCTTCGTAGAAGGTGCCGGCGCTCAGGTTGGCGCCGCCGCCGGGCTTGCAGCAGTCTCCGCCGCTGCCCAGGACGATGGCTCCCTGTTTCTTCATGGGGCTGTATCCGCCGGGAAGCCCGCCGTCATACAGGGTGGTCAGGCCGCCGGACTGCGCGTCGCCCCCCTTGAGGGCGAACCTCGACGTCCCGTTGTTCTTCAGCATCGCGGTGACGAACTTGCTGGTGAACGCCCGCTGGTTGGGGTTCCAGGACTGGCTGCCGCCGGAGTACAGGCCCCACTCGAGATCGGCCTGCACCCAGGGGCCCCTTCCCGAGCAGCCACCGAACCAGCACTGGGTACTGAAGTTGATCGCGTCCATGGCCCCGGCGGCGTCAGCCTTCCTGGTCGTCTCGCTGTTGCCGTAGTCGAAGCAGCAGCCGCCGTTGACGTGGGTGCCGCTGGTCACCATGTACGCCCCTTCGGGTGCGGCACCGGTCGGCACGCCCGTCAGGTGACCGTCCCGCCAGTAGCTGTTCCCGGGATTGATGTACAGCGAGTACGCCTTGGTGCCCCCGGCGGTCAGCGACTCGGAGGTCGCCTTCGCGGGGCTGCTCTGACTCGAGCCCGGGACCTGGGCCGACCCCTGGTACCACAGGTCGTTGCCGTGTCCGGACTGGTCGCGGACGACCGTGATCACGCAGGAGGTACCGGCGCAGAACGAGTCCTGGGCCGCCGCGTCGGCGAAGCCGCCGGGCTTCAGCACACCGATGTCCCTGGTCGCGTTGTCCGAGGCGCGCCTGACCTGGTACAGGGCGCCGCCGTACGAACCGTAGAGCGCCCGCACCGTGCTGTGCGCGGCCACGCACGGCGTACCGCCCACGGAGTAGATGTCGCACGGGCCCGACCCGCCGGGCGAGGGCGGAGATGCCGAGGTGCTCCACTTCTGGTTGCTCTGGCCGTTGCAGGTCCACAGGATGACCGCGGTGCCATTGGCCGTGCCCGCCCCGTTGACGTCCAGGCACAAGCCGGACCGGACACCGGTGATCGACCCGTCGGAGTTCTGCCGCCACGTCTGGCTCGGCCGCCCGTCGCACGACCAGACGACCACCGGGGTTCCCGGAGCCGTCCGGTTGTCATAGGCGTCCACGCACCGGGAGCCGCTCATCGTCCTCAGCTCGCCCGACGACGTGAACTCGAATGCCTGATTGGCCTGGCCGTTGCAGTCCCAGATGTCCAACACCGTTCCCGGCGTGCCGACGTTTCCCTTGACGTCCAGACACCTCCCCGACGCCGAGCTCACCAGGGGTGCCACGGGTGCCGAGGCGGACCATGTCGCCCCGGTCGCCAGCACCATGGTCAGCAGCGCCATCACGCATGCGGCGGCAGCAGCCGATAAGCGCGGTCCACGAGTGGGTCTCCGGGGCGAAACGGATGGAGTCTGCATTCTGTTCCTTGACTAGTAGGGGCTCGTCGGCTCACACAGAACACTCAGACATCCCATGTTCGGATGGTGATTTCACAGGTTCAATGCACTGCCGATGACTGTCAATAGACACTTCTCATCGAATCAGACTGGATCCATCCCATGTTTCACTCTGGTTCGCCCGCCATGGCGGCATGCCGGAACCCGCGTCCGGCGACGGCCGCCATGCCGGGCGCGGGAGTGACGGACATCAGGGAACGCGCCCCGCCGCCGGGCTATCGCGGTGCGGTGACGGTGGCGCCGGGGGTGAACTGCCACCAGTTCATGTTGAGCAGGTAGCCGCTGCCGCCGGTGAACCGCAGAAAGAGGTCCTGGGTTCCCGTCGCACCGCTGACCGGGCAGGTCACTGTCGTCCAGGTCTGCCAGCCCCCGGTGCTCGGCACACCGCAACGGCCGACGACCGTTCCGCTCGGGGAGCCAAGACGCAGTTCGACGGTGCCGCCGCCGCTGCCCGAGGCGACGCGCGCGGTGAACGAGGACGCACCCGCCCCGAAGGCCACGCCCTTGGCCTTGACGTAGTCGCCGTTGTCGATCCAGCCGACGTTCATTCCGCCTTCGCCGGCCGGTTCGGTCTCGATCCCGGAACTCCAGGCCATCGTCTCGGCCTCCTGGCGTACGTACGGATTGAGCGTGCCGACCTGGGGTGCGCCGGTGTTCGTCATGGTGATGGTCGGGATCGTGCCGTCGGCGTTGTAGGAGAACTTCTCCACCGCGACCGAGCGGGTGAAGCCGCCGCCGCCCGGGAGCGCGCCGTTGTGGTAGAAGAAGTACGAATTGCCCTTGAAGTCCACGATCCCGGGGTGGTTGGTGAAGCTGCTGCCCTGTGTGGGCATGACCGTCCCGCGGTAGGTCCAGGGCCCGGTCGGGCCGGGCGCCGTGGAGTAGGCGATGAACTCCGAGCAGCACTTGGCCGCGAACACCAGGTAGTACAGACCGTTCCGCTTGTAGACCCAGGGTCCCTCCTCGTACAGCGTGGGACGGTTGGGGTCACCGGTGCGGGTGCCGAACCCCGCTGGGGTGAGCGGGATCCTGTTGACGCCGCCCGAGTAGGAGGTCATGTCGGCGTTCAGCCTGACATACGACAGGTTCGGGTTGCCCCAGTACAGGTAGGCCTGGCCGTCGTCATCGATGAAGACGGTCGGGTCGATCTCGCCGTTCTCCACCAGCGGGTGGCCGAGGGCGTCCCGGAACGGCCCGGTGGGGCTGTCCGACACCGCGACGCCGATGGCCATCCGGCCGGTCGCGCGGTTCTTCACCGGCACGTACCAGTAGAAACGGCCGTTGCGCTGCACGGTCTGTCCGGCCCACGCGTCGGCGGACGCCCAGCTGAAGGTGGCCAGGCTGAGCGGGGAGCCGTGGTCGGTCCAGTTGACCATGTCGGCGGAGGACCACACCCTCCAGTCCTTCATGGTGAAGTAGGTGGAGCCGTCCTCGTCGTGCCCGGTGTAGAGGTAGACCCGTCCGTTATGGACCAGCGGGGCCGGGTCGGCGGTGTAGACGTGCTGCACGATGGGGTTGTCGGCCCTGGCGACGGTGGGCTGCGTCGCGGCGGGAACTACGGCGAACGCCAGCAGGAGACCCACCACCCAGGCGACTGCCCGGGTGAGCCTCGTGCCGGTGCCGGGTAACAGACGAGCCGGGATCATCATGGCCTCCGGGTGCGTCGGCGGGCGGATGAGCTGCTGGCCGTGCGGCGGTCCCTCACGCGCGGGTCCATTTCTGGCCGTTGCAGGTCCACAGGATCAGCGGAGTTCCGTTGGCGGTGCCGGACCGGTCGGCATCGAGGCACAGCCCGGCGTGGACGTTGCGGATCGTGCCGTCGGAGCCGATGGTCCATTTCTGGTTGTCCTGGCCGTTGCAGGGCCAGGTGATGACGCGGGTGCCGTTGGTGGTGCCCTGGTTGTAGGCATCCAGGCACTTGTCGCCGAAGACGCGGATCTCGCCGCCGGACCAGGTGGTCCACAGTTGGTTCGCGGCGGTGTGGCAGTCCCAGAGCAGTACGGTGGCCCCGGCCGCGGTGGAGGCGTTGTCGACGTCCAGGCAGCGGCCGGAGGCGGTGCCGCGCAGCCGGGAGGTGGTGGCGGGGATCGGGCTGCCGCCGCTGAGCCGGAAGGCGGCCACACCGTGGGCGGGGACGTTCGCCGAGATCTGCCCGGAGGTGTTCGAGGTGGAGCCGGTCCACAGGTCGGTGAGGGTGAACGACCCTCCGGACAGGCCCACTTGCGCGGCCGTGGTGGTGACGGTGGTGGGGTTGCTTCCCCGGTTGAACAGCCCCACCGCGACCGAACCGTCGGACAGCGGCTTGGCGAACACCTCGGTGGAGCCGTCATCGCGGACCCGGCGCCCGCCCGCGCCCAGCGGGTCCTGGTTGACGGCGAGGAGGCGGGGGTTGCGCAGGATGGCGCTGACGTCCGCGGACATGGTGCGGATGTCGTTGCCGGCCATGAGCGGTGCGCTCATGAGTGCCCAGAGGGTGAAGTGGGAGCGGGACTCGGTCAGGGACAGGCCGGGCCGGCCGACGACGAGCATGTCGGGGTCGTTCCAGTGTCCTGGGCCGGACTGTGCGGCCAGGGGCGCGGTGATGTCCAGGACGTTGCCGACGCCCATGGGGTAGCTGTTGGTGTTGTTGTTCTGCCAGATGTCGAGGAGGTCCTCGGTGGTGCGCCACAGGTCGGCGACTTCGCCCCAGTTGTAGGTGGCGCCGGTGATGGCGTGGAAGCTGTTGGGGTTGATGCTGTAGACGATGGGCCGTCCGGTGGCGCGCAGGGCGTCGCGCATCAGGGTGAAGCGTGCGACTTGTTCGTCGCGGGTGCCGCTGGAGGAGCACCAGTCGTATTTGAGGTAGTCCACGCCCCATGAGGCGAAGGTGTTGGCGTCCTGGATCTCGTGGCCTTTGCTGCCGGTCGATCCGGGGTAGGCGCCGCTGGTCTGTGCGCAGGTGCGTTCGCCGGGCACCTGGTAGATGCCGAACTTCAGGCCTTTGCTGTGGATGTAGTCCCCGAGGGCTTTCATCCCGCTGGGGAACTTGGTGGGGTTGGCGCGCAGGTTCCCGGCCCCGTCGCGTTGGGGGTCGAACCAGCAGTCGTCGACCACGACGTAGCGGTAGCCGGCCTCCCGCATGCCGGAGGAGACCATCGCGTCGGCGGCTTGGCGGACCTGTGTTTCGGTGATGCCGCAGCCGAAGCTGTTCCAGCTGTTCCAGCCAAGGGGCGGGGTGAGGGCCGGGCTGCCGGGGGCGGCTGAGGTGGTGGAGGAAGCTGAGGCGGTCACCGAGGCGGTGATGGTCAGTGCGGCGGCGGCGAGGAGGCGGAAGAGTCGTCTGCCTGGTCGTCTGGGCACCGGGGGTTCCTTTCGTCGGCAGGCGGGGGCGAGACAGGGGATGAATGTTGTACTGCCGGCGATTGATGGCAGGTGCATGACATCTCGGTCATTCGAAATTTCGGTCTGCTTTCGGATCGTCGACGACACGGATACTAGGGAGGCAGCGGGGCTTGTCAACTCCTGCGACCGTTCGGGATGTTCGTCAGCGTCCTCGCCAAAGGCCTTGTGTCAGCGAAATATTTCGACGATCGGCTCGAATCGTGCGGGACGTATTGACGGGAGCTCTCAACCCCCTGGCATCCAGGATGCTCATCAGCCGAGGCCCGCCCAGGGGCAACCGGCGGGCCACACCACCGCGTATCGACGGCACTGACGCTGGGCAGGTCCTGCTGCGCGCGACCCGCCGCGGGGTCCGGCCGGCCCCTGCCGAGTGCCTCGGCAACGACGACACGGTTGGAAGCGATCCTTGTCGATCTGCTCCCACCACATCTCCCTCAGCCATCTCCACCGCCTGTTCCACGACCACGGAACCACGGTCGCCGGCTGGATCCGCCACCAGCGGCTGGAGCACGCTCGCCACGACCTGATCCAGACGCACCCGTCTCGGCCGCCAGAGCAGCGCGTCGACGTGAATCCGAGCTTGTCGAGAGGACGGGGCAGCGGCAGGATCTCAGCTGGTATCCCGGAGCTCACCCTCCTGGTGCCGAGGGCAGTTCCACGGTGATGCGGAGCCCGCCCGCAGGGCGTGGGGTAAGCGTGAGGGTTCCGTCGTGTGCCTCGGTGATGGTCTTGACGATGGCCAGGCCCAGGCCGACGCCCGCCTGGTCGGTGTGGATGCGCTCGGTGCCGCGCTGGAAGGGTTCGGTGAGGGTCGCGACCAGCTCCGGGGTGAGCCGCTCCCCGGTGTTCTCGACGGTGAGGACCACGCCGTTGGGGCGGACGCCGGTGTGGACCCGGACGGTGCCCTGTTCCGGGACGTTGTGGACGATCGCGTTGTGTACGAGGTTCGTGGTGAGCTGTAGCAGGAGCGCGGGCGAACCGCTCGTGGGGGCGATGTCGCCGCTGGTCTCGAGGGCGACACCGTGCTTTTCCGCGAGCGGGTGGAGCGTTTCGGCTGCTTCCTCCGCCACGAGGGACAGGTCGACCTGTTCTCGGGTGAAGGACCGCTGGTTGGCGCGGCTGAGCACGAGCAGTGCCTCGGTGAGGTCGATGGCCCGGGTGTTGACGGTGTGGAGGCGGTCGACGAGTTCGCCGGGGTCGTGGTCCGGATCGGCGCGGGCGACGTCGATGAGTGTCTTCGAGATCGCCAGCGGGGTACGCAGCTCGTGCGAGGCGTTGGCGGCGAATCGCTGCTGTTCCGCGACGTGGGCTTCGAGCTGCGCGAGCATCGCGTCGAAGGCGTCGGCGAGTTCGCGGAACTCGTCCTTGCGGCCCGGCAACCGGATCCGGTGGGACAGCGATCCGGCCGCGGCCGTGCGGGTGGCGTGGGTGATGCGGTCCAGGGGGGCCAGCATGCGTCCGGCGAGGATCCATCCTCCCAGGAGGCCGAACACCAGGAGGAACACCAATACCGCGGCTGCCGTCGGGGCGAAACCGCGCACGAAGAGGGTGCCCGGCGTTACCCGCACCGCCCCCGATTCATTGGTTTGCAACCACCCCTGTCGCAGGAGGAACACTCCCACGGCGACGAGCAGCAAGGCACCCGCGACCATGAGGAATCCGGCGTAGCTGAGGGTGAGCTTGAGGCGGACGCTGAGGCCGGGCTGCCTATTCACGGTCACCACCGCCATGCCCGGTGCCGGGTGATGTGTCGATGCGGTAGCCGACGCCCGGCACCGTGGCGATGATCCAGGGCTCGCCGAGGCGTTTGCGCAGGGCGGAGACCGTGATGCGTACGGCGTTGGTGAACGGGTCGGCGTTCGCGTCCCACGCGCGGTCCAGGAGCTCCTCGGCGCTGACGACACCGCCTTCGGCGGTGACGAGGACTTCGAGGACCGCGAACTGCTTGCGGGTGAGCGCAATGTAGCGGTCGTCGCGGTAGACCTCGCGGCGGAACGGATCCAGGCGCAGGCCCGCGATCTCGCGTACGGGAGGCCGGTTGTGGGCGCGCCGGCGGTCGAGGGCCCTGAGCCTGAGCACGAGCTCCAGGAGTTCGAAGGGTTTCGTGAGGTAGTCGTCGGCGCCGAGCTCGAACCCGGATGCCTTGTCGTCGAGACGGTCGGCGGCGGTGAGCATGAGGACGGGCATGCCGCTGCCGGAGGCGACGATGCGTGTGGCGATCTCGTCGCCGGAAGGGCCGGGGATGTCGCGGTCGAGGACGGCGATGTCGTAGGTGTTGATTCCGAGCATCTCCAGAGCGGTGTCGCCGTCACCTGCGATGTCGGCCGCGATCGCTTCCAGGCGCAGGCCGTCGCGGATCGCTTCGGCAAGGTAGGGCTCGTCCTCGACAATCAAGACACGCATGCGTCCAGGCTATGAGCCGGCACGTATCGTCCGCGTATCGAAAATCGCATACATGCCGGCAACACCCGGTCGATTTCACTCGCGGTATGTATCGAACCCAGCCCTCACCACGAACAACGATCCGTCTGGTTCGCCCGCTGCGTGTCGGCGGCCTGCCGGCCGCCATGGCCGTCGTAGGTGTCATGGAGGGGGTCGCCGCAGTTCTAGGCCATCTGACGTCGAAGTCCTCGACCCTCTCGCCCTCACGGCCCCTCTCGCCTACCGCGTCACCCTCGGGCCCCTCGGCCGCGCCGCCCACGGACACGCCGCGAGGCGGGGGCAGGCGATGACGCAGGCGGACACCGCGGCGACGGTGCAGGGCAGCCCGGCGGCCGACGGCGACGGAACCCGGCCCGCGGCCCGCTCCCGGCCGGGCCCGTGGAAGCGCGGCCCGGTCCTCACGGCGTGTGCGCTACTGCTCGGCCTGCTTCTGCTGCTGCACAGAGAGATCACGGACCGGGCCGGTCTGGGCAGTCTGGTGGAGACCTTCCTGCCGTGGTCCGGTCTGTTCGTCCCGGTACTGCTCGCCGCGGCGCTCTGGCGCCGCTCCGCCTCCCCGGTCGTCGCGCTGCTGTTGCCGGTCACGGTGTGGCTGAACCTTTTCGGCGGGCTGCTCGGAGACAAGTCCCACCAGGGCGGCGATCTCACGGTGGTCAGTCACAACGTCGCCGCCGAGAACCGCGATACGGACGGCACCGCCCGCGCGCTGGCCGCCTCCGGGGCGGACCTGCTGGCGCTCGAGGAGCTGACCGACCAGGCCAAGGGCACGTACGGGAAGGAGCTGGCGAAGACGTACCCGTACCACGCGCTGCAGGGCACGGTCGGGCTGTGGAGCAAGCTGCCGCTGTCGGACACACGGCCGGTCGACGTCCTGCGGGGCATGGCCGGGCCGCTGGCCGAGAAGCTGCCGCCGGAGGACCTCCCGGTGGACCCGCCCCGTGCGCTGCGCGCCACGGTGGCCACCGAGAAGGGGCCGCTCGCGGTGTACGTGGTGCATCTGGGTTCCGTACGGGTGATGCCCAGGGGCGGCTTCTGGACGGACTCGCGCGACGCCGGCGCGACAAAACTCGCCAAGGCCGTTGCCGCCGAGCGCAGCAAGCGCGTGCTGGTGCTCGGCGACTTCAACGGCACCATGGACGACCGTGCGTTCGACGGCCTCACCTCGCAGCTGCGCTCCGTCCAGGACGTGGCCGGGGACGGGTTCGGCTTCAGCTGGCCGGCGACGTTCCCGGTGGCGCGGATCGACCAGATCCTGGTCCGCGGTGTGGAGCCGAAGAGTGCGTGGCTGCTGCCGGCCACGGGCAGTGACCACCGGCCGGTGGCGGCCCGGATCAGCTGGTGAACGCCGTGGGAGCCGCCGGGTGGTGACATATCGTCGGCGTGTCGAGAACCGCGTACGCCCAGGCAACACCCCCACCGCGTTGACTGGTGGCATGTCCTACAGCGCACCAGCACGAGCAGCAGCCGGGAATCCGGTCGTCAGACCGATCAGCGCCGCCGAGCATGGGGCGTTCGTGCGGGCCCAGCGGTCGGTCAGCTTTCTGCAGACCCCGGCGTGGGGCCGCGTCAAGACCGAGTGGCGCAGCGAGTCCCTCGGCTGGTTCGACGGCGGGCGCCTGGTCGGTGCGGGGCTCGTCCTGCACCGCCCGGTGCCGCGGCTCGACCGCTTCACGCCGGCGTATCTGCCCGAGGGCCCGGTCATCGACTGGAGCGGTGAGATCGGTGCGTGGCTCGATCCGCTGGCGGCGTATCTCAAGGCACACGGCGCGTTCGCGATCCGGATCGGCCGGCATTACACGCTCGACAACGAACCTTATCCGGACACGTATTCGATTTCCCCATCACGTAGGACACATGACGAGGGACTCCGGCGGCGGGCCGCACATCTCCCACAGCGCGGTCGACCGCGCAGCCGATTATCTGATCCAACGATGACGGTGCTCCGCAGGCAGCGGCCGAGCGGCGGCTTGCGCTCAGCCTCCTGCACCAGTGGCGGGCCGAGGCCGACGCCTGGGACATGACCGATCCCGAACCGCTGCCCGTGCGCTGGACGCCCAGCCGAGCCGACCCCGACGACGGCTGGTCGTTCCGGGCGCCGCCGGGTCCGGCAAGACGACGTGCCAGCTACCCGTGCGGCCAGGCCATGGATCGGCACGGCAGCCCCAGCGGTCGGGCCGGCGGCGGGCTGCCGGTATCGACGAGCGCACCACCTGCCTCCCGCGTCCCGACGGCCAGGCGGCCGGTGAACGACTTCGCCTCGCAGACGACGAGTTCACCGCTGTCGGTCACCTTCCACCGGTCCGGGCTGCCGTCCCCGCTGCTGCCTTCGGCGAGGCCGTCGCCGTAAGGGCTGTCAGGGGTGTCCGCCGCAGCCGCAGCCCGTCATGGTCGCCCCCTCCTGGGGCGGCGGGGTCTGCGCGGCGGCCTTTTCCACCGCCGCGAGCAGCCGGCGCCGTTCCTCCGGCGGGATCCAACTGCCGTCGACGACCACCCCGTGGATGCGTCGGGTGTTGCGGATGTCACGCAGCGGGTCGGCGTCGAGTACGAGCAGATCGGCAGCCTGTCCGCGGGCCACGGTGCCGACGGCAGGCAGGCCGAGGGTGCGGGCGGCGTCCCGGGTGGCCGCGCGCAGGGCATCAGCGGGGGTGAGGCCGGCCGCCACGAGCAGCGCCAGCTCGTCGTGGAGGGCGAAGCCCGGGACGAGGTATCCCGTGCCGGTGTCGGTGCCCGCCGCCAGCCGCACACCCGCGCCGTGCAGTTCGCTCACCAGCCGGAGCCGGTGCTCGAAGATCCGCCGGATCTGCCGGGCCTGCTCGGGGGTGCGCCCTCCGGTCAGGGCCGCCAGCTGGTCCGGCCAGCTCTCCGTCTGCCAGGCGGGCAGGTACTTCCACTCCTCGGCCCGGGACGGAACGTCGTCGGGCAGCTCCAGCGTGTGGTGCACGCTGAGCGTGGGGACGACGGCGGTCCCGTCGGCCGCCAGGCTCCGGAAGAGTGCGTCCGCCCGGTCCCGGTCGTAGCCCTGCACCGCCCGCCATTCCAGGGGATGTACCTGCTGGAACCAGCTGTGGTAGCGGGACAGGCTGCTGGGGTCCTGCGGGTCGATGCGTACGGCGGCCAGGCGGCGCCGTATCTCTTTCTCGTGCCGTGAGGTCGCCAGGAGCAGCGCGTGCAGGTGCTCGATGGTGCGGTGGCCGGTGGCGCTCGCCTCCGCGATCCGTACGGTGTCGGGGCAGTGCCCGAGGTGGGGGATGCCCTGGCGCTGTGCCTCGTCCGCGATGGCGAAGTAGGCCTCGCGGGAGAGGCGGGAGTACACCTTGACGAAGTCCGCCCCCTCGCGCTTGACCCGCCGTACGGCGCGCCGGGCCTCGGCCGCGTCGCGTACCTCGATGGTCGGGCCCACGTCGGCCGCCCACAGTGAGGGCGTGCCGTCGACGATGGGGCTGCCGACCACCCAGCGGGGGCCGAGCAGTGCACCGCTGCGGATCTTCTCGCGCCACTCGTGGTGGACCGGCCGGCCCCACATCTCCCGGACCGTGGTGACGCCGGCGAGGGCGTACAGCGCCGGGATCACTGTCTCCGGGCCGTCGCTGTGGGTGTGCGCCTCGACCAGTCCCGGGATCAGGTACTTGCCGCTCAGGTCGACCGTGCGGGTGCCCGGGCGGAGCCGGGTGTGTGCGCTCGGGGCGAGTTGGGTGATGCGGCCACCCTCGACGACGACCGTCATGCCGGGGGCCGGGGGTGCTCCCGATCCGTCGATCACGGTGACGTGGGTGAGCGCCAACGGGCCGTTTCCGGCGTCGTTTTCGGCCCTTGTCCCGGCCGCGCGTGCCGTGCTCGTCAGTGCCGTACCCGTGATGGCGGCGGCCCCGGCCAGGAACCCTCGTCGTGCCATGCCGCGATGTGCCCCAACTGTCGCTTCGGACATGCTGTTTCCCCTCCCGTTCGTGAATCCGCCGGCCGTGTCCGCCGACCCCCACGACTCTGGCGGACGCGGGGCGATAGGGCAGTGCGGCCAGACGGTGCGTTCGGGGGTGTTGCTGGGACCACCGGGGGCTTCCCCGGCGTTGAGGTTGCCCCGCGCCTGGGGGGATCACAATCACGTCCTCAGGAGACCGTCGCATGGTGCGTCGCCTCCGGGAGCGGGTCGGCGCGGCGGGCCGGTTCGAGGAGGGCGCGCAGCGGGTGTTCACCGGCCTCCAGCTCGCTGGCGGAGAGCGTGCGGTCGGCGTCGGAGACGTCTCAGGTCGGTCCAGCCTGGTCAGCAGGATCGCCTGCTCGCCCTCCCTACCACGATGGTGGAGCCGCTGACCTGACGCTGACGAAGGCCCCCGATCCCACGGGGGACGACCCCGGGTGACTCCCTCGTAGCCGAAGACGCCCTGCCCGGACGGGGAAAGGTGCCACGCAGGTTCAGGTAGCCGGATCCGTTGCTCGTGGTGACGCGCGTGGTGAAACCGACGCTGCCCGGCACCCCGTCGAGCGCGGTGCTGACGCTCAGGGTGGTGTCGACCGTGCGGCCGGACGCGGGGATCAGCTCGTGGACGATCACGTCGTCGGCGCGAGGGACGAAGGCCCTGCGGGTCCAGGTGCCTGACTGTCGGCCCAGCGGACCTCGCCGGTGCGGAAGTCGTTGACCCGGCCGTAGTCGTTGACCGTGGTCATGTCCAGGGTGGCGATGCTCAGTTCGTACGCGGGGTGGTAGGTCTGCGTCCAGCGCAGTGACCACCCGGAGGCGAAGTCGCTGTTGGCGCTGGAGTAGTACCCGGCGAGTGCCACGTCGCGTACGCCCTCCAGGCGGCCGGAAATCACTGGTGGCTTCACGGTACGGGTGCCGTTCGGAGGGCGGAGCATCGCGAACAGCATGTTTCCGTTGTCTGGCCAGGCGGAGGAGGCCTGGGTGTGGGTTTTGCCTCTGGCTCGGCAGCGGTCGTATGAGGTGCGGGAGGCGGGATCGTGGAGGGCTGCGAAGGCGGAGAGGAACATTGCGCGTTTGAGAAGAAAAGGAGCTGCCGTCGCCGACGGGGGTCAGACAGACGTGACCTGGAGCCCGTCACGTCCGCCCATCACCTACGGCGCCGCCTCCACGACCGGAAACTGTCGCAGCGACACCCCTAGCGGCTACCGAGCCCCGTCGATCACTCCACGCGCGGTCGGTACAGCCGCTTCGGGCTCGTCCGGCGCGGCCCCCGCCCCCGCCGTGGTCCGAGCGGTCGCACTCCCATAGGGCTCGCTGCCCCTCGCGCCCGGATTCGCCGTGGCCTCCTGTCCCCGCTCGATCATGCCCAGCGCCACCCCGGCGATGATGATCACGCCTCCCGTCACCTGGGCGAGCCGGATCGACTCCCCGTTGATCACGACCGCGCCGATGACGCCGAAGACCGGCACCAGGTTGAGGATGTTGACCGCGACGCTCGACGCCATCTGGCGCAGGCCGTAGTTGTAGAGCAGGAAGCCGCCGACCGAGCACGCCACGGCCAGGTAGACCAGCAGTGATGAGGCGGTCGCGCCCGGCATCCGCCAATCGTCGGCCTCCAGCAGGGACGCGAGCAGGAAGCCGGCCGCGCCCGCCAGGGTCTGGTAGTAGGTGACGCTCACGGCGTCCTGGCCGGCGCTCGCGCGCTTGCCGAGCACGTTGTAGCCGGCCCAGGCCAGCCCGCCGAGCAACAGCAGGACGTCCCCCAGCCAGCGCGAACTGCCGCCGACCTCGGCCCCGTTGCGTACGACGAGGAAGGCGCCGACGGTGGCCAGCAGCACGCCCGTCACACGCGGCAGCGGCATCCGGGCGCGGAAGACGACCAGTTCCACCAGCATCGTCATCAGCGGGTACGTGGCCACGATCAGCGACGCGTCGGATGCCGTCGACAGGTCGACGCCGACGTTCTCGAGGATGAAGTACACGGTGATGCCGAGGAACCCGCTCAGGTAGAGCTGCCGCCGCTGCCGGGGGTCGGGACGGGCTGGGCGGTGCCTGCTCAGCCGTATCATCACGCCCAGGAGTAACGCCGCGAGGGTGAACCTGACGGCGCCGATGCTGAGCGGGCCGACATCCTCCAGCACCTGCTTGGTCACCGCGTACGAACTGCTCCAGAACAGCGCGGCCGCCATGACCGCACACACCGCCCACACCGTGGGTCCTCGTTTGCGCATCGCAAGTCGCCCCTCTCTGCTGCCCGTTGCCGCCCACCGCGCTGTGACCGAACAAACATCGACGAATTAGGCTGGAGGTTAACAACATCATCGAGGGTGATGGGATGAGTCCGAATTACCTTCGGAATCCGGCGGGGTGAGGCAAGCGTGGACGAACTAGATTCGGCGTTGGTGCGGATGCTCCAGGAGGACGGTCGGCGCACCAACCGGGACATGGCCCAGGAACTCGGTATCGCCCCGTCCACCTGTCTGGAGCGAATCCGGTCGCTGCGCAGGAGCGGCATCCTGACGGGATTTCACGCTGAGGCAGACCTCGCGGCGATCGGCCGCGGGTTGCAGGCGGTGATCGCCGTACGGGTCCGCCCGCCGACACGTGCTGTGATCGAGGCCTTCCAGACCTTCTTGGAGGGCATGCCCGAGGTCATCTCGATCTTCGTCCTCACCGGGAACGACGACTTCCTCGTACACGTCGCCGTCCGGGACACCGACCATCTGCACGCAGTGGTCCTGGAGAAGCTGGCGAAGCGCCCGGAACTCGCCGACGTACGGACGTCGGTGGTTTACGGGCACATGCGCAAGAAGGTCATCGGTCCGGCGTGACACCGGCGCGGACCCCGCTCGCGGCGGGCCATCGGGCCCGCGGTGCGGTCTCCTTGGACGGCTACCGCACCGGCCTGCTCCGCCGCCGCGCCCTCGACGTCGGTCCGGGCGGCGGTGAGCGCGGCGGGGGCCGGAGCGGTGAGGCCGGCGGCCAGCGCGCCGCGCAGCAGGTTGCGGCGCTTCATCGGGTCATCTCCGTGGGGGGCGCCGTGCTGAGATCGGCGGTGTCCTCCCAGAGCTGCGCAGTGAGCCCCAGGAGGGCACCGGGATGGGCGATATGCTGTACGTGCCGCGCGGGCGTGTGGCACGAGATCTGCGCGGACCAGGGCGCCCGCTCCCCGCACGTCACTTGCGGCCTGCAGACCCACATCGCCAGCGACCTGATGGCCGTGGGTGCCCGAGCAACTGCCCACACACGAGGTCTGGTGCCCCGACCTGCCACTCCTCGCCCCGCCGGACGCCCCCCGACGCCCTGGACGGGATGCGCAAGCGGCTCGCCGAACTACGGGACGACCCGACGCTGCTCGCCCGCTACCGTGCCGCTGCCCTCACCACGGGACTCGGTCGGATCTGCGCTTCTTCGGAGGAAACGTGGCGACCGGCACGGGGAGCTCGTTGCTCTTCAGCCGCGTCGGTAGCCCTCGATGGAACCGAGTGCAGCTCCTCCCGGAATCGTTCGGCAGGCCCCTCGGTCGGTGCGAACGAACTCGAGCAGCGGGCCCGCGCCGCGGCCCGAGCCGTCCAGGCCCGAGGTGCCGCTGTCGACACCGGTCTGGCGGCCGTGCCGGTGGTGGCGGCGGAGCGGACCTCAGGGTGTTCTGCCAGTGCCCGTCCGACGGCATCGAGCGACTCGATTCCGAGCTGGACGATTCAGCCGGGAGCCGACGTCCGCCCATCCCGGGCCCGGTCGGCGCATCAGAGTTCGTCGTCTCCTGGTGGCGCGATCGGGTGCAGGAGGTACATGCACCTGGAGGAGGCATGGTCGGCGCGCCCCATGCAGCGTCGGCAGTCGCCGCGCGACCGGCCGGCTGCGCGCCCTGTTCGTCCCTGACGAAGAAGGAGCCCAAGCGGCCGCAGCTTCACTGAAGCTCGCAGCCACGGAGCGTCAGGAGTCCATGTAGGTTTCCGAAGCTCGATCACCGGTTGCCGCAAAGTCATATGCGGCGCGGTACGGCTGCGTCCTGCCAGCGGTAGAGGTCGCGCAGCAGGGAAATCTCGGCGCCGTGATGGATCAGCTCCCTGTTTGTTGACGTGCAGGACCCTGTTCTCCATGGGAAACCGCTCGGGGCCCACCGTGGGCGGATTCTCCAGGTCGGCGTCCGAGAGCTCGCGGACCCCCGCGTTCCATCTCCCATACATCTCATCGAGCTGTTTCAGCGCCTCGTCAGCGGTCCCCGCGTAGGCGAATGTCTCGGAGTCGACGTCCTGGCCGCCGAAGTACCATCCGACCCGATAGCCCAGGCACGAGACGATGATGTGCGCCAGCCGCCAGGCAATCGTGGTCACCGGCGCCGGCACCGGGCCAGGGGAGGCGGAGTCCATCGTCCATTCCCCCGAACCTGCCGACATCGGTGCGGCCGACGTGCCACGTGGGCGGATGCTCCAGCAGCCGCGCACCGGCTCCCAGAAGTACTCCTCATCGGTAAGACCGTCCAGCTGCGGCCGCAGGTTCTTGTGCCAGTACCAGTCCAGCTGCTCCGCGAGCCGCTCGCTTCTTGTCATGTCCGCACACTACATAAAAAGGGAGACCTGGCCGCGACGCTGGGGGCTTCTTCCTCGGCCTTGTCCTCGGCGTCCCCTGCCGGAGTAGAAGCTGGGCGCCGTCGGGGAGGGTGACTTCGGGTGCGAGGCTACGCGCGGGTGGTCCGGGGGATCCGGGCCGCGAGTTACCGAGACGACGGTAGTGACCGGGGCCTGCGCTGCGCACCTGGGTGGTACTGCGGTACCACCCGGACGACGAAGTGTCTCCCGTGGCCCCAGGCCCGTGACCGACCAGCCTTTCAGTTACCCGCCGAGACCGGCACCCCGCTGTTAGGCCAAGGCCGCCCGCCTGCTGGACTTGTACGCCCGCACCTTCGACGGCGAACCGCTGAGCGGGGACGAGCACGTCATCTCCAGCGACGAGAAGATGTCCATCCAGGCCCGCTGCCGCTGCCGCCCGGCCCTGACGCCAGGGCACGCACGAGCGATGCGCATCGACCACGAGTACCAGCGCGGCGGCGCTCTCGCCCCCGTAGGCCTGGCGGGTGCGGGTCAGCAGTTCCTGGCTCGACCAGGTGGAGCGGTGGTTCGGCCTGCTCACCGGCAAGCAGATACGACGAGGCGTCAGACAACGCCGGGGCAGCGGAGTGACGCCGGAAGTCATCGATGTTGATCAAGCAGATGCCCTCTGAGATCGCGGTGCCCTGCGACGCGTGGTGATCCGCCCCGCGTAGCCATCGGCAACCACACGCTACGGGCGCCTGTGCCAGAAGGCCTTCGCCTTCTGGCACAGGCGCCCGTCAGCTGTCCAGCTCCTCGTCAGGGACAGTTCTCGTTGATCTTGTACTGGAGGGCGCGGGGGTAGTCGTGACGGCTGAGGCGGACCTGGACCAGCAGCGGTCCCTGGTTGATCGAGTCGTTCGGCTCGCTGATGCGCTTCAGTACGGATTCCAGTTCCTTGTGGGTGGCGACCGTCATGCCGGTCATCGGGCTCTTGTCCGAGCCGAAGACCTTGGCCAGCTGGTCGTAGTGCCACTGGTGCAGATTGTTGTAGAAGTCGGCGCCGTCGGACGGCTTCTGCTCGTAGTAGCACGGGTCGACCAGCATCTGCTCGATGCCGTAGAAGCCCTCGTTGTCCAGCACGAAGATCACCGAGTTCAGCCGGTGCCGGGTGTGTGTGGACAGTTCCTGGCACGTCTCCTGGAACGCGCCGTCGCCGACGAACACCATCGGCCGTTTGCCCGCGGCCTTCCGGGCCATCGCGACGCCGGTGGCCGCTCCGACCGAGTAGCCAATGGACAGCCACGAGTTCTGCGCCAGGTATCCGGCGCGCTCGACGCTGTGCAGGTTCATCGAGCCCAGGAGGGCGAACGCCGCGTCGGACAGGAGGGTGAACGGTGAGGTGGCCTGGGCGCCCGTGCCCGTCGCCTGGCTGTCGAGGAAGCGGCTGATGCGCTGGAAGAAGCTGTCGTACGTCAGCTCCGCCTGGATGTCGGTGGCGCTGAGCTGGGCCTGGTAGGCGGCCGTGCTCTCGGGCACCGCCGCCCCTTCGGCGTGCGCCTGGGCGAAGTAGTCGGCGGCGAAGGCGCCCGGGCCGAACTCGGTCACCAGCGCCTCGCGCAGTGCCGGGATGAACCGTTCCAGCTGGACGTCGGGGTAGTAGGAGGCGCCGACGCTCACTCCTTCGCGGGCGGCCACGCACCAGTCGTCGCCGATGTCCTGTTCGCCGCCGAGGTTCTTCGATGTCGACCAGGTACCCAGCCCGATGCGGCACTTGGCCCGCTGGAACACCTCCCGTACGTATGGATCACTGGCCTTGCCGTTGTAGACACCGACGAATCCCGGGGTGTTCTCCGAGACCACGGACTTGCCCCCGACGGTCGTGCAGAACGGCATCCCCGTGTCCCGCGCGAACTCCGTGAGGGGTGAGGAGAGACGGAACCGGTCGATCTCCTCGCCCGCCCACAGGATGGGCGAGCCCTGTACTCCCCCCTTCTGTTTGACGAGGTCGACGGCGGCGGCGACCGCCTTGGCCAGCATGGTCCGGTTCTTGGGGGTGAACGGGCGCTGCCTGGGCGCCAGATGTCCCTGAGGTGCTTCGCATTCCGCGGCCCAGACGTCCTCCATGACCTCCAGATACACCGGCCGGCGCTCGGACAGGCAGGCGACGATGGCGCTGTCGATCTGCACGGGGGCCAGTCCCGGGTTGGAGATCACCTGCGCGTCGACCGTGACCTGGCGGTACACGTCGAGGTTGCTCTCCCGGCGCTGGCTCATGTGGGAGGTGAGCAGGCCGATGGCCTGGTAGTTCAGCCACTGCTCGTAGGTCGGGCAGGCGTTGATCGCGATGAGCGGCACATATTCGACGTAGGCGCCCCCGATGGGGTTGAGCAGGTTGAACGCACCGACGCTGTAGGTGACGGCGACGGCCCCGACGCCGAAGCCGCCGTCAGGGGCGTCGGCGTGGCGGGCCCGCGCATAGGCGTCGGCCGCATACCCGGCCCCGACCTCGGTCGGGGTGCCCACCCACGTCAACTGCGGAGTGTGCTGCTTCATGATGGACAGGAACGGACCCAGGTGATTGCCGGGCACGCCGAACAGGTGCTCGATGCCGAGCTGTTCGAGTCGCGTGGCCAGGTACCGCGCCACGTTCCATGTCGAGGGCTGCTGCTGCTCCGTCACTTTGCCTGCACCTCCGTGAGTTGTCGCTCGTCCACCGCTTCGCGTCCCGCCTCGCGTTCCACGGGCACCGTGTAGGACGGAGGCGACGCCTTCTCGTGCACCTCGATGGCTGCGCGGACCGCCGTCTCCACGGCGCCCTCGATCCAGGCGTGCTTCAGCGAGGTGTGTTCGCCCGCGAAGTACACCGGCCCTTCGGGCTTGACGGCATCCAGGTGGAAGCTGGTCATCTGGTGCGGCGTGTAGATCGCGGCCTCACCGAAGGCGTACGGGTTGCGCAGCCAGCTCTGGGTCTGCCCGGCGCCCGTGTAGAACACTTCGATGCGGCGGCCGTGGACCATTTGCAGGTTCCGCAGGGCGTGGACGTAGCGCTGCGCGTCCTCCATCGAGTCCCAGCGTGCCGCGTCGTCGGACCAGGAGTAGGTGGCCAGGACCACCCCGCCGCCCCTGCTGCCCGGCACCGGGTGGGAGGGGTAGTACATGTACCGGTTGGGGTTGTCGGTGGTCGAACCGCCCCCGAACACATTGGTCGCCGGCCGAAGCGGTGCCCCGCGCAGCGGCTCCTGGCGGTAGTACTCGAGCTGCCTGTGGTCGATGAGCTGCTCCTGGACGCTGCCGTGGGCACCGAGCAGCCCCGTCGGCAGTGAACTCAGCTGGGACGGCAGGTCGTCCGCGGGCTCTACGGGGGCCTTGGCGGACTGCTGGTAGAAGTCGTACAGGCCCGGATCGACGGACTCCAGCTCCCGGCGCCAGTCCTCCTCGGTGAACTCCCACCACCGCTTGGAGAACTCCAGCAGCACCTTCGTCGCCTGGTCGTAGTGCGTCTCGATGACCGCCCGCCGCTTCTTGTACGAGAACGGCGGCGACACCTCGACGAAGCGGAAGCTCGAGAAGGGGATCGTGACGATCGCCATGTCACCCCTCCACACCCGGGGCTGTCCGCTCAGGGAGTCCTCGGGCTCGGTGTGGATCGCGACCGTGCGCCCCGGCTCCGGGCCCACGTCTTCGCGCCGCTCACCGTCCCGGCGCGGGTCCCAGTACTCCAGGCGGACCATCCGGTGTCCCATCACCAGCTCGTCCTGAAGCCCTTCGGCGAGCTTGTCGGGCAGCATCTCGGTGCCGCCCTCGATCTCCCAGTAGGTGACGTTCGGGTTGATGTCGCTGCGGCCCAGGAAGCTATGGAAGAACGACAGGTGGAGCCGCGAGGTGAGGTTCTCGATCGAGCCGGCGGCCTCGATGGCCTCGTCGCTCAGACCGGCGTGGTCACGCAGGAAGTCGCCCATCGAGCAGCCGTCGAAGTCGTGGACCACCCTCGCCCAGCCTTCGAGCCACTCCTTGAACGGCTTGTTCACCCGTTGCTGCGTGCCGTCCTGGCCGGTCACGGAGTCGGAATAGTAGTCCCTGACCTCTTCCAGAGCATCGTTGATCATCTGGCTGGTGGTCAGCCGTGCTTCGTCCCCCGTCAGGTGGAAGCCCTCGTTGATCAGCGTGGGGTCGTCCGCGTACTCGGAGCGGCGGGCCTGGACGGAGTTCATCTGGATCCAGGTGTTGTTCCGCTTGTGGGGCTCCCGGAAGTCGGGGCTGTCCTGTCCGTACCTCCACTCCTGACCGGTGAAGGACTTGTAGACCACCGGGGGCACGGGCGCCTTCTGGAAGCCCGTACGGGGATCGACGTCGACGTTGTAGAACAGCCGGCGCTTCAGTCCGAGCTTGTCGATCAGGGCGAGGGTGAGGGGGTGGAAGTCGGGCAGCCGCATGGCTCCCGCCTCCGCGTACTGGGCCGGATCGGTGAACGGCCCCTCTTTCTCGCCCTCCCGGCGGCGGAAGGTCTTGATGCGTCCGCCCACCCGGCTGGCGTTGGCCTCCAGGATCGTGACCTTGTGGCCGGCCTGCTTGAGTATCGTCGCGGCCACCAGGCCGGAAATCCCGGCCCCGACGATCAGCACCTCCTTCGGCCGCCCGGGCGGCTGTCCGGGAGCCAGCCCCCGGTCGATGAGGACGTCGAGGAAGCGCAGCTTCAGGTCCTCGTTCTTCGGCTCGGGGCCGACCAGAAGCAGCTCGCGCGCCAGCTGCAGACAAGTCTCCCAGCGCACGCGATTTTTCCAGAGGTCGGTTTTGGTGTTGTCCATGGCGTCTGTTCCCTTCTGGGTGAAGCGAGAGCCGTGAGGCCCGACCGCTACGGCACGTCGGGCGGGCGGGGGCGCGCGGGCCCCGGCCGCCCCCGGGGGGCCCCGACCCCCCCCCGGGGGCGGGGGGGGCGGGCCGGGGGGGGGGTTGCCGGGTTGGG
>NZ_JBIBJD010000005.1:613581-672431 GCF_042958445.1 Streptomyces sp. NPDC007991
TGGTCCTGGGGGGGGGTCCGGTTGGGGTTGTGGCGAGAGCTGGGGCCCACGACGCCAGGGCCCGGCCGGGCGTGGGGGCGCGGGCGGCCGGGCCCGCCCGACGTGTGCCCGATCACCACGCCGTGGGCCGGTCGGGCAGGCCGTTGCTCGTGTTCCCGGATGAGCGAGAACCGGCCGGGTGGGCGCGGGTTCGCCGGGCGCAGGCGGCAGGCAGCATCGCGGAAACTGCCTGCGGCGCGTAGCAGGCGGGGCAGCCCGCGATAACCGGGGCTGAGGTGGATGGACCGATGGACGGGCTGGCAATGGAAGCATTTTCAAACACGAAACGTGCTCAAACATGCACAATTAGTACTTTTGCCGCCGGGATCCCGGGTGTCAACTCGAAGCCGGGGGACTCCCGCGGGAGCTTGATCCAGAGCACGCACATGGACGGTCCCCCCTGGAGGCCGAAGCCGACCGGGGCGTCGTCGACCGGCCGGGCCGAGAACCGACCTGCCAGGTCACCCGGCCGGCGCCCACCAGGTCTCAGAGGTCGGCGTGGCGCACGAGCCATCCCCCGTCCGGGTGGCGCGAGGGCGAATGGCGGGCACGGGCCGTCGTCACCGCCGCCGGGCCGGTCCGCGGGCCCGACCCGGGATCCGGCACCACAACAAGGGGATCAGAGCCGCTCGCCACGGCCGCCGTCAGACCAGCACGATCGGGCCGCCGAGCTGCTGGAGCGCGGCCTGGACCAGGTCGCGGTAATCGGTCCAGGCGAAGCTCTTGCGGCCGTCCGGCCGAGCGTCGGTGCTCGGCCGGTAGATCAGCCGGGAGGGCCCCCGGGACGAAGAGGCCGCCGCCGGGAGAGCGTCGAGCATCCCCCAAGCCGAGCCCGGGGAGAGCATCAGGAGCCGATTGCCTGTGGGTAGTCGAAGAAGCCGCTCGGGTCGTACTGCCGCTTCACATGGACCAGCCGGGGGTAGTTCGCACCGTAGTACGCCTTGCGCCAGTCCCTCAGCTCTGGATCGGGAAAATTCTGGTACGAGTGCTCAGGGGGCGTGCCGTCAAAGATGGCGTTGTAGAAATCCTGGAGCCAGCGCCGATTCACGGCGGCGACATCGGGGTGGTCGTTGTCCGCCCAGTTGGTCTCGGCGGCCAGGATGAACGTGCTGCCTCGGTGCACGAACGCGGTCGCCTTCGGAGGCACCTGGTTGATCTCCCCGCCGAGCGCGAACATCGCAAACCCGGCTCCGTCCTCGTTGCCGCTGCCCGGCCAGGCGAGCAGCTGCTCGGCTGCGGCGCTGATCTGCTTGTCGGTGAGGAGTGTCCGGGAGGTCAGGATCCCTGACTTGGAGGCGAACTTCTCCACGGGAGTGGTGGCGTTCAGCAGCGTAGTCGCCTTGGCCGGGGTGACTTCCTGGATGGCGGCGCGGTTCCGGGCACGCTCGTCGGCTGTGCCGATGGCAAGCAGCGGGGCGAGGATCGTCCGCAACTCATCGATGGATCCGTAGTGCTGGCCGATCACATTGACGTTGGCGTTCGTGCGGATCCGGTCCCGGGTTCGCCCGTGGGTGCCGATACCGAGGCGGCAGTGGAACCGCTTGTTGTCCAAGGTGTCCTGGACGATCTGCTGTGTGGCCGCGATCACCGGCAGTACGGAGTCCAGGCTCCAGCGGAACTGGTAGAACCCCACGTTGCCCTGGAACTGCTCGTACCGGAGCGTGAACGAGGTGTGCACCCCGAAGTTGTTGCCCGCGCCGCCCCGGCAGGCCCAGAACAGATCGGGCTCGGAATCCTCACTGGCCTTGACCACCCGGCCGTCCGCCAGCACGACGGTCGTGGCGACCAGCCGGTCGCAGGTCAGGCCGAACATCTTGTCGCTGAAGCCGATACCTCCGCCCAGCACCAGTCCCGCGACTCCGACCGAGGGGCAGCGGCCGGTCGGTACGAAGATGCCTTGGTTCTCGAGCAGCGGGTGCAGGTCGCCGTTGGTGACCCCGGCCCCGACAGTGACGGTGCCCGCCTCGTGAACAACCTTGATCGGCCCGTATGCCCGAGCGCGGGCGGCTCTCCGCTGCGGAGTGGAGACGATGCTCTTCATCCGGCTCATGTTGAGCAGCAGACCCGTGGTGGTGGAGTAGCCGGCGTAGTTGTGTCCCAGTCCGGTACGAGGCACGGCGGGCAGCCCCACCGCGCGGGCCCAGCGGATCGCCTCGTGTACGTCCTTTGTGGTGGCGCAGGCGACGATTCCGGCGGGGTGGATCCCGGCGTACCGGTGGTTGAACGGGATCGCCAGCGGAGGGTAGTCCGGGTTTCGCGGCCGGTAGAGGGTGGCGCCGGGGGAGAGTGACGCAGCCAGCCGCTCCCAGTCCTTACGGCTGACCGACTTTGCTGCCTCGGTTGCCGCAGCCGCACCGGGCGGCGCCGTCAGAGCCACGGTCCCGGCGCCGAGGGCGCTGACGGTGCCTGCCCGCAATACATCTCGTCTGTTGATCACTATGGCCTGCCTTCGCGAAACCGTCGGAGGGTCGGTCGCCTCCGGAATGAGCGGTCAACCGATCGTCACCACCACGGCCGCTCAGCGTGCCCGGCCCACAAGTCGGCCACTCGAAAGCGTGCCTCCCGCGCGGCCTTATGGCCGAGCGGGAGGCACGCAACCTGGGTGCAGCTCCGCCCCTTGGATATGTGTTCTGATCAGCTGAGCTGCCCATTCTCAAGTCCAAGTTCCATGCCAGTTGGACCTACTTGGATCGGCCGCCGGTTGGGGCCGGTGTCGGGCACAGTGGTTGGTCTCGTGCTCGTGGGGCGGGACGTCGCCGATCGCGTGTGGAGGCGCTGGTTGTCGAACCAGTCGCCCCATTCCGCGGTAGCGAGCTCGACGTCGGCGAGGCCGTGCCAGTGCCTGCGCGGTTTGATCAACTCCGTTTTCTCGAAGCCGATCTGGCGTTCCATCAGGGCGTTTTCCCGGGCATCACCGACGGTGCCGATCGAGGCGTCGATACCGGCCTCGAGGAGGTGGGCGCCGAACGCGAAAGACGTGTACTGGCTGCCCGCATCCGAATGGTGAACTGGCCCTGGGCCAGTGGGAGTTCCGGCGCGGTCCCGACGCCTCGACGCCATGTCCAGGGCGTCGAGGACGAGCTTGGCCCGTTCGCTGGTGGCGGCGGACCAGCCGACGATCGCCCGGAAGTACACCTCCACGACGACCGCGACGTAGACGATCCCGGACCAGGTGACGACACCCGGGTCACGTCCACATCGTCCAGGACGGCGACGCCCACCCGGCCCCAGGCGGTGCTGATGACCGACGCCGAAGCCGCCAACTGGCTCACCATCACGGCGGCCTGGAGATCTGAATCTGTCCCGCGTCCGGACAGACCACGGGCCCCGGGGAGCGAAGGCATCCCCGGGACGCCCGGTGTATGGAGTCGTGCTGTTCAACGACGACGGGACACGCCGTCACGCCTCGGGCTGTAAAGGCTCCACCTGGCGCAGGCAGTACACGCACCTGGACTCCGAGTCGACGCGGCGTGGCAGGTGAGCAGGCCGAAGCCATCGCGGCCGCCAAGGCTTTTGCCGACGAGTCTGACGGGATCGGCAGCATCTCCTCCTACGCCACCGAGGTCGCTCTCCCGGCGACGGGCACGTGGAGGAACCCCGGCGCCTTGAAGTTCGACACGTACATGCGCCAGTTCCACCGCAAGGTGAAGGACACTGACGGCCAGGACAGCCGATGTGGCGCACCCGCTGGTCCACACCCGATCCCCGGTGGGGCGACGCGACGCACCCGCGGACGAAGAGGCGCGACGCCGCCAAGCGCAGGAGGCAGCCGAACGCGAGGCCCAGCGTCCGGTGTGCCCGACCTGCGGGACCAAGTTCACCGACGACCGATGGAGCGCCGGCACCAGGGTCGACTGGGCCGCGGGGACAGCCCCCCCGCACCTGTGCGATGACTGCGAGGCGAGGGCGCTCGAAGCGGAGCGGCAGGCGGAAGAGTCGACCTCGAAGGCCCACCCGGCCTGCTGTCCTACGGCTTCATCGAGATCACCGCGGCCCTCCGCAACGACACCCCGCACCCGGACGATGGGCTCCAGCTCGCAGGCACCGCCATCCCGGAAGAGGTGCGCGCCCATATCTGAGGCCAGGGAAGTTCAGCGCGGACGGCCGCGACGACGCTGGCCGGTCAGTCGCCCCACAGCAGGTGACGATCGGCGAGTGGGCGCACTACGCCCAGACTCCCACCTCCCCGCCGTTGTGGTCGGCGAGCCAAGTGGACTACTGGCGCCGCGGCTAAGCGATCGAGCCGCTGGAAGTCCCGTCACCGTGGAGGACGTCTCCTGACGGGGCGAAGGGCAGATCAAGCACGGTGGAAACCCCGCTCGCGCTCAACATCGGTGACCTGCCTGCGGTGCCAGGCGAGTTCGGCCTGGGCCGCGCGGGCGTAGTGGTTCATGACCGTTTCCCCGAGGGCGTCGTACGCGACCTTGTTGCCCATGAAGCTGTTCATGGCCTCGGTGAGGTCGGCCGGCACGGGGGTGGCGTCGCTTGCCGTGTAGGCGTCGCCGCCACAGGGCGCCGGAAGCTCGGGGCGGTCCTGGATACCGTGGATGATGGCGGCGCAGGCGGCAGTGAGCGCGAGGTAGAGGTTGGCGTCGGCGCCCGGCAGGCGGACTTCGAGGTGGGCGCTCTCGCCGACACCGGTGACGCGAATGGCGCAGGTGCGGTTGTCGAAGCCCCAGGTGTAGCTGGTCGGGGCGAAGGTGTGCGGAGCGTACCGCTTGTAGGCGTTGGGGGTGGGGGCATACAGCGGAGCCAGGTGTGGCAAGCCGGACACCAGGCCGGCAATGGCCCGTTCCAACACCGCAGGCAGGTCCGTGCTCCGGTGGTAGGTGAACGCGTTGCCGTTGGCGGACCACAGCGACAGGTGCACATGCAGGCCGCTGCCAATACCGGTGGCGGGTGCGGCCATGAACGTCGGAGTCATACCGCGCCGCTGAGCGAGGTCCGGCATGATGAGCCGGAAGGCGGTGTAGGCGTCGCACGCCGACATCGCCTCGCCGTAGGCGAAGGTCACTTCGACCTGGCCTGCCGCACTCTCGGTCTTGATCGCCTCGACGGGAACGCCCGCTTCCCGCAGGGCATCGTGGAGGCACTGGAAGAAGTCGGCGACTTCCGGGGGATGGCTGAGGGCGTAGTCGAGATCGCCGGACCACGCCGGGCGCAGACCACGGTATGCCGACCTGTGCGCCTCCTGGCCAGTGCCCTGGTACAGCACGAATTCAACCTCCGTGCCCAGTGCCGCGTGATAGCCGAGATCGGCCAGGCGCTCCAGCTGAGTGCGCAGCATGTGGCGGGGAGCGATCTCGACGGGCCGGCCGTCGTGGTGGAAGACGTCACCCATGATGAGGGCCGTGCCGGGCTGGTGGGGCAGGAGGCGGATGCTGCTCGGATCCGCCTTCACAGCGAGGTCGCCATAGCCCTGCTCCCAGCCGGTGAGGGTGAAGCCATCGAGCGGGGTCATGTCGACGTCTGTGGCCAGGACGTAGGCGCACATCTCCGCCTCGGAGTTCATCCGGTCCACGAAGACGGGAGCGGTGAGGATCTTCCCCTTGGGGCGACCCTGCATGTCCGGCACGGCGAGTCTCACCGCTGTGATCTCCCCACTCTGGACGGATTCCTTGAACGCCCCCAGCGTGACGGCGCCAGTGGGCCAGGGCCCGAGTGCTGTGGGTTGCTCGTCGCGCTGTTCGTCGTGGCTGTGCATCAGAGGTCCTCCTTGAAGGACTCGGGGTATGGGGTGCGGACTGAGGCAGGCAGATGATGACGCTGATGATCACGACGCGGACGACGGCGATGCAGCCAATCATGCGGCGCCGGCTGCCCAGGCTCCACGGACCGGGCCGTAGCCCGCGCCCTTGCACAGGCGAGGTAGACCGGAATGTCACCAGGCAGGGGTCATGCCGACCGCGTTGATCGCGGTGACGGCGACCAAGGCGGCCACACACCAGCCAGCCGCGTCACCAACCTGTCCGGTCAGCACAGCTAGGCAGGGACGACGCCGCAAGGGCGGCGGCCCTGCGGTTCATGCGGTTCATGCGGTGCCTCCATCTGGAGCAGAGCACGAGTGAGGCCGGGATTCCCGGCGTCGTTCGTAGGGTAGGGACAGCCCTCCCGACTCGGGCAGGGCGCACACCGTGCGCTCACCGTGCGCCCGGCGCACGGTGAACGCCGCCCCATCGAACGTTGAGCCGCTTGACGGGTGCACCGACCGGTCGCAGGAGTGGGGGCAGGGCCGGCGCTGGGAGAGAACTGCGGCCGGGGGCCAGGGTCGCCGCGGCCACCGCACCACCACAGCCACGGGCATGCCCCCACCGGCAGATCAGCAGGAAAACGCGGGTAGGTGCCGTGAATACGGTGCGGCCGGGAACCACAGCCCGGACACGCGGCGCTGCCGGCCTGAAGGGCATCAAGTCGGCCGTAGCGGGCGAAGGAACAGTGCGGTGCGGTCTCGACGGCGGCGATGTCGGCGAGATCGTCCTCCGCAGCCTGGGGCAAGACCCGGCCAACAGACCCTCGGCACAGACCTGGGAGAGCTTTCGAAGAAGGCCCACAGCAGCTGACCGTGCCCTGCTCCCGGAGTTCGATCACGATCTGGACGCGCGCCCCACCAACGGTCAAGGGGGCCGGCTGCAGACGCCTGGTCAGAGGTCTCCGCGCGGCTCCGCCCAGATGTCCGGAGGGACGTTTCCGATGGTGGCCTGGAGAATGAGATTGCTGGGGCCGCTGATCGCGGCGCAGTTGCGCGTCTGCGGCAGCCGGATCAGGGCGTGCCCGAGGTCCGGCAGGCTCGCCGGTGCGACTCTGGCCCGGAAGGTGGCCGCCACGGGCCGACCGCCCAGCGGGCGGGCGAAGTCGCAACGAAAGCCGAGCAGTCCCAGTCCGGTGAGGTGGTCGATGCGCCGTTTCACTGTGGAGGCGCTGGTCCCCAGGGCGGTTGCCGGGGTCTGGTACGAGGCCCGCCCGTCCTGAGCCAGGTGCGCGAGGACGGCCCGGTCGGCGGGCGTGACCTGACGTGCGTCTCGGCCGGTGGGTGCGGACCTGGTGGCGGCGGTGAGCCGGGCTCGCTGTCCGGGAGCCAGTGCGTCGATCCGCCAGCGCCCGGCCTCGATGAACATGTGCGTGACGATCCGCGCGCGGACGGCGGTCACGCCCTTGATCGCCGGCAGATGGTCGAGCGTGTAGCGGGACATGGCCGCCAGGTCGCGGGTGGCCACGGTGGCGAAGATGTCGTGGCCGCTGACGGTGCGTTCGATGGTGAGCATATGGGGGGGACGGGTTCAGCGCACCGGCCACCGTGGCGGCGCCGCCCAGTGCGCAGTCGATCTCGATGAAAGCCAAGCAGATCTGGTCGAACATCAGTGGCCCGGGCGACAGGCTGATCCGGAGTGGGAGTGCGCCGATGAGTGTTCCGGCGGTGAGGAGCATGTTCAGGACGCCGACTGTCCATCATCGCGCCGACGGCCAGTGGGCCGATGCCTGCGCCGAGTGCTCCGCAGCCACTGACGGCGGCCACTGAGCGAGCTCGATCAGATGGCGCGCGCCTGTGGCGTCCCGCTCGCGGAACTGCCCGCTCTACTTGACGAACTGGCAGAAACCGGGCTGCTCAGGTCATCGCAGGCCGGCCCAGACTCGGGAGATCTGCACTGGACCCTCGTGTACAGAGCGAGGGCCCGGCCTGGTACGCAACGCCCACCATCGCCTGCGCCCAGGGGCTCGGCTATGAGGTGCGCCCGACCGAGGCGTGGGTGCGGCGCGAGAACGGCCGCTATTCCAGGCCGGGAGTTCGTTCTTGCCCCGCTCGCGACGGTGCGGGATGACCAGGCCGGTGCCCCTGTAGCCGCCGTCCGCGATGACCGTGGCCTTGCCGACGGCGTCTTTCGCGCCGGACAGCTCCCACGCCTTGCAGTCGTTGCGGTTGCCGGGCACGGGCCGGCCGACGGTGACGACGAGCCTGGTGTCGGCATCGATGACGACTTGGTGATTGGTTGAGTACCGATAGTTCTTCGACTGCTCGGCGACGGTGTGGTCACGCGTGGGCACCAGGGTGCCGTCCACGATCAGCACGGTGTCCCTGCGGAACCGCTTGCGGGCAGTGCCAGCAACGGCCCAAGGTGGTCGACGACGCGGTCGGCGGCCGACTTCGAGATGCCGAACAGCGGGGCGAGCTGTCGCAGGGTGAGGTTCGTGCGCCAGTACGCGGCGACCAGCAGAACCCTGTCCTTCATCGGCAGACTCCAAGGCCGACCCTTGCGGACCGGATCCGCGCCTTCACGCCGCAGGGCGGTGATCAGCTTGTCGAACTGACGCGGGCTCAGCCCGGAGAACGGGGCTATCCAGGACGGCTCCGACGCCGTGATCACACCAGCCACAGCAAGATCATCCCACTCTGGACAGTCCCCTGAGATCGGATCTTGAGCGCACGCTACGGAACCGTGAGCAGCTAGAGTGCGCGTGCGACGTGATGAGGGGGCACGATGGCCAAGGTCAATATCAGTCTCGACGCCGAACTCGTAGTGGGGGTGATGGTCCTGGCTGGGATCGGCTCGCCCCAGGACGCGATCGAGGCGATTGTGCGGGACTACATCGCCCGTGGCCACCGCACGGAGGCCCGCACCGAGCTCAAGGATCAAAATCTGCGCGAGCTCGACGTCAAGCCGCAGGAGCCGCAAGGCTGAGCCTCTGCAGCCTGCCGCCGCTCAAACTGCCGCACGACGCATCCAAGGGTTCGTCGGCACAGACGGCGAAGGCGTTTACGGGACACGCCTTAGGTGTGCTGTTCGGGGACGTTGGTGACGGGCGACACGCCTTGAGCGGTCCTTGAAAGGGGTGAGGGCCTTCTGGTTTCGGTGTGGATTGCGAGATCTGCAACCGACTGCCAGGAGGCCCTCGTTGTCCCACCGTAACGCCCCGCTGACGCCGACCGGTCGGCTGCGTCTGGCTCGGTGTGTCATCGAGGACCGCTGGCCGATACGGCGGGCCGCGGAGCGCTTCCAGGTCAGCCACACCACCGCAGCCCGCTGGGCAGGCCGTTACCGGATGCACGGAGCCGCCGGGATGCGGGACCGCTCCAGCCGCCCGCAGCACCAGCCCCGCCGGACCCCGGCCGCCATTGAGGAACAGGTCGTGCGCCTACGGCGCGAGCACCGCATCGGACCCCTGCGGCTGGCCGCCCGCACGGGCATCGCAGCCTCCACCGCCCACCCCAGCCAGCCGCGTCACCAACGTGCCCGAACAGCACACCTAGACCCGATCGGCAGTTGGCTGCCCGGATCGGGGATTCGTTCCTTCATTGGCGGCCGCGAGGACCTCCACCAAGGGCTTGGTCTCCGGATCCGGGCCGCCAGGACCGAGGCCCCGACCTCACAGCAGGGTGAGTCCCGCCTCTGACCTGACCGTCACACCGAAGCTCCCCCGTCGGAGGGTTCGATGCGGATCACGATGGATTTGGTCACCGGCGTGTTACTGGTGTCGGCCGTGGAGTCCAGGGCGACCAGCACGTTCGTCTCCGGGTAGTAGGCGGCGGCGCAGCCGCGCGGCGTCGGATAGCGGACGGCGCGGAAGCCGGGGGCGCGGCGTTCACCGTCCGGGTTGACGCTGATCAGATCGACCAGGTCGCCGTCGTGGAGGTGGAGGTCGCGGAGGTCCTTCCGGTTGAGGAAGACGACCCGCCGTCCTCCCTTGATGCCGCGGTAACGGTCGTCGAGGCCGTAGACGGTGGTGTTGAACTGGTCGTGCGACCGTACCGTCGTCAGCAGCAGGTGTCCCGGCGGAACTTCGGGCGCGGTCGGTGGGTTGACCGTGAACTGCGCCTTGCCGGTCGACGTGGGAAAGGTGCGGGAGTCGCGCGGTGCCCGGGGGAGCATGAAGCCGCCGGGCTGCCGGACGCGCTCCTCGAATGCGTGGAATCCGGGGCAGACGTGCTCGATGTGGCGGCGGATCACGGCGTAGTCGTCGCGCATGCCGCGCCAGCCGAGGTCGTCGCCGAAGAGAGCGTGCCCGAGGTCGGCGACGATCGCGACCTCGCTGCGCAGGTGCGGTGATCCCGGAAGGAGCCGTCCGTGCGACGAGTGCACCATGGCCATCGTGTCCTCGACCGTCACGAACTGCTCACCGGAGACCTGCCGGTCGCGCTCGGTGCGGCCGAGGCAGGGCAGAAGCAACGCCTCGGTGCCGTGGCACAGATGGGACCGGTTCAGCTTGGTCGCGACGTGGACGGTGAGGGCGCAGTTGGCCAGCGCGGTCTCCGTGACCTGCGTGTCCGGCGTGGCCGCGGCGAAGTTGCCGCCGAGGCCCATGAACACGTCGACCTCACCGTCGCGCATGGCCTTGATCGAGCCGACGGTGTCCAGGCCGTGGGCATGGGGCGGATCGAACCCGAACTCGTCGCGAAGCCTGTCCAGGAACGGTTGCGGCATCCTCTCCCAGATGCCCATGCTGCGGTCGCCCTGGACGTTGCTGTGCCCGCGGATCGGGGCGGGCCCGGCACCGGGGCGCCCGATATTGCCGCGCAACAGGAGGAAGTTGACGATCTCGCGGATGGTTGCCACGGCGTTGCGGTGCTGGGTGAGGCCCATCGCCCAGCAGACGATGACGCTGTCCGCGGCGAGCACGTCGGCCGCGCAGTCCTCGATCAGGCGGCGGGGCAGGCCGGCCATCGTCTCGATCTGCGACCAGTCCAGGGCACGCCATGCTGTGGCGGCCGCTTCGAAGCCGTCGCAGTACCGGTCGATGAAGTGGTGGTCGAGCACGGAGCCCGGCTGGGAGTCCTCCCGGTCGACCAGGGTACGGTTCAGGCCCGCGAAAAGGGCCAGATCGCCGTTGATGCGCACCGGGAGCCAGCGGTCGGCGAGCTGCGTGCCCGGGCCGACCAGGCCGCGCGCGGTCTGTGGGTTGTGATAGCGGCCGAACCCGGCTTCGGGGAGCGGGTTGGCCGCGATGATGCGGGCGCCGCGCCGCTTGGCCTGTTCGAGCGCGCTGAGCATGCGGGGGTGGCAGGTGCCGGGGTTCTGGCCCACGATGATGATCAAGTCCGCGTAATCGGTGATGTCGGAGATCGTGATGAGACCTTTTCCGACGCCGACGGTCGCGCTCAGGGCCTCGCCGCTCGACTCGTGGCACATGTTCGAGCAGTCGGGCAGATTGTTCGTGCCGAGCCTGCGCGCCAGCAACTGGTAGAGGAAGGCGGCCTCGTTGCTCGTCCGGCCGCTGGTGTAGAAGACGGCACGGTTCGGATCGGCGAGGCCGAGCAGGCGATCGGCGGTGAGGGCGAGCGCGTCCTCCCACGAAATGGGCGCGTAGTGCGTCGCGCCGGGGGCGAGGTGCATCGGCTGGGCCAGCCGGCCCTGCGACTCCAGCCAGTGACCGTCCCGCTCCCGTAGGTCAGCGACGGAGTGCTCGGCGAAGAACGCCGCGTCGACGCGTTTGCGCGTGGCCTCCCACGCGACGGCCTTCGCGCCGTTCTCGCAGAACTCCGCGATCTTCCGGTGGTCGGGATCGGGGTCACCCCACGCACAGCTCGGACAGTCGAAACCGTCGACGTGGTTCACCTTCAACAGCGTCTGCAGACTCCGCTTCGGCCCCATTTCGGCCATGGAATACCGCGCGGATTCGGTGATGCCGTGAATTCCGACGCTGGCCTTCTCGGGTCCTGACGAGGTCACATCCGATACGGACGGGTTGATCGGTTTCTCAGCCATGACTACCTCTTTGCCCTATATGTGGATTATCGCATGCGAGAGCAAAGTCGACCGCAGCCGTCGCCTCACTCCGAGCAATTCGCGGCCGTCAGAACAGCCAGTCTTCTACCGGGCGTATCGGGGCAAAATGCAGCCAGGTCCACCACCCTCACCTGACGTCGACGAAGTCGCCGGCTGCCGTGGACGGGCGGCCTGGTCGGAACCGCAGTGGTGCTTCACGTCGTAGACCCGGTCTCCGACGAGACCGACCGCGCCGGTGCCCCTTGGTGCCGGGGGCGATGACGGCGACCGGGCCGTCGACGGGCCGCTTGTCGATGCCTGTCGCGCTGAGACCCTTCCTGATAGCGTCACCGCAGCTCAACAAGTGTCGTCCCCACACACGCGGGGATAGCTCGTCCAGGACGCTGCCATTGGCCTGGGCGCCGGCGTCGTCCCCGCACACGCGGGGGTAGCTCCCGCACGTGGATGCGCTTGCCTTCGAATGGCGTGTCGTCCCCGCGCCCGCGGGTAGCTCGCGCTTGTCGAGCCGGTACTCGGACCAGGCGATGTCGTCCCCGCGCCTTCGGCGGTCAGCCGTGGGTGCGGCGTGCCGTGGACGGCAGTGTAAAGGACCTGCCGTCCGCGATCCGTGACCGCGGCAGCTCCATCCGCAACAACTCCGACCGCACCGCCCGCGTGTATGAAAAGCGCAACCACAGCGGCCGGCACGTGTGCGTCACGCGCAGCGGCGGATCCATCCACGACCTGTGCGGCTACAACCTCAACGACCAGACCCGCTCCCTGAAGATCAACCGCAACGACTGCGGCTGACCCCTCCCCCACCCAGCGATCGCGTCCGATGCGCAGACAGCAGTCAGCCCTGCCCGGCGATGCCGGGCGGGCCCACGCCGGGCCTGTACATCGGCCGCGACGCGGTGGTGAACGACTGGGTCGAGAGAGCAGAAGCGGGAGGGCGCGTACCTGCCGCTGACGATCGACGTCCTGCGCGTCACCTGCGGGGCGATCACCGAGATCGTCACGTTCCACGACGACCAGTTCCCGCGGCTCGGGCTGCCCGAGCGCCTGCCGGCGGACGGCACGGAGTAGTCCCGGTCAGGACGCTCGCGCTGCGCGGTGGCGCGGGTGTCGCGGCGGAGTGGTCCGACGCGTTCGCCTGTCGCTCGCTGACGAGTTCGTAGAGGTCGTCGGCCTGGGGTGCGGTCAGCTGACGCATTGCGAAGTCGTCGAGGATGAGCAGGTCGGGGCGGATGAGTTCGCGGATGCGCTTGTCCCAGGTGCGGTCCGCGTGGCCGCCGGCGAGCTTGGCCAAGATGCGGCTGGTCTTGGTGAAGCGGACGCCTGCGCCCTGGCGGATGGCGAGGTGGCCGAGGGCCTGGGCGACGTGTGTCTTTCCGACGCCGACCGGGCCGAACAGGATGACGGACTGGCCGGAGTGGAGCCAGCGCAGGGCGGCCAGGTCGCGGATCTGGGCGGCGGGCAGCTTCGGGGAGGCGTTGAAGTCGAACCCTTCCAGGGTGGCTTGCTGCTCGAACTTCGCTTTGAATAGGCGGCGTTCGGAGGCGACGGTCTCGCGGCGGGTGATCTCGTCCTGGCAGAGGACCTGGAGGAAGTCGACGTGTCCGAGTTCGCCTTTCTGGGCTTGGGTGAGCCGGGCGTCAAGGGTCTCCAGCATTCCCGACAGCCGTAGGGTCTTGAGCGATTCGCGCAGGGCGGTGGTCATCACGCTCATCGGGCGGCCTCCACGGCGTCACCGCGGTCCTGGTCGTCGTGGAGCTGGCCTGGCGTCTGCGGGGGGATGGCGAACAGGCCCTCGGGCCCGTGCAGGAAGGCCGCGGCTCCGGCGTCGCCGGTCTCCGGTTCCGGGTCGGTCTCGGTGCCGGCGACCAGGATGCCCTTGACGGTGCGGTAGGACGGGTCGCCGACCGTGACCGCCTTGCGGCAGGCGGCCTCCAGGCGTGTGTCGCCGTACTTCTTGCGCAGGCCGAGCACTCCCTGGGCGGCCCGGAGGCGGTAGAGGGCGTTGACCTCGAGGAGCTGGTCGATCACCTCGCGGCAGGCGTCACCGACCTGCGAGGCTTGGCCACGGCACCAGATCGGCGTCTTCATCTGGAAGGCGATCTTCTCGGGCGGGTAGTCGTTCTTGTCGGTGCGCTTGCCCTGTTCCAGCGCGGCGTGGGTCTTGACCAGCCCGCCTTCGTGGAAGATCTGAACCATGGTGGCGGTGGAGCGGACATCGACGCGGCGTCCGATCAGTCTCCAGGGCACCGAGTAGAGAGTGCGGCCGACCTTGATGTGGATGTCCGGGCCGACCGTCGCGGTCGACCCTCTGGCCAGCACGAACGGTGTCTCTGGCAGCGGCATGAGGGCCCGGGTCTCCACGGCCTCGAAGACCGCCATCGGCTTGGCCCCGTCCAACGGTCGGCACTGCCGCTGGCCTGCGGTGTTCCTCGCCCAGGTCAGGGCCTCGGCCTGCATGTGCTCCAGCGAGGTGAACATCCGCCCGCTCCAGAACGAGTCACGAACATAGGGCATGGGCCGCTCAACCCGGGGCTTGTCCTTCGGCTTCGAGGCCCGGGCCGGTCCACCAACGTCCCGTAGTAGGAGGCGAGTTCGGCATACCACTTGTTGATCTGCGGGTCGTAGAGGTCCGGCTCGTCCACCCCGGTCTTGAGGTTGTCCGGCACCAGGCGGCGCGGGACGCCGCCGAAATAGCGGAAGGCTTCCGCGTGCGAGAGGGGCCAGGCGCGCTGGTCCATGTGCACCACCGGGCGGACGAACATGTGCCGCGAGCACGGCAGCACCATCACGAACGACCAGATCCGGTGCCGCTTGCCGGTGGCCGGGTTGATCCACTGTCCCAGGAAGCCGTAGTCGATCTGGGCCTCCGAGCCCGGCTCGACGTTCTCACGCAGCACCGTGACCTTCGAGCGGGCCGCCTCGTCGGGCAGGTTCTCATGCACCCAGCGCCGGAACGTCGACAGCGACACCTTCAACTTGCCCTCGTCCCGCAGGCGTTGGTGAATCGTGGTGACTGTCGTCGTCTTCAGCAGTTCCTTGACGTAGTCGCGGTGCGGCTCGATCTCTCCCCACCTGACCTGGCTCAGCTTCCGGCTGGCGAGCTCCGGGAACCAGCTCTTGAGCAGCTTGGCCCAGTCCGCCTCGCTCATGGGCGGCCCGCCCGGGGTGATCCCCGCCGCCTCTGCCGGCCCCAGGTACTTCCTGACCGTCTTGTGGTCCACCCTCAGCGAGGCGGACACCTGGCTCTTGGACCGGCCCGCGTACCAGTGCACGTAGATCTCAACGATGTCGACCACGGTGAACGTTCTCCTTGCCATCCGGTGCGTCCGTCGGCCTCTCGGCTCGCGGTTCGCGGGACCGTGACGGCTCCGAGAGGTCCGGGTCCTCAACCCGGGCACCGGCATGCCCATGGGGATCCCGACCGACTCGCAGGGAAGACCTACTGACATCTCAAACCGCACGAAACAGGGAGAATCAGGCCAGTTCGAGCGTGGTCAGCGGCACCGCCGACGGCCAGCGTCCCGGTGGGGAGTCGTGACCACGGGGGTGGGGAATTACGTGACGCTGATCATGCGAATCGTGGGGAATTACGTGATCGCCGACAAGTGTCACTCAGGTGTGCGGCAAGGGCAGTGGCAGTTCGTTGGAGAGCAGTGCGGGGCGCGAAGCGCCAGGGTGTCCGCGTGCGTGCCTGTCAGCGGGAAGGGCCAGGAGTTTCCTTGACCTGAAGTGCGATTGAGCTTCTAGCGTGTCCTCAAGTTGATCACCGACGACAGGAGAACGCGCCCGTGATCCTCGTGACCGGAGCCACCGGAAACATAGGAAGTGCACTGCTGAGGGAGTTGCACGCATGTGGTGCAGGGCCACTGAGAGGGCTCACCCGTGACGCCGCACGGGCCGCGTTCCCCGAAGGGGTCGAGGCCGTTGAGGGTGACTTCGCGGAGCCGGAGTCGTTCAAGCCCGCTCTGGACGGGGTGCGCTTGCTGTTCCTCGTGTCGCGTCTGGGCTCGGATGCCGACATCATCAAGGCCGCCCGGCTGGCGGGTGTGGAGCACGTGGTGCTGGTGTCGTCCATTACCGTCCAGACCCATCCGCACCTGGGCCCCGCCGGCGAGAACCTGGCGGTCGAGCGGCTGCTCAAGGACAGCGGCATGGCCTGGACGATCCTGCGGCCGACACAGTTCGCCTCGAACGCTCTGATGTGGGCGGCGTCGATCCGCGACCACGGGACGGTCCGCGCGCCGTATGCGGACACCGGGCTGCCCACGATCCACCCCGCGGACATCGCGTCGGTGGCGCGCGTGGCACTGACCGAGCCCGGCCACCAGGGGCGGACGTATGCCCTGACCGGTCCAGAGCCAGTGACCGCCCGGCAGCAGGCCGAGGCCATCGCGGCAACGCTCGGGCGGGATGTGCCCTTCATCGAGATCAGCCGGCAGGAGGCTCTCGCTCAGATGGCCGCGGTCTTCGGGGACGAGGCCGCGGACGCGGTGCTCGACGTCATGGGCGGAGACGTCAATGACGAGCTACTGATGGTGCGCGACACGGTTTCACGGCTCACCGGCTCCCCGGCCAGATCCTTCCAGCAGTGGGCTGCGGAGAATGCCGGCATCTTCCGCTGAGACACCCGGCTGGTCAGAGCCGGTCGTCTGGTGGTTCCCGATGGTGGGGTCAGAGTGTGGCGGCCTGCTCGGCGCGGGCTTTGGTCTGGGCGAGGCGGTGGGAGTCCGTGCCGGTTTCGATGATGGCTGCGTCGAAAGTGAGACGGTCGACGATGGCGGTGCAGAGCCGCGGATCCGTGAACGTCCTGGTCCAGCCATCTGGGGCTGGCACTTGTTCCCTCACACAGGTTGCCGCTGCCACCTGGCCGTATCCCGTCCCCGCGGTCCTCGTTGGTTCTCGCGGCGGCACCCCGGTTTTTCAGGTGCTGCCTTGACCGTTCAGGTGCGAGGAAGGTGTGCCTGTGGCCGAGGCGAGATTGCAGGTCATCGCGGGCGGAGCCGTCCCGCAGGAGCCGCTGGCGACGGACCCGTGGCAGTTCCAGGCGGCGTGTGTCGACGCGTTCGTCGCTTCCTGGCGGGGCACAGCCCTTCCAGCCCGGCCGCAGTCCACGCCAGCCACTGCGCCGTGATGGCCGGGTCGGTGGTCGACGGGCAGAGTGTCAGCGGCGCGGCCAGGCCGTGATCGGTGAACAGCTTTTCCAGGGCTGTGCGCCGCCGCCGGTAGGGCCAGCCGGTCAGGTCGGCGTCGCCCTGGTGGACCAGATCGAAGGCGGAAGCGGGCGAGTTCGCAGAATCTTGATAGGAGAACAGGGTGAACACGCACGCTTACTCCTGTCCAAGTCGCCTCCTCGCGCCTGGACGGGCCATCGGGCCCGCCATACGTGAAAACACGATCTGGGCGACCTGCCTGGGCATCTAGCTGCCCAGGCAGGTCGCCGCAGCCGACCGCTACAGAGAACGGCTCAGTGGGCGAACGTGAACCAGTTGATGTTGCAGAATTCTTCGGACTGGCCGCTGGTGAAGGCCAGGTAGACGGTGTGGGTGCCGGTGATGCCGGAGAGGTCGGCGGTCTTGGTGGTCCAGGTCTGCCAGCCGCCGGTGTTGGACACCGGGACGCTGGCGACCGGGGTGCTGGAGAGGGAGTCGAGGCGGACCTCGATGACTCCGTTGACGCCGCTGGCGGCGCCTGATGCCACGCGGACCTTGAACTGGGTTGCGGCCTGGGTGCCGAAGACGACCTTGGGGTATTCGGCCCAGTCGCCGTCTGCGATGTGGCCGATGTCGACCCCGCCGCCGGTGTCGGCTGTGGTCTCGCCCTGGACGCCGGAGGCGTTGAGGTAGTTCTCGGCTTGGATCGTGCTGTACGCGTCGGTGCCGGTGTCGTGGGTGAACGTGAACCAGTTGAGGTTGGCGAAGTCGTCGGGCTGGTCGCCGGCGAAGGTCAGGTAGACGGTGTGGGTGCCGGTGATGCCGGAGACGTCGACGAGCTTGGTGGTCCAGGTCTGCCAGCCGCCGGTGTTGGACACCGGGACGCTGGCGACCGGGGTGCTGGTGCGGGAGTCGAGGCGGACTTCGATCTTGCCGCTGACGCTGCTGCCGGAGGCCACCCGGACCTTGAACTGGGTCGCGGCCTGGGTGCCGAAGGCCACCTTGTCGTACTGGGCCCAGTCGCCGTCCGCGATGTAGGCGAGGTCCTCCCCGCCGCTGGTGTCGCCGGTGGACTCGACGCCGACGCCGGAGGCGTTGGTGTATGCCTCGGCCTGGATCTGGCTGTAGGCGTCGGTGGTGGCGGCGGGTGCTGTCGAGGGGGTCCAGACGTACGTGCCCGCGGTCTTCGCCGGGATGCTGTCTATGAGCTGCTGATCACCACTGCGCAGGGTGAATTCCTGGGCGTCGGAGGTCTGGTTGACCACGACGGTCGCGATCGTGCCGTCCGGGTTCTTGAAGGCCACCGTGGTGACGGTGTCGGCGCTGCCGTAGTCGCTCCAGATGCGCTTGGCGCCGCGCTTGATGAACTTGGAGAACTGTGCGAACAGGTAGTACTCGGGCAGGGCCCAGTAGGTGTTGCGGTTGTCGGGGTCCTGGATGAGCGGGGTGGGGTCGGGGTTACCGAACTGCTGGCTGTCGCGGTTCTGGTCGAGCATCGTCACCCACGAGACGTAGGTCGTCGACCAGCTGCGCATGTACCGCGCGATCCGGTCCGCGCCCGCCGTGCCCCACCACATGCGCTCGGTCATGGCCATGTCGAGGTCGGGGTATTCGGTCTTCAGCAGGGACATCGCGCTCGGGTCGCCGTCGTAGTCGTGGAAGGCGATGGCCTTGGTGTTGCGGTAGGTGTCGGTGTATCCGGAGCTCTTGGTACCGAGCATCCCGGCGGCGAACTTCGCGGCGTCGGCGAAGTTGTGGTCGAAGGCCCAGATCTGTGTGGTGAGGCCGGCCGCGTCGAACTCCTTGCGCATGGCGTCGACGACCTTGGCCTCCTGCTGCGGGGTGACCAGCATGCTCGGGTAGGGCGCCGCGTAGAGGGGTTCGTTCTGGGGGGTGACGGCGTGGATGGGGATGCCCTGTGCGGCGTACGCCTGCACGATCTTGCGGTAGTAGCGGGCGAGGGTGGGGATGTGCTCGTCGAGCAGGTGGCCGCCGATGAGGCTGTTGTTGTCCTTCATCCAGGCCGGGGGGCTCCAGGCGGTGCCGAAGACGAGGAGGTCCGGGTTGATCCGGAGTGCTTCCTTCAGGGTGGAGATGATGTGGTTGTCGATGTCCTTCTGGATGGAGAACCGCGACAGGGTCGGGTCGGCCGGTCCGTCGTCGTAGGTGTAGAACGGCGGGTGGCTGAAGTCGGCGGTGCCGAAGCAGATGCGGGTGATGTTGAAGCCGGCGCCCCTGGCGGGGTCGAAGACCGCGCGCAGGACCTTGGTCCGCACGGCCGGGCTCATCATCGCCAGGTTGTGGATGGTCGAGTCCTCCATCGAGGAGCCGACGCCGAGCATGCTCTGATACGCCTTCGCCGGGTCGATGTTGATGACCTGCCCGAAGTTCCTGCCCGAGGCGGCCAGGGCGATGTCGTCCTGCTGGCTGAGCTTGTAGGCGACCGCGGCCAGGCCGGCCGCCGGGTCGGCGTACCAGGCGGCGCTCTTGGGCGCGTAGCCGCTCGCGGTGGACTCCGAGCTCCATGTCACCTGCGCCTTGGAGGTGGCGGGCGGGCGGCTGGGGGCGGCGCTCGCCCGGCCCGGCAGTGCGAGCGCGGATCCTGCCGCTGTCACCACGGCGGCGGTCATGAAGCTGCGGCGGCTGAGCCGGGCGCGGCCCTGCGGGGACGGCGGCCCTGCGGGCGTGGAATCAGATGTGGACATGGAGCGGCTCCTTACGGTCTGGGCTCGCCGTCCCAGCGGGCGAGCATCTTTCGAACGCGTGGGGAGAGGGGACATTTGGGGGCTGCGTCCCGAGTCGCTGCGGCTACTTGATGCCGACGGTGGCGACGCCTTGGACGAAGAAACGCTGCAAGGCCACGAACAGGGCGACGATGGGTGCGATGACCAGGACCGAACCGGCCAGCAGCAGGCCGTAGTGGGTGGCGTTCTGGCCCTGCGAGTACAGCGCCAGGGCGACCGGAAGGGTGTACTTGTCCTCGCTCTGGGAGGCCACCAGCGGCCACAGGAAGTTGTTCCATGAGCTGAGGAAGGTCAGGATCGCCAAGGTGGCCAGCGGCGGCCCGCACAACGGCAGCACGATCCGCACGAAGGTCCGCACGTGCCCGGCGCCGTCGATCCTGGCCGCCTCCAGCAGGGAGTCGGGGATGCCGAGCATGAACTGGCGCATGAGGAACACCCCCAGCGGCGTGGCCAGGTACGGCAGGATCAGCGCGGCGTAGGTGTTGACCAGCTGCAGCTTGGCCACCATGACGAACAGCGGGACGAAGGTCACCACGCCGGGCACCATGAGCGTGATCATCACCAGGGCGAAGAGCAGGCGCTTGCCGGGGAAGTCCAGCTTGGCCAGCGCGTAGCCGATCATGGAGCAGAAGAGCAGGTTGCCCAGCACGGTGACGAACGCGACGATCAGGCTGTTGAGGAAGTAGTGGCCGATGTGCAGGTCACCGAGCCAGGCGGTGTAGTTGCTCAGGGTCGGCGACTTCGGCAGCCAGCCGCTGGGGTCGCGCAGCAGCTCGCCCTGCGTCTTGAAGGACGACAGCAGCATCCAGACGAACGGCATCAGGGTCGCGGCCACGGCGAGCGTGAGCACCGCGTAGGTGAGGGCGCGGGCGCGCCGCGACGTCCCCACAGCGTCGGAGCCTCTGCCGTGCTCGGTGGCAATGGTGGTCGTGGAGGGGGCGCTGGGGGTGTGCGTGGGGGTCATGGTCGGCTCCCTCAGTCCTTCGACCGCAGCAGGCGGAACTGGAGCATGCTGAGCGCGGCGATCGCCGTGAACAGCACATAGCTGGCGGCCGCGGCATAGCCGTACTTGCCGAAACCGAACTGGTTGTAGGTGAAGTAGCTCACCGACAGCGTCGAGTTCAGTGGGCCGCCGCGGGTCATGACGAACGATTCCTCGAAGAACTGCAGGTAGGCCACCGACAGCAGCACCGCGCCGAACAGCAGGGTGGGACGCAGCAGCGGCAGAGTGATCCGGTAAAAGCGCTGCCAGGGGCTCGCGCCGTCCACGGTGGCCGCCTCGTGGAGTTCCGGCGGGACGTTCTGCAGGCCGGCCAGGAAGATCACCATCAGCGTGCCCATGTTGCGCCACGCGGTCATCCCGATCAGCGACGGCAGCGCCCAGGTGGTGCTGTGCAGCCAGTCGGGGCCGGTGATGCCGATCCAGCCGAGCATCGTGTTGAGCAGTCCGTCGGGCTGCAGGATGAAGCGCCACACGACGGCGACGGCGACGATGCTGGTCACCACGGGCATGTAGAAGCCGGTGCGGAACGCCGTACGGAAGCGCGTGATGCCGCTGTTGAGCGCCACGGCCAGGGCGAGGGCAGCCGCCATGGTCAGCGGGATGCCCACCACGACGACGACCGCGGTGTTGAGCATGGACGTGCGGAACTGCGCATCCCCGAACAGGTCCGCGTACTGCTGCAGACCGACGAAGTTCACCGCGAACGGGTTCTGCACGTCGCTGTTGCGGAAGTCGGTGAACGACATCAGGAACGAGGAGACCAGCGGGACCAGCATGAAGAACCCGAAGACCAGCAGGAACGGCAGCGCGAACCCCCACGCGGCCCATCCGTTCCGCCGCCGCATGGCCGAGGGGCCGCTTCGGGCCTTCCGGGGCCGGGGCCCCGCGCCCCGGGCGGCGCGGCGCTTGCCGGCCGGGGCGCCTGCGGTAGTGGATGCCATCGGTCAGTCCCCGGTCCCGATCGAGTCCGCGCTCTTTTGCAGCTCGCGCAGCGCCGCGGCGGGGTCGGCGCCCTTGATGATGCGTTCGAGCTGCTCGTCGGCGGCGGCGCTGACCTGGGTCCAGGCGGTGTTGTTGGGCGGCGCCTTGACGTCGCCCAGCTGCTCCTTGAACGCCGCCAGCTTCGGGTCACCGGCCAGGCTGGAGTCGCTCCAGGCGGACTGCGCGGCCGGCAGGTCACCGGTTATCTCGTACCAGCTGGCCTGGACGCTCGGCTTGGACAGGTACTGCGCCAGCTTCCAGGCCGCCGCACTCTGCTTGGAGTTGCGGAAGACCACCAGGTTGGCGCCGCCGATGAACGAGGTGGCGCTCTGGTTCTTCGGGAACGGCATGACGGCGTACTTCTTGTCGAAGCCCTTGCCGCCGGCCTGGTTGATCGCGCCGATCTCCCAGGGGCCGTTGATGAGGGCCGGAGTGCTGCCCTTGACGAACGCCGCCTCCGCGGACCCGGTCTCCGTGCTGGGGCTGGGGTCGGCGATGCCCTTGGTGTAGAAGCTCTGGTAGTACTTCATCGCCGCGAGCATCTGCGGGGTGTCGAAGGTCCACTTGGTGCCGGCGCTGTTCATCACCGACCCCCCGGCCGACCAGACGAACGGCAGCGCGCCCTGGAAGAAGTCACCGGCGTTGCCGCCGGTGGGCGAGATACCCCACTTCGCACCCGCCTTGGACTGCATCGCCTTCATCATGGCCTGGAAGTCGGCCCAGGTCTTCGGCGGACTGGTGTACCCGGCCTTCTTGGCGAGGTCGGTGCGGTAGAAGATGGCGCGGGTATCGACGTACCAGGGCACCCCGAGCGTGGCGTCCTTCACCATCGTCGCCGGCTTGGCACCGGGGAAGACGTCACTGGTGTCGATCTCCTTCGGCACCTGCTGGAAGGCGCTTGCGAAATCGGCCATCCAGGTCGTGCCCATCTGCGCGATGTCCGGCGTCGTGCCGCCCGCGATCGCCGTCTGGTACTTGGCGTGCGCGTCGGCCCAGGGGATCGCGGTGACGTTCACCTTCACACCGGGGTTCTCCGCCTCGAAGCCCTTGAGCAGCTCCGGGAGCTTCTCGCCCTCGCCGCCCTGCGCCCACATGGTGATCGTGCCTGTGACCTTGCCGGACGGCACCGACCCTGTGGGTGTCGACGACGCTCCGGTGTCGCTTCGCCCGCATCCCGCCACGACCAACGCGGCGGTCACGCACATGGCGGCCGTAGAAGCCTTCCTCAGCACCATCTGGTGCCCCTTTCGTGGCAGCGCCCACCCACCCGGATGACAGGGGGATCGATTGATATAAGCGCTTAGATTCTCAGCGTGCTGGGAATCTAAGCGCATAGGAGGGGGGCTGTAAAGAGCCAGTGCCGATCACGTTACGGCTACGGTCCGACGTGCGGCCGCCGGGTGCCTCCCCGGGGGCCTACGACGGCAGGATCACCGCCGGTCGCAGGCGCCGTTCCTGCCTGCGGAAACTCAGCGATGGGGCGGCCGAGGCCATCGCGCGGCCCCGCCCCAGCCCGCGGCCGAAGTGCACTCGGTGGCCCTGCCCGGATCTCGACGGCCCAAGAGGACCCGGCCTGCGGCCGGCCAGCACCCGCAACAATCGGATCAGGCCAAGATCGCCCCCGGGATCCGGGAGAGATCACGACGACTCCACCCTGGTCAGGGCAGGTGCGGGGAGGGGGGCGATCAGGGAGGGGACGCGATCGAGGCCGCCGCGGAGGACCGTGCGGCTGGATCCGGCATGGCCGCACTCGCTGTCTAAGCGCATAACATGGCGGCAGCAAGCGGTTGAGGAAAGGCAGGGAACGTGGCGAAGGCTCCGACGGTCTACGACGTGGCGGAACGCGCCGGGGTGTCCATCGCGACCGTGTCGATGACCTTCCGTCGCCCCCACAAGGTGAAGGAAGAGACCCGGAAAATCGTCGAGGCCGCCGCCGAGGCGCTGAACTATGTCCCCAGCGCGAGCGCGCGCGGGCTGGCCCACGGGCACACCGGGGCGCTGGGCCTGTACTCGTTCGACATCTTCCTCCCGGAACCCGACGGCAGCCTCGGAGGCGTGGCGCCGATCAGCACGCGGTCCCGTGCCAAGGTGCCGGTGGTCCGCGACGACGGCGACGACGACTACCGCCGCTTCCCGCTCTACGTCCACGAGGTGCAGCGCGGTGTCGAACTCGAGTGCTGGCAGAGGGGCTACGCGTTGCTGATCGGCGCGGCCAGCCGTGCCGACAGCGCCACCCGGGTCACCGACATCGTCGGACGCGTCGACGGGCTCGCGGTGTTCCCTCACCATTCCGGCCTCGGCGACGTCCTGGAGCGCATCTCGCGCCGGATCCCGGTCGTCGCGGTCTCGCAGCGTCCGCAGGACGACGGCCTGAGCCACGTCTCGATCGACAACCGAGGCGGCATGCGCGCGATGACACAGCACCTGGTCGCCGATCACGGGATGCGCGACCTGCTGTTCGTCGGCTACATGGACACCTTCGACGCCCAGGAGCGGTTCGCCGGCTTCAAGGCAGCACTGCGGGCAGCCGGGCTGCGCGTGCCGGCCAAGCCCGCGGAGCTGACCGTCGGGAACGACGTGGAAACCGTCGTCGCCGACGTCCTGGCACGGGACACGCTGCCCGAGGCGTTCGTGTGCGTCAGCGACGAGGTGGCCATCGACCTGATGAAGGCACTGGCCGAGCACCAGGTACGCGTCCCGGAGCAGGTCGCCGTGACAGGCTTCGACGGGGTCGTGGCGGGACGGGTCGTACGGCCCGCGCTGACGACCGTACGGCAGCCCATGCAGGCGATGGGTCATGTCGTGGTGGACATCCTCGTGGAGCGGATCGCTGACCCGGCCGGGTCGCCGGTCACGCGCCGACTGCCGGTCCAGGTGGTGCTGCGCGAGAGCTGCGGCTGCTCACGGCCCTGAGTCTTGCGCGGCGCAACGGGTGACGTCGTCGGTGATCTTCGCGACGGCCCTGGGCCATCTGGCGCCGTAGGGCTTCGCGAACGCCTCCTGCATCACCTTCGTCGAGCCCGGCTGCGCGGTTTCCGGGAGGGCGTTCGAGACGCTGCGGGCCTTGCACCCAGCACCTGCCGGGCGGCGGGAAACACCTGGGTCAGTGCCTTCCACAGGCCCGTCGCGCCGTCGCCGACCACCGGCTCCGGATCGCGCACGAGGCCCCGGCTGCGGCTGCATCCGGGGCCAAGCTTCAGCTGCTCTGGGCACGTCGGCGATGATTCGGCCGCTCAGGCCGATGCTGTCACCGGGCTGAAGAGGTCACCGCCACGCCGTCCGTGTCGTTGCACCGCCTTATGCGCCGGCCCGCGGCAGCACCCGGGTCCGGCCAAGCCCGCCGAGCCAGGCCGCCGACGGCTTGGGGGTGCGCTCGAAGGTCTCGGGGTCGACGGCGATGAGTCCGAAGGTGGGCTTGTAGGAGCCCCACTCGTAGTTGTCGAGGGCGCTCCAGTGCAGGTAGCCGCGCACGTCGAGGCCGTCCTCCAAGGCGGCGGCGACCTCCTGGAGCGCTCCGGTGGTGTAGTCGATACGGCGGCTGTCGTCATCGGTGGCGATGCCGTTCTCGGTGACGATCAGCGGGAGATCGCCGACGACCTTGGCGGTGTGCCGTAGGGCGTGGCCGAGGGCCTGGGGGTAGTACTCCCAGCCGTTGAGAGTGCGTTCGGCGTCGTCGGGTGCGGGCAGGGGGCCATCGGGGCCGATCCTGGTGCGGGTGTAGGACTGGACGCCGATCCAGTCGTCGCCGCGGGCGGCCTCCAGGAACACGTCCTCGCGGGGGTGACGGTAGGCGGCGGTGACCTCATCGGCGCCGGGCAGGGCCTGGTAGACCTGGTTGGCGACGGTCCAGCCGACCTGGATGTCGGCGGAGATCGCCTTCACGGCGGCCCTGGCACGGTGGTGAGCGTCGATCAGGGCGTCGCCGATGGCCTTGTCGGGAAGCGGGAGGCCCGCGAGGAGTGGCTCCTCGGTGCCGAGCTCCTGGACTGCGCCGAAGATCGCGGCGATGTTGGGCTCGTTGATGGTGCACACATGCCGGACGCCGGTGCCGATGACGGGCGCGGTGGCGGCCACGTACCGCTCGAAGAGAGCGGTGGCGCCGTCCGCGGTCCATCCGCCACGCTCGGCGAACCATCTGGGCACGGTGAAATGCTGCAGGGTGACCATCGGCCTAAGGCCGCGCTCCAGCGCGCCCTCAACCATCCGCCGGTAGTGCGCGATCGCCGCGCGGGAGAAGTGTCCCTCGGCGGGCTCGATACGGGCCCATTCGATACTGAAGCGGTAATCGGTGAAACCGAGCCCGGCGAGCAGGTCCATGTCCTCGGGCCACCGGTGGTAGCTGTCGGCGGCGTCACCGCTGCGCTCGGCGATGGACTGCGTGGCGGACCCGCCGCGCTGTTCCAACTGCCACCAGTCGCTGTTGACGTTGTTGCCCTCGATCTGGTGGGCGGCGGTGGAGGCTCCCCACAGGAAGCCGTCAGGGAAGGGGAGACCGTCGGAAGTGGGGGTCACGGAGGGGCCTTTCCGAAATCGTGCCGTCTGCGAGGGCGATGTGAGCAACGGCCGCGTGGCAGTGGTGGGTGACTTCTACTGGTGGGCGGATGGGCTGGCTGGACAGCTGGCTTCAGCGGGTGCGGGCGTGGTGGGGGTCGACGGCCGTATCGACGGCCAGGCGCAGGTCGCGGCTGGAGCGCCCGATGTGGAGCCGGTAGCGGCCGGGCGGGGTGTGCCAGTCCTGCGTCTGGGTGTCCCAGATCTGGAAGGCCCGTGCGGGTACGTGGACCTCGGCGCTGGCGCGGGCGCCGGCCTCCGCGTGGACGGTGGCGAAGCCCGCGAGGAGGCGCACCGGCCGGTCGACGCCGTCCTGCGGGGGCTCCAGATAGACCTGGACGACCTCGCGGCCCGGGCGCGGGCCGGTGTTGGTCAGTTCCACGGTCAGGTTGAGCCCGTCTCCGCCTGCGGGGCTGATCAGGGAGGCGGCGGAGACGGGGGACTTGAGGGAAAGGGTCACGGCGTCGTAGGACCAGTGGGTCCAGCCGAGGCCGTGGCCGAAGGGGAAGGCCGGAGCGAGTCCGGCGCGGTCCCAGGCCCGGTGGCCGACGTGGACGCCTTCGGTGTAGTCCACGATGCCGTCGCGGGGGCGGGCGTCGGGGACGGGGACGTCTTCTGCCCGGGCGGGCAGCGTCCACGGCAGTCGGCCCGACGGCTCGGCGCGGCCGAGGAGCACGTCGGCCAGAGCGTGCCCCGCCTCCTGGCCCGGCAGCCACGCCCACAGCAGCGCGGGAGCTTCGTCGGCCCAGGGCAGGAGCACGGGCGCTCCGGCGTTGACGACCACGATCGTGCGCGGGTTGGCGGCGAGCACCTCGCGCACCAGCTCGTTCTGGTGGCCGGGCAGGTCCATCCCGGTGCGGTCCCAGCCCTCGGACTCGACCTCCTCGTTGGTGCCCACCACGACCACGGCCACCTCGGCGTCCGCCGCCGCGGCCACGGCCTCGGCGATCTCCTCGTACGGGGTGGGCCCGGGCGGAGCGTGCCGCAGCTGGGCGGTGACGAAGCGGTCGTAGCCGCCGGCGTCGACGACGGTGAGGTCCACCATGAGGGCGACGCGGCGCGGCTCGTCACCCACGTGGAGTTCGATGTCCTTGAGCGGGGGGTGGTGGTGGCTGGATTCGAGTACCAGCTCCACGCCCCGGTCGTCGTCTCCGGACCAGATCTCGGCGCCGTCCACGGTCACCGAGAAGCGGCCCACGCACCCGACCTGCAGACGGTGTGTTCCGGGCTCGGTCAGGGTCAGCACTGTGCGCAGGACGACGCGGCGGGTGGCGGGGGTGAAGGCGCCGTAGGCGCTCCAGTCACCGCTGCGGCGCAGCTCGCCACCGACCAGGGTGCCGTCGGCGTCGAAGAACTCGGCCCGCACCCCGGGTGCACTGGTGTCCGGGTCGGCCGGCAGGTCACCGGACACGAACGGGGCGCCCAGGCGGGAGTCCCCGCCGCGGTGCACGCTCAGGCGCACCTGCTCGGGCAGGGCGGCGCGCAGCCCTTCGGCGAAGGAGACGGTGCGGATCGCCGGGACGAACGCGCTGCCGCCTCCCTGTAGGTAGGGGTCCACGGCGTTCGGGCCGATCAGCGCCACGCTGCCCAGCCTCTCCGGGGACAGCGGCAGCAGGTCCTGCCCGTTACGCAGCACCACCGTGCCACGGGCGGCGACCTCGCGCAGCAGGCCGAACTCTTCCGGCCCCGGCGCTGCGGGAGTCGCAGACGGCCGCGGATCGTGGCCCGGCGCCCCGAGCCGGCCGGTGTGGCGGGCCAGGCGCAGCAGCCGCAGCACCTTGTCGTCCACCAGGTGCTCCGGCACCTCGCCGGCGCGGACAGCCGCCACGAGAGCCTCGCCCCAGGGGCCGTGCGGGCCGGGCATCACCAGGTCCAGGCCGCCGAGCGCCGAGGCCACCGTCGATTTGGTGGCGGACCAGTCGCTGACCACCGGCCCGGCAAAACCCCACTCCTGCTTCAGGACCTCACGCAGCAGCCGCGTGTGCTCGGTCATCGGCGCCGACTGCGTGCCGTCGTCGACCCCGGAGTAGGCGGCCATCACGCTCCACGGCTCGGCCTCGGCAAGGACCTGCTCGAACGGAGCCAGGTACACCTCACGCAGCGTGCGCTCATCCAGCCGGGCCCGGTAGCGGGTGCGGTCGGTCTCCGAGTCGTTGGCCACGAAGTGCTTCAGGCACGCGCCGACGCCCCGCCCCTGGAGGCCGCGGACGGCCGCGGCGGCCACCGCCGCAGTCAGCAGCGGGTCCTCGGAGAAGTACTCGAAATGCCGGCCGGCCACCGGCGTGCGCTGCAGGTTCACCGCCGGCGCCAGCACCACGTCAACGCCCTTGCGTTGCGCCTCGATGGCGAACAGCTCCCCCAGCCGCTCGGCGAGGCCCGTGTCCCACGCCGCCGCCACCGCGCTGGGCGCCGGGGCCAGCAGCCCGGTGTCCGCGGGGTCGTCCAAGGTGCCGCGAACCCCCTGCGGGCCGTCCGACACCGTCACCGCCGCCAGCCCGAGCCGGGGCTCGGCCGGAACTTTCCACAGGCTCACACCCGTCAGCAGCCGGACCTTCGACTCCAGGTCCAGGCCCTGGATGCGGCAGGTCAGCTCGGCGTCATCAGGCAAGACAGCGCGGCTCATGCTGGTCCCATCGGATCTAAGCGCTTAACTTCTTCGGTACGCCGGAATCTAAGCGCATAGAAACTGGCCTGTAAAGAGCAGAGACCCACAGCAGGGCACAGGAGCCGAGGCGGAAGCGGCGAGCGCCAGCTCCTGCGGCGATCCCGGCGAGGCATGACCGGCGGTTGGCGGTGGTCGGCGTCACCCAGCCGATCGGCGTTGAGCCCGTTCGCCGAGGTTGGTGCGCCAACTATTGCGCGAGCCTGTTCGCCCAGGTCAACAGGCGTATGGGCGTGGTCGGGGGCTGCCATCACCGTTGTGATCGCTTTGCCCATGTCCCTGGCTGGGGTGAGGAAGGGACGGTGGGATGGGCGGTGCGGACGCGGCCGGGGATCGGGGCGCGCTCGCTCGTGTTGCGCGTCGGCGGGGCCTCCGCGCGGTGCCGCCGGTCAGTGCGTGTTTCTAAGAGGTCCTAACAAAGGCGTCGGACGTGTCGGTGGGTGATCAGGCAGGTGGCGAGGCCGAGGAAGGCCTCGTGGATGTCGTCGCGTCGCTCCCAGCGGATCCGCAGTCGGCGGAAGCCGTGCAGCCAGGCGATCGTTCTCTCGACCACCCACCGGAAAACACCCAGGCCAGAGCCATGTTCCACGCCTCGTTCGGCGATGACCGGGCGGATGCCGCGCTGCCACAGGAGTCGGCGGCACTTGTCGTGGTCGTAACCGCGATCGGCGAGCAGGGCGTCGGGTCTGCGTCTGGGCCGGCCGACAACGCCCGCCACGGCCGGAACCCTGTCCAGCAGAGGCAGTAACTGGGTGACGTCGTTGCGGTTTCCGCCGGTCAGCGACACCGCGAGCGGGATGCCCTGCCCGTCGGTCAGGACGTGGTGCTTGCTGCCCGGCCGTGCGCGGTCGACGGGGCTGGGTCCGCTTTTGGGCCGCGCCGGGCCGCCCTGACGTGGGAGGAGTCGATCACTGCCCGTGACCAGTCCAGCTTCTTCGCGGCCCGCAGCTTCTTCAGCAGCACCAGATGCAGCTCGTCCCACACTCCGGCCTCGTTCCATGCGGCCAGGCGCCGCCAGCAGGTCATGCCCGAGCCGAAGCCCAGCTCCTGCGGCAGGTACTCCCACTGGATGCCGGTGTGCAGCACGAACAGGATCCCGCACAGGGCCTGCCGGTCCGGTATCCGCAGCCTGCCCTCGACCAGCTTCGGCCCCGGCTTGGGCAACAACGGCTCGATGAGCGACCACAGTTCGTCCGAGACGATCCACGGCCGCGACTCCCTCTTCCCCACGGCAGGACCAACGAGCAACCAGACCGACAGTCACATGATCGACAGCTTCTGTTAGGACCTCTAAGCCCAAGTTCTGAGTAGCCGTGAGCCCTACGCTGGCGTGGTGTCCAAGGACACCGGGAAGGCCGGGGACAGGATCTGTCGGGCTTGTGGTGAACGGCTGAGGCCGGACGCCCGGCCCGGTGCCGTGTTCTGCTCGTCGGAATGTCGGTCCAGGCAGTGGCGGAAGGAGCGGCGGCTGCGCAAGCGCCTGGCGGCCGTCCAGGGTGAGGCCGACACGGCTGAGTGCCCGGAGTGCGGGACCCGGTGGGTGCCTGGCGTCGACCGTCGCTCGGACGCCCGGTACTGCTCACGACGATGTGTGGTGAGAGCCTGGAGGCGCCGCAAGGAACCGTTCGCAGATCGGTCACAGTGACCGCTGGTCGAACGCATCCTGAGTCCAACTTCGTTCAGGGTCCGGTCATTTACGGTCATTCGTTGTGATCTTAGGATTTTCGGTCTGACTCTCGGTGACAGATGCGGGACCTGACCTATCACGGCCCGAAGTGCCGCGCCTGGGACCGCAGTTGGTGGTGAGACACTCCATGACAGAAGTGGCCGAAAAGGTCGGAAGCGTCAGCCATTCCCGCTACGAACAGATCGTGGCCGAGCTGCGGGACGTCGTCGAACAGCTGACACGCGGGCAGTTCACGATCGGAGACCGCGCCCTGGAGATCGAGCCGATGAGGCAGCGAGGCGGCCCGATCGCGGAGACCGAGTACACGGTCGAGCAGTCGATGAAGCGGCTGGCCGAGGACATCGGACTGAGCGCCTCCACGGTGAAGACCACGAGGTGGGTGGCCTCCCGCTGGCCGAAGGAACGCCGCCAGCCCAAGATCGCGTCCTATACCGTCCACCGTGCTCTGGCGAACATCGAGGATGAGAACGAGCGGTTCGCTGCGATTCTGACGCCACCGGACGGCAAGGCCCGGTGGAACACGGACGACGCCAGCCGGCGGGTGGGACAGCAGGTCGAAACTCCCATCACGACGCAGGAGAAGGTCACCGCGATCCATTCACTGGCCCAGGACGAGGAGGTCGCCGCGGCGGTGACCACGGACTTCCTCAAGCGTCCGCAGGTGGCGGCCAAAGTGTCGTCGGAGGACAAGGTCCGGGTGGTGGAGGAGTTCACCCGCGACGAGACGGTCGCGACGACCGCCGCCACCAGCCTGCTGCGCAGGCCGGACGTCGCCTTCAAGGCGATGAGCGACGACACCGCCCGCTTCCAGGCCAACCATGCCCAGGCCGAACGCAGTCGGCAAGCCCGCGAGCACTTCGAGGAGACCAGCCCGGTCGCCCCGGCCGTGCGTCACCTCGACCGAACGGTGGAGTTCCTGGACCTGGTCACCGCCTGCCACTCGTTCGTCGCCGCGGCCGGCCGCACCGTCCCCGGCCTGCGCGACCGCACCCTCAACGACGACGAGCGCACGATCGTGCATGAGAATGTCGCCCGGGTCCGGGCGACCCTGGACTGGATCGAGACCGCGGTCGACACGGGCAAGGTCGACATGGACGACGAGCTCGCCCGCATGTTGAAGGGCGAGTAGGCATGCCCCGCGCCTCACGGCGACGGGGCGACGCAGCCAGACGTCACGCGGACACCCTGCGGTTCGTGCTGTTTGAGGCCAGACCCGCCGGCCTTGAGTTCCCTCAGCTGGTACGCGCGAGTGACCTGTCCCCGAGTCAGGTCCGTTCGGGGATCGCCGCGCTGAAGGATCAGGCCGCGGAGAAGGGATGGCCTCCGCTGACCTGGACCAAGGCGACGGGCTATCAGCTCGGCGCGGAGAGGCCGGTGCTGGAGGCATACGAACGGGCGGTGGTCAGGGAGAAGCTGACCGAGTTCCGCCGGTTCATCACCGGCACCGTCGCCCCGCACGCCGCCACCCACCCGAACGACAAGTGGGTGAAGCACATCGTCGCCCAGCTCAACTCCATCGAGTCCACCCTCGACCTCATCGCCAGCTCCTGACCTGCGGCGGGACCGCCCTGCGGGCGGCCCTGCCGCACCGTCTGAAGGCCAGCCGTCATGCGCAGTCGCTGTTACCCCTCGGACACCACCAATGCTGAATGGGCGCTGCTCGAAGGGCTGTTGCCCAGCCCGGCCTGCGAGACCAGCAAGGGCGGCCGGCCGGAGAAGCATCCCCGCCGCGAGATCGTCGATGCGATCCGCTACGTCGTGGACACCGGCTGCAAGTGGCGGGCCCTGCCTGCGGATTTCCCGCCCTGGCGCACGGTCTGGGGGTTCATGGCCCGCTGGGCCGCTGCCGGGATCGTCGGCCAGATCCGTGATCATCTGGCGGGCCGGATCCGCCGTGACATGGGCAAAGGACCCCGAGCGGTGGCCACCGTGATCGACTCCCAGAGCGTGAAAGCCGCTGAGACCGTCTCCAAGGCCACCCGCGGTTACGACGCGGGCAAGAAGATCAACGGCCGCAAGCGCCACCTGGTTGTCGACACCCGCGGACTTCCCTTGCTCGTCATGGTCACCCCCGCCGACCTGCATGACGCCGCAGCCGCCAAGGAAATCCTCTTCCGCCTGCGCCTGATGCACCCCGAGATCACAATCGTGTGTGCCGACTCCGCTTACGCCGGGAAGCTCGTGGACTGGGCGAAACAGCACCTCAACCTCACGATCAAGCCGGTCAGCCGTCCCAAGGACGCCTCCGGCTTCATCGTGCTGCCCCGCCGCTGGGTCGTCGAGAGGTCGCTCGCGTGGATGATGCACGCCCGCCGCCATGCGAGGGACTACGAACGGCTCATCCAGCACTCCGAGACCCTGATCACCTGGGCCGCCATCACCCTCATGACCAGGCGTCTCGCACGGAAGGGGGCCACCCCCAGCTGGCCGAGGAAACCGCCGGAGCATTTCACGGTTGACGACAGGCAGCCTGTTTGAGGAGCCAGCTCTGTGCTGCCTGCAGGACCTCGTCCCGGTTACGTGCCATCGGGCGTGGGTCTTTGACAATCTCCACGTCTGGAGGAATCGGCGCGTCATATGCACGGCCCGTTCGGTCCGCGTCCTTGACTTCCGTGAGGAGCAGCACAGCTCCGTCGGCTAGGTGGTACGGCTTGTTTCCCGTGGGGACGCCGTAGGTCTGCTCGCCGAAGAACCGGGTGTCAGGACGTCCCCGGAAGGCCACCACGACCGCTTCACCCGAACTGCCTGTTCGCTTACCGGTCAGGACCGCGACCGGCGGGGCGCTCTTGGCGAACGGTCGGCCATCGCCCCAGCCGACCAACTTGCCGTCTTCGTATGGACTCCCGTGCTTAATCGACCAAACGGACTTGCTGCCGTCGGCATCCACGAACGCACCGACCGTGCCATCGCCCAGGATTGGACCTACCACCGCAAGCATCGGCCACATGTTGCCACCAGTGTCCGAGCGCAGATCCACCACCCAGCCGCAGGCTTTACCCGCGCCGGCCTTCGCCACGGCTCTCCGGCCCTGCCGCACGTACTGGTCGTACGCCTCCTGAGACCCCAGCACACCAGGCAGAGAAATGTAGCCCACACCGCTTTTCAAAGAACGGCCTTTCAGGCCATCGAAGTTGACTACAGACCCTCCATAACGCTCCTTCGCCTCCTCAGGCTCCCAGAAAACACTGTGCCCGTCGCCCAGCGCATTTAGAGCCGAGTAGATCGCCCCGTACGTATCCGCCGTCTTCTGCGCGCCGCGCGCCTGTGAGAACGCCCTGCTCCGCAAGTCCGGCCAGTCAACCTGGTGACGAACAAGAGAGTGCTTCTCCATGATGTTCAGCGCCTGCGACAGGTAGGTCCGCGCACTGGGCGACATGTCGGAAGCCGCTGAATCGTGCGAACGGCTCGTGCACCCCGTCGCGGCGACCGCTACTCCAACCACGCCAGCGCAGACCGCCAAGCGTAGTGAACGTTCCCGCCGCATCCATCCCCCCGAACAGGCTCTCGACTCACGAGCAACCCTAACCCTGACGATCAGCTACTGACGAAGCACCACAGATCAGAAACACGCACTCACGGATCTCACGGCATGCCTCCACGATGGCGGCCGCCTTCCTCGGATCCAGCCGGCCGCCTTCCTCGTTCGCCAGGGCGGCGGCCTCCTTCACGGCGGCCAGAGCGCCGATCAGGTGCGGGCAGGCGGCAATCGGCGTGCCGGTGATGGCGAAGTTCTCCCTGGCGCGCAGGGTGTGGATGCCCCAGTACGCCTCGGCGGGGACGTCGCGATAACCGAGCAGGTCGTGCTCGCTGCGGTGCGCTACGGCGGTCATGGCAGGCCGGGCCTTCCTCGGAGCGTGTTCAGGCGTGCGGGTGCGTGGGGTGCGGCAAGAGGGAGAGCGAGCACGGTCCGCCAGGGCGGTGAGACTGCCACGACCGCGCCGCGGAGAGTCCGGGCACTCTCACCGCCGTCGGTACCGGCTCAGAACGACTCGTCCTTCGCCTTGTCGCAGGCGCCGCCGGACGGCAGGAACCAGGCGGTGCCGCCGTAGAAGGGGACGGACGCCTTCGGCCATCGCCCATCGGGCGGCAGGACCTCGGCCCGGATGCCGTCACTGGGGGCGAGGGCGAGGCGGTGGTTCTGGTTCGGCATAGGCCGATTGCAGCAGCGGGCCGGGCAGCGCGTCCAAGACTCAATCCCGATGTAGCTTATAAGGCGGCCCTATAAGGCGGTCTCTGCCGCGGGTCAGCCGGCTCTCCGTCCGGGAGACCATCGCCGCGGGACGGCGGGCTGCGGCGGCTGATCAGCGCGATACGCAGCCGCTTCGATCCGGAGCACACCTTCCGCTTCGCGAAGCAGGCCGTGAGCTGGACCGTTTGAGGGCCTCGCCTGCCCGGCCCGTCCTCCCAAACCCCGAGGTGCCGGCCCGGGACGGCCACCCGGAGCCAGGAACAAACACCGGGCACCCGCTGGGACTTCGGCAAGACGTCAAACCGCCCCCAGCCGCTCGAAGCCATCGGCAAGCCCGGAGGATCTTGGCAGACAAGAACAATCTCAATGGCAGCCCGCTGTCCGCAGACGCCCCCCGGCAGGCTTCTTGAGCTATGGACATCAGCTCGCCGGGCATCGCCCGGAACAGCACGAAGACGCCGCACTGCGAACGCCGCGACGCCCTCCTCCAGCCCGACGAGCGCACCGAGTTCGCGGCCCGGTTCCCGGTCGGCCACCAGGCGCAGACGGCGTTCCTCCTGGCCCGCTACGCCGGCAACGCCTCCCTGGTCGCCGCGCTCTTGGGCACTGGAGTGCGTACGGTGCGCCGCCACTGCCGTGGGTGGCCGCCACCGCCGGGGCTCCGGCTGCGCCGGGCCCTGCGCCGCAGCTGTCGTGGACCTCGTGTGCCCGCGGTGCCTGGCCGATCGTGCGGTGGAACAGGCGCGCCGGGCGAATCGGGAAGCCCGGCGCGCGGCCCGACGGCTACCCGTGATCGGGGCGGCATGGATCGCTGACACGCCGCGTACCCGAGAACCTTCAGCTCCCTCCGAACGCTGAAAGCGTTTCCGCATCAATGATAGTGAAAAGCTGACCTTAATGCGGAAGTTGCATGGGTTCAGGTAAGATGGTGGCATGGGATTGCGCTTGGAGGAGTCGCTGCGGCTGGCGGTGGCCGCGTTGATGCAGGTAACGGGTGAATCGCAGCGCTCGGTCGCGGGGGTGCTGGGACTGACGCAGACACAGGTGTCGCGCCGGCAGTCGGGCGCCATCTCCTGGAGTCTGCGCGACGTCGACGTCCTGGCCGAGCACTACGGCATCGGCGCGCTGGATCTCCTGGCGGGTCCGACCAGAGCGTGCGAGGCTCTGCCCGCCGACAGGCGTCGTACCGTGCGGACCGAAGCGAGGGGGACGGGCCGGTGAGCGGCTTCGACGCGATCGACTCGCTGCTTGACGCCGTCGGCCCCCAGGCCGAACTCCCGCCCTGCCAGGTGCGCCGCGAGCTGCGGGAGCGGGCTCGGCTGTCCAAGGCACAGGTGGCACGCGCGCTCGGCGTGAGCCCCTCAACCCTCAGCGGATGGGAAAGCGGCCGGGACCCGGTCGGCGAGATCCGCACCAAATACGCCTACCTGCTGGACGGGCTGAACGCCAAGCTCGCCACCGGATCCGAGACCGAGACCGAGGCGGCGCCGGCTGCGGAGCAGCCCGTCACGTCAGGCACGGCCGCGACCGTCACCCCCTTGTCTTCGCCCGACCTCGGCCAGGACGAGGACGGCGACGACGTGCAGCTGCTCGTCGCCCCCGAGCCCTGCGTGCTGTGCGGCCGTCCGGCCGGACAACGCGTGGCGGGGTTCGCTCAGCACCTGACCCCGGCCGACTGCCGGCCCACCGCCACCGGGGCCCCAGCTGCCCCGCCAGCCGGACAGCCCACCGCGCACACCTCGAAAGCGGCGCTGCGCACGCCACGTCCGGCGCGTGCGACGGAGCGTTCCAGGGGCCCGGCCCGCCATGCGTTCCAGGAGCCGTCCGGCCCGGTCGACCTGATCCGCAAGGCCGTGCAGGGTGCGCTTGCCGAGCACCGGGGCGACGTCGACGCAGCCACGGCGGCGCTGGTGAAACGGGCTATCCCGGACGCGATGCGACTGCTGGACGAGACCCGTAAGGGCGCCCGCTACGACGTGATCGCGCACCCCTGGATCCCCGACATCCTCAAGAAGCAGACCGCGCGCGGCGCGGACCAGATCTGGGAAGCCCGCCCCAAGTGGACCCGTCACGAACTCCCGCCCGGCCGGCACCAGGTGACCGCGCTCGACATCAACGGCGCCTACCTCTCCGCCCTCAAGACGCACCTACCCCTGGGCCAGCTCGAGCACTCCACCGGCCTCGCCCACGACCGCCGCCGCTCCGGAGTCCATCTGATCACCCCGCCCGAGTGGGAGCACGAGGCGGTGCTGCCCAACCCGATCGGCCAGCGGGACGAGCCCGGCCCCCTGTGGGTCACCGAGCCGACGCTCCGCCTCCTGCTGCGCCTGTCCGGTCCCAGGCACCAGCTGTGCGAGCCACCTCAGATCCACGAGTCGTACACCTCCGGGGCGACGGAGAACCTGCTGGAGAAGTTCCGCATCGCCCTGAAGGACGCCCGCGACACGGCGATCGAGCAGGGCGACACGGTGACGCTGGAGTACGTGAAGGCGATGTACTCGAAGTTCGTCTCCACGATGGGGGAGTCGAACTACAACCGGGAGCTCTACCGGCCGGACTGGATGCACCTCATCCGCAGCCAGGCCTTCGCCAACCTGTGGCTCAAGGCGCTCAAGGCCCATGACGAGGGCCTGGCCGTCGTCCGGGTGATGGGCACCGACGAACTCCACGTCATCGGTGACTGGCGCCGTGTCTTCGCCGAAGGCCGAGCTGTCACCGAGGTCAAGGTCAAGGACACGTACACCGCCGGAACCAACGTCGCTGAGCACGCAGGCGAGGGGGAGTAGTGCCGCAGAAGAACATCGACTTCGGACGGTTCGGCGCCCGGGGCATCAAGGGCAGCGACGCCGTCGCCCGCAAACTCGACGAACTCGCGGGCGGCATCGCCACTCCCGTGACCGCCAAGCGCGGCTGGATGGCGCGCCTGCACTACCTGACGAAGTCGCCCCAGACCCTGAAGGCCGCGCAGGACGCCGGACTCACCGTGACCCACCGGACGCTGAAGGCCTGGCTGGAGGGCAAACGCCGCCCCTCCAAGACCAGCCTGGAACGCATCGACCAGGCATATCGGACGGTGCGCCGTCACAACGTCGCCCGCCATCTCCTCAGACGCCTCAACCGCGACGGACGCGGCACCCGGGTGGAGATCCACCCGCTCAACCAGTCCCAGGTGCCGCAGCAGCTGCAGCGCGTGGTGGAGTACCGGACGATGAACGTGCGCCGCTGGGACCGCATCGTCGGCTCCTGGGCGGCCGGTGACCACCAGAGCCTCGAGGCCGCGTGGCAGGACACGATCGTCGACCTCGGCTCGCAGTGGGGCCAGTACGAGTACGTCACCAACGTCGGCTTCGCCGCATAGGGCCCTGCGCCGGAAGGCGGTCTTCGGCGCCTGCTGGGATGGCGTACGGTGGGGGATACCGACGCGGGGTGGAGCAGCTCGGTAGCTCGCTGGGCTCATAACCCAGAGGTCGCAGGTTCAAATCCTGTCCCCGCTACTGCCGAAGAGGGCCCGGATCCACGAGATCCGGGCCCTCTCGCACTCCCTGGGCCCCGACCGGCTGGGGCGGGGCGGTCTTTCGGCCTGGCGGCACGATTCGCTCTGGAGCGCGCGACGTCCTCGTTCAGCGAGAAAGGCCGGGCTTTCTGGCACAGGCATCATCACGGACAGGGGATGCCCGCGCGCACGTTCCCGAACTGCGTCGCCGCATCACCCAGCGCCTGCACATCTCCAAGAACATCGACGGCTCCACCCTCACACACCTGCCCGAAGCGGCCGAATGACCCCATGACGGACCCCCGGACCCGCCCTCGCCGACGAAACGCAAGCCCCAGGCCGCGCACACGCACCGGTCTTCAACCCGCCGTCGGCCCGAGGCGTAGCCACAACCGCCGGGGCTGCCCGTACCCCTCTCGGCCCCGCCGAGAAAGGCAGCCCCACAGCGCCCCCGCGTCGAAAGCCGCCCATCGGCACCTGACCTGCCTCTCAGACGGAGCGCATCGAACACGTACTGCTTCATGCCATTTCTGCATGTGATCGAAGTGACGGAAACAGAGCACTGCGATCCATGAGCACCTGCATCGGCCACCCCAGCCGCACCAGAACACGCCAGTCCAGTCCGCATGACAGGAATTTCCGCAGACCCGAGGACCGCTGTCCCGCATGTTCGAACACCGCCGGACCCATGACCGCATCACGGCGCGTTTTCGAGGCACTGCCAAGGCCTCCACTGATCAAACCGGCGGATTTGTCAGTGCCCGCTGCTACACCAATTCCCAGAGATCAGACCGCAGTTGGCGGCCTGACGACACGGAGGAGGAAGCAGTGGCGAAGCCGCCCGAGGGTTACTACAAGGTGCGCAGTCATTACCGGCGCAAACCCCGCCCCAGCGCGAAGAAGCTGAGCGGCTGGTCGATCGCAGGGCTGATCGCGGTGGTGTGGCTGTGGAGCCAGCTCATCGGCTTCGGAGAAGCCTCCCCGACAACACCGCAAACCCCTACACCATCAGTGTCAGCGAGCGTGGGCCACTGATGCCCCGCCGCTCGCCCCGGCTGCGCCCACCCCGCGGCGGCAGGGAACAGGCCGCCGCCGCGGCCGTCGCCTGCGCCGCACTCTGGCTGCTGGCCAAGATCGCCACAGCCACATGGCAGGCAGCCGTCCGCATCTGGCCGTTGCTCGCCCTCCTTGCGGCTCTCGCCCTGGGGTACGCAGCCTGGAAATTCATGCGCGAGGCACGGGCCCAGAAAGTGCGGGCCCAGACGCTGGCCCGGCTGCGGATCACGCTCGCACAGCTCGACGCCATGGACGACCGGGCCTTCGAGTTCGCCCTGCGTGACCTGCTCCTTAGGGACGGATGGAACGCACGACAGGTCGGCCGACAAGGAGACCAGGCCGCAGACGTCATCGGTGAGGACCGCCAACGCGGCAGAATCGTCCTGCAGGCCAAGCACACCACCGTCGCCGGCAAAGTCGGCTCGTCAGTGATGTACCAGGTCAAAGGCACCGCAGGTCCCGCGCACGGAGCCGACACCGCAGTCGTGGTCACCAACGGCTCCTTCACCCGGGACGCCCAAGCATGGGGCGAGCGCCACCAGGTGCACTGGGTCGACCGGGACCGGCTGCGCCGGTGGGCCGAACACGGCACGCCCCTGCAAGACCTTCTGCGGCTGCCCACGGCTCGCAAGACACCCCTGCGCCGGGCCGCATGAAGAAGCGCGCGCGTTCGCGGATTCTTGCAGGGGCGAACCGCTGAACCCGCTCCTGTCCCCTGGTTGGGGACAGGAATGGGGGCGGGTTCGTCCGTGCCTGCGGGGGATGAGGGCTTGTACGCGCCGGACTCTTCGGGGGCCGTATCGTCTTTTTTTGCTCGCCCTGTGACTCTCGACTCTCCTGGTCGACGTCGGCGTGCCGCTCGCCGAGCCGCTTACTCAGCTCGGTGAGCCCGGCATCGAGCCGGCCGAGCCACCCTGGCACCAGAGACATGGCCCGCCCACTTAGAACTGGGTGTCAGGAATGTGCACTTCCATCCCGGCCATGTCGGCTGTCACAGGGATTTGGCAGGTGAGGCGGCTGTTGGAGGTGCGTGACGCCGGTACGCCCTCGAGGATCATCTCCTCGTTTTCGTCAGCCGGAGCAAGGAGCGGTAGGTGCTTGTCGTCGATGTAGGCGTGACAGGTTCCGCAGGAAGCGCAGCCGCCGCAGTCGCCGATGATGCCGGGCACGAGATGGTCGAGTGCCGCTTGCTTGAGGCTCTGGCCGACGGCGGCCTCCACGGGGTGCGGTGTTCCGTCGGCCTCGATGAATCTGATCACTGGCACGTCAGGCACGCCTTTCTGCGGTGGGTTGGTGTCGCTTCATCAGTTCGGACAGCGGGAGGTCTTCCAAGGCGGCTTCGTCCCCGGTCATGGCGGCCCGCGCCGTGACGAGTTGCCGGGCGGCCGTGAAATCGCGCGGCCGGTTGACCGCGTGCAGGCCGGTGATGATGCCGTTGCGCAGATACACCACGCTGAAGGAGTTCGATGACGGGTCGCCGCGGACGACTTCTGTGTCGCCGGTCTGCGGCAGGCCGGCCGTCTGGATCTTGTGGTCGTACTGATCGGACCAGAACCAGGGCGCCGTGAAGCGCTCGGTCGGCTTTCCGCACAAGGTGCGGGCCGCGGTTCTGGCCTGGTCGGTAGCGTTCTGAACGGATTCGAGGCGTACGCTGCGGCCGAGGAAACCGTGCCACTGTCGTGTGCAGTCGCCCGCGGCGACGATGTCGGGGTCCTCGGTCCGGGCCACGGCGTCGACCAGGACACCGTCGTCGACGGCCAGTTGCGCGGTGGCGGCCAGGGTGTCGTTCGCAGCGATCCCCACGCCGGTCAGGATCAGGTTGGCTCTGACCACGGTGTCATCGCTGAGCTCCGCAAGGAGGGCTGCGTCGCGCCGGGCGACGCTGCGGACACACACGCCTGTGCGCAGATCGACACCGTGATGGCGGTGCTCGCGTTCGACGAAGGCGGAGACGGCCGGTGGGCACGTCCGGGCCAGGACTCGCGGCTGGGCCTCTACGAGTGTCACCGCGATCCCCATGGCGGTCGCGGCGGCCGCCGTCTCCAGGCCGATGAATCCGCCGCCGACGATCAGCAGGGTGCCGCCGGAGCGGAGTTCCTGCCGCAGCGCGATCGCGTCGTCGAGGGTGTGCAGAGTCCTGCCTGCGATGTGGCCGGGGCCGAATGGGAGAGGACGCGGACTGCCACCGGTGGTGAGGGCCAGCTTGTCGTAGCGCAGCGTGCGGCCGTCGGCCAGGGCGACGGATCGTGTCCGGCGGTCGATCCCGACCGCGGCAGTGTCCAGTTCGATCTCGATGCCGGCGTTGGTGTAGGCGTCCAGGGCGCGAGTCCGCAGGGCCACCTGCTCGACTTTGCCGCGCAGGAACGCTTTGGACAGGGGCGGGCGCTGGTAGGGCAGGTGGGGTTCGGCCCCGACGAGCAGGATCCGGTCGCTGAAACCGTTCTGCCGCAGTGCCACGGCCAGTTCCGAGCCGGCCTGTCCCGCACCGACGATGACGACGGTCTTCACCGGTGTACCCGTCGGATGGTGACCGGCAACGCCGTCAGCTGCCGCATCAGGGAGTGGGCCGCCCATGCGTGATCGTCTCCGACCAGTGCGATATCGACACCGGGCGCGGTCAGCGCGGTCACGGCGATCTCGGTGAGCATCCGGGCCACGTTCCTGCCTGGGCACAGATGGGCACCGCCGCCGAAGGTCGCGCCGTGCTGGATTGGCCGGGTCAGCCGGTAGCTGTCGGGGTCGTCGAAGACCTCGGGATCGCGATTGGCCGCGGCCCACATCATGACGACCGGTGTGCCGGCGGGGACGAAGACGCCGTTGTACTCGACGTCCTGCAGCGTCAGTCGCTGGCTGAGCATCAGCGGGGACTCCAGACGTGTGCCCTCGTAGAAGGCACTGGTGACCAGCGCCGGGTCGGCACGGACCTGTTCCAGGGCCGTTTCGTCGCTCAGCATGCGGAAGACCACGTTCTCGATCGCCACACCGATCGTGTGGAAGCCGTCGAAGAAGTTCGAGGCCACCAACGAGCCGATGTCCTGCGGCTTGCCCTCCATGTCGATCGTGGCGAGTTCGGCCGCCATGTCGTCGAGAAGCGCGTTGCCTCCGTCCGACCAGGCCTTTTGAACGGCTTCTCCGACCACGTCCATGTACGTCGCCGCAGCGGAGAACAGGCGCTGCGACTGCTCGGGCGTGCGGGTGAGCAGGAACGTCAGGCTCATCTCCTCCATGAGGTGCTGGACGTGCGCCGCCTGGTTGCTGCTCAGCCCGAGTTGCTCGGCCCAGAAGCGGGTGACGAACCGCCCGGCGAACTCCCGGGAGAAGTCGGTCCGGTCGCGCCCGGCGCACTCCTCGACAAGTTCCTGTGCGAGGCGTGCGGCGGAGGGGGCGAAACGGAGGATGTTGCGGGGCATCAGTGGCCGGACCAGGAGATTGCGGTACGGCTGATGCAGCGGAGGGTTGGTGGTGAACACCTGGTTCCGCAGGAACCTGCCGTACCCTTCGGTCTGTTCGGGATCCGGTTTGGTCACGGGCCCGGAGCCGAGGTCCGCTTCGGTGGCCATCCACAGGACGATGTCCGCGGGCACGTTGCCCAGCGCCGGATTCGCGGCAAGCGTTCTGGCGTCTTTGTTGCGGAGCACGACGAGGCTGTTCATCGGGCCGCGGAGAAAGTCGGTTCCTTCTCGGCCCCGCAACTCCTGTGCCGCTTCCACGAAGTCGCGTGAGAAATTGTCGAACGTGATGAAGTCCTCGATGGCGGGAAGATCTGCCACCGAAGTCAGCTGTGTGGAGGACATGGGTTTGACTCCCGCCTTTCTGTGATGAGCTGTGGACAGGGCCGGGTCAGTCGCCCAGGACTCGTCGCAGGTATGCGTTGGTGAAGCGCCGATCCGGATCGAGGCGGTCGCGCAGTGCGGTGAATTCACCGAAGCGTGGATACGCCGCCGCGAAGTAGTCGGCGTCACGTGTGTGCAGCTTGCCCCAGTGCGGGCGTCCGCCGTGCGCGGTGAAGATGCGCTCCGCCGCGGCGAAGTACTCACCAAAGGGCATGCCCCGGTAGGTGTGGACGGCGATGTATCCGCTCTCACGGCCCGACGCTGTGGAGAGGGTGATGTCGTCCGCGGGTGCCGTACGCACTTCGACGGGAAAGCTGATCCGCAGATCCGAACGGTCGACCATGGCCTTCACCTCGCGCAGGGCGTCGATCAGTGCCTCGCGCGGGAGGGCGTACTCCATCTCGATCATCTTCACCCGGCGGGGGGAGGTGAAGACCTTGTACGGGATGTCCGTGTAGGTGCGGGCGGAAAGAGCCCGGCTCGACACCCTCGCTATGGCCGGGACGGCGGCGGGCACGGCCCGCCCCAGCGAGTTGGCTGCCTGGAAAACACCGTTGGAGAGAAACTCGTCCTCGAACCAGCCTCTGAACCGGCCCATCGGGGCGAGCGGACCTGTGCTGCGGTTGTTGCGCAGGGTGTTGCAGTTTCCGGTGTGCGGGAACCAGTAGAACTCGAAGTGCTCGTTGGCCGCGTGGAGTTCGTCGAAGGTCGCGGTGACCCTGTCGAACGTCATCGGTTCGTCGTGCGCGGTGAGAAGGAACAGCGGTTCCACGGCGAACGTGAGGGCACTGACGACCCCGAGCGCGCCCAGCCCGATGCGTGCAGCGGCGAACACGTCCGGGTTCTCCTTCTCGGAGCACGTGAGCAACGAGCCGTCCGCGGTCACCAGTTCAAGGCCGCGTATCTGGGCCGCGATCGCGGCCGAGCTGCGGCCCGTGCCATGGGTGCCCGTACTGGTCGCGCCGGCGACGGTCTGCTCCATGATGTCGCCCATGTTGGTGAGTGACAGGCCTTCCCGGGCCAGGGCGGCGTTCAGGTCCCTGAGCGGTGTGCCCGCTTCCACGGTCACGGTTTTGGCCTCCCGGTCGATGGCGCGAATGCCCCTCAGGCGGTCGGGCCGTATCAGCACGCCCTCGGTCGCGGCAGCGGCGGTGAACGAGTGGCCGCTGCCGACGGGCTTCACCGGCAGGCCGTCCTCGGCGGCCTCGCGCACGACGGCGCAGAGCTCATCGACCGAGGCGGGTGCGACGTCCCTCACCGGGCGGGCGGTGACGTTCCCGGCCCAGTTCCGCCACACACTCCCCTTCGCGCGGTCCTTGCCCGCGTGCGCGCCGTAGCGGGTCGTTGCCATGTTCCTCTTCTCCCCTCGGTGAGCTGGGCGGTGGTGCCATTTGCGCATCTAGCGGACGGAACGGATGCGGTAGACGAGGACCGCTCCGACGGCGGCGGCCGCGCCTACGAGCGCGAAGAGGAGCGGGTAGCCGTGCTGCGAACTGATGATCGCTCCGGCGATCAACGGGGCGATCGCCGGGGGAAGGACCGAGCCGATGTTCATGATGCCGAGGTCCTTGGCCCGGCTCTCGGCGTCGGGGAGCACTTGTGTGATCAGGGCCTGGTCGACGGCCATGTACGCACCGAAGCCGCCGCCCATGAGAGCGGATGCCACCATCATGACGGTGAGGTTGGGGGCGCTCGCCAGCAGGAAGCCGGAAGCAGCCTGGAGCAGCGCCGCCAGGGCGACGAAGATGCGTCGTCGGCCGAGGCGGTCGGACAGCACACCGGCGGCGGCGGTGGCCAGAAGGCCGGCCAGGAGATAGACAACGGTGCAGACCAGCAGGCTGCCGGCCGGATCGGGGACGTTGAGGCCGTCGCTGAGGAAGTAGAGCGTGTAACACGTGCCCAGCGAGTTCGCCAGATTGACCAGGAGCCGTCCGCTGAAGGCCCAGGCGAATTCCCGGTTCCTGAGCGAGCTGCCCATCGACGCGAGCAGTTCCGCGAGGCTGAGCGGCGCCTCGACGGTGAAGGCGATGTCGCGATGGGCGGCCAGGAACGGCACCAGAGAGACGATCAGCAGGACCGCGATGACGGCGAAGCCGGACATGGGGGAGAGTCCGAAAGCCGACACGAGGGCGATGCCGACGACCACGCCGAGGGCCTGGGGACCGTAGATGGCGCTGGAGATCATGCCGCGCTGGTCCTCGGGAACACGGTCGGCGATGATGGCGGTGAGCCCGGCGGTGGCTGCGCTGAGACCGATCATGCTGGCCGCCCACGCCACGACCACGCCGGCCACGGTGGTCTGAGCGCCGGTGACGATCAGCCCGGCGGCGAAGGCGACAGCGCCTGCCGTGAGCCAGAGTCTGCGCCGGCCGAAGCGGCTGCGGGAACGGTCGCACAGGGCGCCGCACAGGGGCAGGGCGAGGAGTGCGACCAGCCCGGAGACACCGTTGACGACGGCGAAGTCGTAGACCTTCGAGGCCGGATCGATCGCTTCCAGCTGCTGGGGGAGCAGCAGTTGGAGGGGGACGAGGTTTGCCATCCAGAAGCCGAACCACACCAGGCCGTACAGACTGGCCCAGCGGCGCGAGACGGGTTCGGCCGGTCCCTGGGCGGTGGCCGGGCCGAGGGGGCTTGCCAGGGCAGGAGCGGGGGAGTTGACGTCGGGGAGCATCGGGCCTCCGGGGGAAGGTGGGCCGCGGATGGGGGAGACGGGTCAGAGGAAGGCGTGTCCTTCACCCCGGTAGGTGGGGGCCTGGCCGACGATGTCGCTGCCGGAGACCAGGTGGAGGGTGTTCACCCGCTCGCACAGTTCGCCGGCTTTGGCGTGCCGGAACCACACGTGGTCGCCGAGGCGCAGTCCGTGTGCTGCCGGGCCGAGCACCGGTGTCTGCACCTCCCCCGCTCCTTCCAGCGGGTTCATCCGCAGGCCCCGGGGCCAGCTGAGGGTGGGCAGACGGTCGCGGCCGGGCGGGCCGGAGGCGACCCAGCCGCCCCCGAGTACGGTGGCGATCCTGTCCGTGGGACGGCGTACGACCGGCATGACGAAGTAGGCGGCGGGCCGGGGACAAAAGCGCCGGTAGAAGTCGAACAACCCCGGTCCGTACAGGCCCGAACCGGCGCCGATCTCGGTGATGACGTGTTCGGCCGAGGTCTGCTCCACGGAGCCGGTGCCGCCGCCGTTGACGAACTCCAGCGGGGTGACGGTCTCGACCGCGGCGATCGCGGCGGCGCGCCGGTCGGCCAGTTCACGTGCCGACAGACGCTGCATGGCGCGCAGCGCGGCGCGCTTGAGAGGGGATCCGGGCTGGTTGTCCCCCATGCCGGCGATCTGTCCTTCGTAGGACATGATCCCGGCCAGGTGGAATCCCTGACGGCTCTGGATCGCCCGGGCGAGCGCGGACGCCTGCTGCGGGGTGTGCACGGGGGAGCGGTACGGGCCCAGGTGGATGCGTCCGCCGGCCAGTTCCAGGGAGGCGTCCAGATCGATGCACAGCCGCAGACGGGGGCGGGCCACGCCGACGGCCTCGTCGATGAAGTCCAGCTGGGCGACGGAGTCGATCATGAGGGTGATACGTGAGGCCGCCCGCTCGTCCTTGGCCAGCTGCTGCAACGCGGTGCGGTCCGCGGTCGGGTAGCCGATGACCACGTCCTCGTGGTCCTCGGCCAGCCACAGGGCTTCGGGCAGGGTGAAGGCGAGAATGCCCCGGTAGCCCTGGCGCTTCAGAACGCGCTGGATCAGGTCGCGGCTGCGGACCGACTTGCTGGCCAGGCGGATCGTGGCGCGACCGCCCGTGCGGTGCACCAGATCGCCGGCGTTGGCGTCGAAGGCATCGAGGTCCACCACGGCGAACGGCGGATCCACGTGCTGGGTGGCCTGCTCCAGTTGGGCCATCCGGGCCTCGCTGAAGCCGGCCATGGCGGAGGCGGCCGATTTCATGTCCGGCCAGGACGCCACATGTGCGCTCACATCCGCACCCTTTCTCGGTAGTTCGGTGGACCGGCCCGGCAAGCGGCGGCCGGAACCGCGTCAGACGGTGGAGCGGTCCGAAGGCCGCGCCGTAGCGGAGCGGTGGCGGCCCGTGGGGGCGATGATCCGCTCCCGCTGCTTTCGTCCCTTGGCCTCGGCGAGCGGGATCACCCACCGCATCAGGCGGGGGAAGACGCCGGCGATCCGCTGGATGCGGCCGCCCAGGGGAGGGAACACCACCTCGACCGGCTTGGAGACGATCGCGTCGACGACGGTCTTGGCGATCTCCTCGGGCGCGTAGGACTTCTCGGCGAAGGAGATGGCGCAGGCGGGGTCGGCCAGTTCCTGCTCCAGCATGTCCGTGCGCGTGGACGGAGGATGAATGATCGTGAAGTCCAGTGGCCCGTCGCGTTCCTCCAGGGCCACGCTGTGGTGAAAGGCCCGCAGCCCGTGTTTCGAGCCGCAGTACGTCGCGTATCCGGGGAGCGGGAGGAACGACGTCATGCTGCAGACGGTGATGATGTGGCCGCGGCCCTGCGCGGTCATCCGCTCGATCGCCGTGCAGGTGCCGGTGACGGCGCCGAGCAGGTTGACCTCCAGGATGTCGCGGTGCTGCCCGGGGCCGAGGTCACGTGCGTGGCCGGTGTGGGTGATGCCGGCGTTGTTGACCAGCACGTCGACGGCTCCGAACGCGGCCTGCGTCGCTTCGAACGCCCTGACCCACGCCGCCGGATCCCGGATGTCCAGGACACAGCCGGCGGCCCGGCCGCCCAGACTGAGCGCCCTGGCCTGTACGGCCTGCTCGTTGACATCGGACAGCATCACGCGGTGACCGCGTGCGACCGCCGACTGCGCGATCGCGGCCCCGATGCCGGAGGCCGCGCCGGTGACGAGAAGGACCCGGCTGTTTTCAGACGCTTCTCTCATGGCCAACAGAGTCTCCTGGTCGAGTGTCCAAGTCAACTGTCCGATACGAGATGGTCCTCGTTCGCCCCTCGGGGATTCACAGCCGGAGCATCTCGATGCGACCACCGTTCAGCTTCGCGGCACGGACGGGATCGTCGGTCGGCACCGTCGCGGCGAACAGGGTGCGCCCGTCGTGACCTGCGACCAGGCAGCTCAGGGTGTTCTGGCTCGTCGCCACGCGGTCGAGGACGCGGCCGCCCTCGGCCACACGCACGCATTCGCCGCGCAGCGCGTTCGCGATCCACATCGTCTCGCCGTCGCCGTGCCAGGCGATGCCGTCGGGCGCGATCGGTGAGGCGGAGCGCTTGGCGATGGCCGGGTGGTCCAGCAGCGCCGAGATCCTGCGGGTGATCCGGCCGAGAAACCCCGGATGGTTCACCGCGCGCCACAGGAACGGCGAGATCAGCGGGGCCCAGGGGCGCGGCTGTCCGAGCGTGCCGTCGGGCAGCACGGGGAAGGCGGTCAGCCGCATGGCCAGGGTTTCGGCCACCACCATGGTGGCGGCGTCGGCCGTCAGGACGCATCCATTGGGGAAGAGCACCGGCTCCGTCACCCCGAGCAGGGTCCCGTCCGCGGCCAGGCACGCGATCGGTGCCTTCGTCGGGCCGGGCGGCGCGTAGAGCATGGCGTTGGCGTGCTCGCGGGCGAACGCATGGTAGTCAAAGCCGAAATTGCCCACGTACGCACGTCCGTGCGGGTCGACGAGCATGTCGTTGACCGGGCCGCCGACAAGGTGCCGCAGATCCGCGTGCTCGGCAAGCTCGCCGTCTGCTTCCAGCCGGTACACCACGCCTCCGTCCATGGAGGCGACGAGCATGCGCCCGTCCGGAAGCCAGCCGAGCCCGCCGGCCCGGCCGGGAACCTTGAGGACCGTCTCGGCCTCTCCCGTACCGTCCCAGCGGTGCACCGTGCCGTGTGCGAGGTCGGAGAACCACAGAGCTCCCTGATGCCAGCGCAGTGACTCGGGAACGCCGAAACCGCTCAACGCGACCGATGCCGTCCGTTTCATTCCAGCCGCTCCTTGGTGACGGGCCCTGGGCGTGGTGTCGCTGCCGCAAACCGAGTTGGTCATCCGTACAAGACGCTTGACTTGCACGGGTGACCGTCTCATTCTGGGCAAACCGAAGTCAACGTTCCGGCAGGAGTTTTTCCGTGGCTCAGACTCGATCGCTCACGCCCGACGGCGCCCGGGCGGACGCACACATCGCAGTGGACAACCCGGCCACCGCAGCAGTGGTCGGCCACGTCGCAGACGCGTCGGCGCAGGAGGTGGCGCAAGCGGTCGCACGAGCCCGGCGGGCACAGCCGGGCTGGGCTGAACTGAGCGCCCGAAGCCGTGCGGAATTCTTTACGCGCGGCCGTCGGTGGCTGCTGACTCACCGGCAGGAGATCACCGACTCCATCGTCGCGGAGAACGGCAAGACCGAAGAGGACGCGATCGTCGAGATCGTCTACTGCGTCAGCGCCTTCGCCCACTGGGCCAAGCGCGCACGGCACTACCTCGCCGACACGAAGATCCGCTCGCTCTCGCCGTTCGTACTCGGCCGCAGCATGTACACCCGGCGGGTCCCCCTCGGTGTGGTCGGAGTCATCGGCCCCTGGAACAACCCGTTGATCAACTCCTTCGGTGACGCCATTCCGGCCCTGGCCGCCGGCAACGCGGTCGTCCTCAAACCTTCGCAGTACACGCCGCTGACCGCGCTGCTCATGGAGAAGATGACCCGTGAGTGCGGCTGGCCGAGGGACGTCTTCCAGGTCGTGACCGGCGCCGGCGCCACCGGCCAGGCCCTGGTCGACGCCGCCGACTTCGTGATGTTCACCGGATCCACGAAGACCGGCCGGGCCGTCGCCGCGCGGGCGGGCGAGCGGCTCGTCCCGTGCTCACTCGAACTCGGCGGCAAGGACGCTCTGATCGTGCTGGCCGATGCCTCGCTGGAGCGGGCGGTGAACGTCACCCTGCACGGTGCTCTGTGCAACGGGGGGCAGATGTGCACCTCGGTGGAGCGCGTCTACGTCGAGGAGCCGGTGTACGACGCGTTCGTCGCCAGGCTGCGCCGGCGGTTCGAGGAGGTCACCTCCGGCAGGCCGGCAGGGCTGGGCAGCACCGATGTGGGCGCCATGACCTTCCCGCCCCAGATGTCGATCGTCGAGGACCACGTCAAGGATGCCGTGAGCCGAGGAGCGCGCGTCCTCGTGGGCGGCCACGCCGCCCCCGGCCCGGGCCGGTTCTTCGGACCCACGCTGCTCGTCGATGTCGACCACACCATGACATGCATGCGTGAGGAGACCTTCGGACCCACCCTGCCCGTGATGAAGGTCGCAAACGCCGAGGAGGCCGTCCGGCTCGTCAACGACAGCACCTACGGCCTGCAGGCCTCCGTCATCAGCTCGAACATGAAGCGCGCCCGGCACCTCGCGGAGCGTCTCGAGGCAGGCTGCGTCACCATCAACGACGCCCAGACCAACTACATGGCCTTCGGCCTGCCCATGGGCGGCTGGAAGGAATCGGGCCTCGGCGTACGGCACGGCGCCGAAGGAATCCGCAAGTACACCAGGCTCCAGGCCGTCAGCGTGAACCGCTTCCCGACCCGCCGCGACCTTCACATGCTCCCGTTCGACCCCTCGGCCTACCGGTCCATCCTGCGCCTGGTGGACCTCATGTACGGCAACCGCCTGCGCCGCCGGGGCAAGTAACCGCGCCATCGCCCACCCGATCACGAAAGGCCAGATCCCGATGACCACGACAGCCGCCGCCCCGCACATGTCCGTCGGCGCCATGCCCGAGGGCGTCACCCTGCCGCTGCCCCCGCAGAACCTGAGCGTCGAGGAGGAGCGTCAGGTCCGCAAGCAGGAACTCGCGGCCGCCTTCCGCCTGTTCGCCCGCTTCGGTTTCTCCGAGGGCGTGGCCGGACACATCACGGCCCGCGACCCGGAGAACCCCTCGGCCTTCTGGGTCAACCCCTTCGGGATGTCGTTCAGCCAGATCCGCGTCCGCGACCTGATCCTCGTCGACCATGACGGCAAGCTCCTTCAGGGCAAGCGCCCGGTCAACAACGCCGCGTTCTGTATCCACTCCGAGGTGCACCGGGCCCGGCCGGACGTGGTCGCGGCCGCACACACCCACTCCCTGCACGGCAAGGCCTTCTCCAGCCTCGGCGTCCCGCTCGAGCCGATCACCCAGGACGCCTGCGCCTTCTACGAGGACCACGGCATCTACTCCGACTACCGCGGCGTGGTGAACGACACCGAGGAAGGCCGGCGGATCGGTGTGGCGCTGGGGGAGGGCAAGGCCGTCGTTCTGCAGAACCACGGGCTGCTGACGGTCGGGGCCTCCGTCGCTGAGGCGGCCTGGTACTTCATCACCATGGAACGCTCCTGCCAGGCGCAGCTGCTGGCCATGGCCGCGGGTGAGCCGAAGCTCATCGACCTCGAGACGGCGCGGATGGTGCGCGACCAGATCTCCGGCCCCCTGCCGGGCTGGTTCCAGTTCCGCCCCCTGTGGGACCAGATCACCGCAGACCAGCCCGACCTGTTCGACTGACATGACGCGCTGACCCCAGGAAGCCACGTCGGGTGGAGGTGTAGGGCATCCTGCCCCTGGCGGCCCGGAGGGCCGCAGATTCATGGCAGGATCGCCTTGTCCGACGACGTAGTTGTCGGATCTGCCGCCGGACGGGCGGGATGTCAGGCCTGCGGAGGCCGTGTAAGACCGATCCTCACCGGTCGGCAGCGGTCCGTGAAACAGGAACCCGAGGTGGTACCGCGTAGCAGTACGGACCGGAATCTCCTGCCCTCGGGCGGGGGAGGGCCTCAAGGCCGCCGCACCCACCCGACTTCCTGGTGGGGCCGCCATCCGACGAGGAGGGGCGGCCAGTGTCTATGAGCGTGCGCTCACCCGCGCCTCACCTCACGCGTCCTTGGCGGCGAGGCTCGTGAGGTGCTCGCCGGTCAGACGGAGCACCTCGCGGGTGTTCTCGCTGTTGCGGTCGGCCAGCCAGCACAGCGTGACGCCGTCCAGCACCGCGTTGAGGTAGCGGGCCAGAACGGGAAGGGGCACCGTCCACGTGATGCCCGCGCTCTCGGCGGCTTCAGCCAGGAGCTGCTCGTGGACTTCCAGGTAATGCGCGTACTGCCGGCGAGCCAGATCCTCAAAGCCCTCCTGGCGCAACGCGTAGTGAGTGAGTTCGTACCCCACCTGATGCTCTCCCGGGCTGAGCTCGACCCCCTCCCAGAAGGTGTAGAGGCTCCTGGCGATGCGTGCGCCGAGGTCGCCCTCTCCCTCGAACACTTTCCGGGCCTTGGCCACGCCGCTGTCCGTGATGCGGGTGATGACCTCCTGCAGGAGCTCCTCACGTGAGTTGAAGCAGTAGTGAAAAACGCCCAGCGGCATCTTCGCCTCGTTGACGACAGCGCGTGTCGTGGTCTTGACGACTCCGTCGCGGACCATGACACGGAACGCCGCGGCGATGAGTTCTTCCCGTCGATCCTTCGCTGCCATGCGAGACATTCGGTCCACCGTTTCATCAAGAGTGAGATGCTCACTCCATGCTAACCGGCGTCTTGGACGATCGACCAACTATGATTCGGTCGTCAGGTGACCCGATACGGTGGCGATGTCTCGCTGACGGGCCCCACGGGCTCGCTCCCCCGCCGTCGAGGAGGCGGCGGTACGCGCCGCCGAGCCTCGCGTGCGACGGCGCCGACCGTTCCTCGGCTCCGACAGCACGTCGAAGAGGTCCCCGTGCCCACCCCCGGCCCGGGGGAGGTGCTGGTCGGGGTGCGGGCCGCGGGCGTATGCCTGTCCGACGTCCACCTGGTCGACGGCAGCATCAGTCCCGCGTTCCCCGTCGACGCCGTCGCGAAGACGTGCACCGTCACGCTCGGCCATGAGGTCGCCGACGTCATCCACGCCGTGGGACCGGAGGTGGCCGGGGGATGGAAGCCCGGTACTCGGGTGGTGCTGCAGGCAGGGCAGGCGTGCGGCGGGTGTGGCGGCTGTCTGCGTGGCGCCTCGTGTCGGCAGCCGCTGAGGCGCGGTGTGGACTGTGACGACGGCTGGGCCGAGTGCGCCGTGGCGTGTGAGGACACCCTGATCGCCCTGCCGGACGGCCTCTCCTTCGGCCAGGCCGCCATCATCCCCGACGCGGTCTCCACCCCCTACGCCGCCATCGTGGACACGGGTGCGGTACGCCCGGCACAGGCGGTCGGGATCTGAGGTGCGGGCGGCCTCGGTGCCCACGGCATCCGGCTCGCCCGTATGGTCGGCGCAGCCCCGGTCATCGCGGTCGACCCCTGCCCACGGCTCGGGAGCGGGCCCTCGCCTTCGGTGCCGATCTCGCGCTCGACCCGACGGCGGACGGCTTTGCCGAGGCTTCCTTTCTTTGGGTCTCCTGAAGGTGGTTCGAAGGATTTCCCACCAAGCTCCGCAGGATCCGGAGCGGCCTCCACCCCGGTTTCTCCGCGGCGCCGTATGCAGACCCGGCTGCGAGCCGGTGGCGGCCCGCCCAGTCGAGGGAGTATCGGCAGAGTCCCGGAGCCGAACACCCCGGCCGGACCGGGGGGCGCCGGGAGGGGAATCCGGCCTGTGCGGCGAGTCGCAAAGGAGTGCCCGGCGGCGGCACATGACCTGGACCAGGCCACCGCCGGGCTCCTGTGCGCCGGTCCCGCCCCAACGGTCCCGGCGCGGTCCGGGGCCACGAGCCGCTCAGCCGCGGCCCCGGGGCAACAAGGGCTGAGACGCGCGCCGAATCCGGACCTTGAGGAGACGTCGGCGCGCGGCTTGGTCCGCCGTCGCCGACCCGCCTGACACCATCCGGGCACTCGCTGGGGAGGGAACGGGCACAGGCTCATTCCTCTCCTGCGGCTCATCCGTGCAGCCATCGGACGGCGGTGAGCACCGGGTACGTGGAGCTCTGGGCACCACCGACCCTGTGCTCCGATCGTCCGGGCCCCCGCTCAGCACGTAGGGCAGACGCTCAAGGGGTGAGCACGAACCGGATCGGGTCGCCGATCTTCTTCTCCAGCCGGCTGACGGCGTCGGCGGCTTCGGCCAGCGGGATGTGGGCGGTGATGGAGGGGGCCAGGTCGAGCCGGCCGGTGGAAGCCAGGCCGATGAGCTGGGTCACGTGTTCAGGTCCGGAGCCGTAGTGGCCACGGATCTGGTTGCCGCGGAAGCAGAACTCTGTGCTGTCGGTGACGGTGAGGGGCTTGGGGGTGAGTCCAGCCAGTACCAGCACCCCGCCGGGGCCCAGGACGGCCGCGGCCTGCTCACGGACCACGGGGACGCCGGCGAAGTCGAAGGCGGCGTCCAGGCCACGGCCACCAGTGGCGAGGTCCACAGCAGCGGCGAAGTCCGCCGCGGCAGGGTCGAGCGCGAAGTCGGCGCCGAAGGCGAGGGCGCGCTCGCGGGCCTTCGGCAGCGGGTCGATGGCGATGACGGGGGTCGCCCCGGCCAGGCGGGCGAGCCGGATGCCGTGCGCGCCCAGGCCGCCCGCACCCCAGATGCCGACGGCCTGCGCCGGGCGGACCGCACCCGTCTCGACAATCGCGGCGTAGGGGGTGGAGACCGCGTCGGGGATGATCGCGGCCTGGTCGAACGGCAAGTGGTCGGGGATCGGGGCGAGCGTGTCCTCGCGGGCGATCGCGTACTCGGCCCAGCCGCCGTCGTAGTCGACTCCGCGGGTCAGCGGCATCCGACACGACGAGCGCCGCATGCAGTCGTCGCACTGGCCGCACGCCTGCCCAGCTTGCAGAGCGACACGCATGCCGGGGGCCCAATCCCCCATCAGGTCCGGGCCGAGGGTGTGGACAACGCCCGCGACCTCGTGCCCGAGGGTGACCGCACGCGAGCGGACCACCTCGTCGACAGGGAAGGACGAGCTGAGGCTGCCGTCGATCAAGTGGACGTCGGACAAACAGACTCCGGCGGCCCTGACTTCGACCAGCACCTCTCCAGGGCCGGGAACGGGGACGGCCACCTCCTCCACTGCAAACGTCTGAGTGTCCAGGTGGAGACGTCCGGCGAGCATGGTGGGCATGGTGTGACCTCGATTTCTTGGATGTCGGTGGGCAGGGCCGCGAGGTCGCCATGACCCCGGTAACGCACTGGGGAAGGCAGGCCTTGGTGATCACGGGTCTGCCTTTGTGCCCGCAGGACGCGGCGGCATGAAGCCAACATACAGCCGACATTGTCATCCGACAATGTCCTTTGATTGAGTTGGTCGACTCGCTTGCGTGAACGCTTCCCCTTCCCGGCGAGCCGGAGCGTCACCGGCGAGCCGCCGGACGTCGGCATCCAGCGAGGCGACCACCTGTGTCCGCGCCTCCCCGATACCGGGGTTGCGGGAGGGCAGTCCTCCGAACGTTCCCTCAGTCGACTGTGTCAGGTGCCACAATCGAGCGACATTGTCGGACGACAATGTCGTGTGTATGGTTCTGCCCAGCGACAGCCTGTGCGGAACGAAAGGCAAGCTCATGACTCACGAGACCCTGCGCGGAACCGAACCGATTCCCCAGCGTCCCGCCCTGCCCCTGGTCGGCCACGCGTTCGACATCCCCAGCGGCGCCGACGGCCTGCTCTATGTGATGAAGGAGGCCAAGGAGCTGGGGCCGCTGTTCAAGCTCCGTGTCTTCGGCAACGAGATCAACTTCGCCTCGGGCCTCGACCTGGTCACCGAGCTGGCGGACGAGAGCCGGTTCCGCAAGAACGTCCACCCCGACCTGGTGATCCTCCGGGGGATCGGTGGCGACGGGCTCTTCACCGCCTTCAACGACGAGCCCAACTGGCGCAAGGCGCACGACGTCCTGATGCCGGCGTTCTCGCTCGGCGCGATGCGCGGCTACCACGCGACGATGCTCCAGGTCGCCCGCGAGCTCATCGGGAAGTGGGACCAGGCCGCCGGCGCGGAGGCTGTGAACGTCGCCGACGACATGACCCGGCTGACCCTCGACACGATCGGCCTGTGCGGCTTCGGCTACGACTTCGAGTCCTTCAACCGCGACGAGCCGCACCCCTTCATCACCGCCCTGTCGCGGGCGCTCGGCTTCGCCCAGGACAAGGGGGAGTCCATTCCCGGCGCGGAGTTGTTCAAGTGGAAGGAGGCGGAGCAGTTCCGCGAGGACGTGGCCTTGATGGAGGGCCTGGTCGACGATGTGATCCGGCAGCGCCGGGCGTCCGGCGACACCAGCACCGACGACCTGCTCGGGCGGATGCTGCACACCCGTGACGCGGTGACGGGCGAGCCCCTGGACGACGTCAACATCCGCTACCAGGCGATCACGTTCCTCATCGCCGGCCATGAGACCACCAGCGGGGCCCTGTCCTTCGCCCTCTACTACCTGACCAAGCACCCCGAGGTCCTGGCCCGCGCCCAGGCCGAGGTCGACGCCCTGTGGGGCGACACGGACACCCCCGAGCCCGACTACGGCGACATCGGCAAGCTGACGTACATCCGCCAGGTGCTCAACGAGGGCCTGCGGCTGTGGCCGACGGCGCCCGCCTTCGCGGTGGAGCCGATCGAGGACACGGTCATCGGCGGGAAATACGCCGTGCGCAAGGGCGAGTCGATCCAGATCCTCATCCCGCAGCTGCACCGCGACCCCGCCTGGGGCGAGAACGTCGAGCTGTTCGACCCCGACCGGTTCCTGCCCGAGCGGGAGGAGCAGCGGCCCGTCCACCTGTTCAAGCCCTTCGGCAACGGCGAACGCGCCTGCATCGGACGCCAGTTCGCGCTGCACGAGGCCACCCTGGTCCTCGCGCTGGTCATCCACCGCTACCGCCTGATCGACCACACCAACTACCAGCTGAAGATCAAGCAGTCCCTCACCATCAAACCCGACGAGTTCACCCTGAACCTGGCCCGGCGCACCAGCGGGGAACGGCGCCTGCCCGTCGCCGCGGCCCTCGCCGCGGGCAACGCCCCCGCCGGTCAGGACCGGCCCGCCGTCCGGCGGGCCACCGGAACCGCGCTGACCCTGCTGCACGGCTCCAACCTGGGCACCTGCGCGGGCATCGCCAGCGACCTGGCCGAGGACGGCGACGAGCGCGGGTTCACCCCGTCTGTTGCGTCCCTCAACGACACCGTGGGCAAGCTTTCCGCGGGTGGCGGGCCGGTGGTGATCGTGGCGGCTTCCTACAACGGCCGCCCCACCGACGACGCCACGGAGTTCGTCGCCTGGCTGGAGGGGCTGGAGCCCGGTGCGCTCGACGGCCTGCAGTACGCCGTACTCGGTGTCGGCGACCGCAACTGGGCCGCCACCTACCAGCGCGTCCCCACCCTCATCGACGAGCGGCTCACCGCCGCGGGCGCCACCTCACTGCTGGAGCGCGGCGCCGCGGACGCCGCCGGCGACTTCGCCGGCACCGTCGACCGCTGGACCGGCGAGTTGTGGACCGCCCTGCTGGAGCAGTACGGGACCGCCGCAGACATACAGCAGACCGAGCCGGCCACCGACCAGGAGACGGGCCTGTACGAGCTTCAGGACACCACCGACTCGGTCATCGGCGGGCTCGCGGCACGCCACGGCGTGCAGCCGATGGAGGTCCTCGACGCCTACGAACTGGTCGACATGGAGCATGAACTGGGCCGCTCCAAGCGCTTCCTCAAGCTGCGGCTGCCCGAGGGCGTCACCTACCGCACCGGAGACCACATCGCCGTCCTCCCTAGCAACCCGCACAACCTCGTCCAGCGGGTGGCCCACCGCTTCGGCCTCGACCTGGACCGCACCGTGCGACTGCGTGCCCGCCGCCGCAGCCGGAGCGCCCTGCCCGTCGACCGGCCGCTGAGCCTGCGCCGCCTGCTCACCGACTTCGTCGAACTGCAGGACCCCGCCACCCAGGAGCAGGTCGCCGTGCTCGCCGAGCACACCGCCTGCCCGCCCGAGAAGCGCCCCCTGGCCGAACTCGCCGCGGCCGACGCGGACACCTTCCACGCGCAGGTCACCGCCTCCGGACACAGCCTCCTGGACCTGCTGGAGCGCTACCGCGCCTGCGAGCTGCCCTTCGAGGTCTTCCTGGAGCTGCTGCCCGTGCTGCGCCCGCGCCACTACTCGATCTCCTCCTCCGCCGCAGCCTCTCCCGGCGAGGTCGACCTGATGGTCTCGCTGCTCGCCGCGCCCCACCGCCGCGGTGAGGGCACCTTCCGCGGCATCGGCTCGCACTACCTCCAGACCGTGCACCCGGGCGACACCGTCCAGGCCCGGGTGCTGCCCTGCAGTGACGCGTTCCGTCTGCCCGAGGACGAGGCGGTGCCGGTGATCCTGGTCAGCGCGGGCACCGGACTGGCGCCCTTCCGCGGCGCGGTCCTCGACCGTCACCACACCCGCTCGACCGGCACCATGCTGTGCTACTTCGGCTGCGACCACCCCGACGTCGACTACCTGCACCGCGCGGAGTTCGAGGCGGCCGAGGCCGCCGGAGCCGTCAGCATGCGGCCCACCTTCTCCTGCGCCCCCGAGGACGGGGCCCGCTTCGTCCAGGACCGCATCGCCCAGGAGAGCGACGAGGTGTGGGCGGTCCTGGAGGCCGGCGGACGCGTCTACATCTGCGGCGACGGCCGCCGCATGGCCCCCGCCGTGCGGGAGGCGTTCATGGAGATCTACCGCGACCGCACGGGCAGCGGTGATGACGAGGCGGGCGCCTGGCTGAACGCCCTGATCGAGTCCGGCACCTACGTCGAGGACGTCTGGGCCGGCTGACCACCCGGTGTGGGGGGGGCCCCCCCCCCCCCCCCCCCCCCCCCCCCCCCGGCCCCCCCCGGGCCCCGCCCCCCCCCCCCCCGGGCCCCGGGGGTGCCCCCCCCCCCCCCCCCCCCCCCG
>NZ_JBIBJD010000005.1:672441-681647 GCF_042958445.1 Streptomyces sp. NPDC007991
CCCGGGGGGGGCGGGGTTTTTGGGGGGGGGGGCGGGGGGCGCCCCCCCCCCCCCCCGCCGCGGGGGGGGGGGGGGGGGGGGGGGGGGGCCCCCCCCGGGGGGGGGGGGGCCCCCCCCCCCCCCCACACCCCGCCGACCCCGCTGACCGACAGGGCCACGGACACCCCCCCACGTTCGTGGCCCTGTCTCTTTCGCAACGTCTCCCGCCCCTCCTGAACTCGTGAGGCCCTCATGCTTGTCGCACACTCGGCGCGCCGCCGGGGAACGGTCGCAGTCCCCAACTCCCCGCAGAGGAGCGGCCGGTGAACGCGCGCAGCGGCTCCGCCCTGACCTTCGGCGTGGCGGTCGCCCTCATCGCCGGAGTCACCCTCGGCAACGGCGGAGCGAACGTGATGCCCGTCTTCGTCGACGACTTCGCCTCACGCTTCGCGCTGTCGGACTCCGCCGCCGGACTCGTCGCCGCGACCCAGCTGATGGCGACCGCCATCGTCACCCTGCTGCTGGCCAAGCGGGCCGCACGACCGGGGCGGGTGCTGATGACGCGCTTCGGTCTGGCGCTCGCGGGAGCCGGCTTCCTGGGAGCGACGGCGGCCACCGGCCCGGTGACCCTGGTCCTGGCCAACCTGGTCATCGGCGCGGGGCTCGGCGCGGTCTACGCAGCGGCCACGGCCGCGCTCGCCGCCACCGACGACGCCGACAAGGCCTCCGCCGTCACCATCTGCGGCGTGGTCGGCGTGACCGCACTGCTGATCATGGGCGTCCCCGCGGCCAACCACGGCCTGGGGGAGGGCACCGGCTTCCTCCTCATGGCACTGTGCTGTCTGCTCGCCTGGCCGCTGCTGCGCCGACTCCCCGACGGCCCCGCCGGTCCCACGGCACCGGGCGCAGCCTCCGCCGGCACGCGAGGGGCGGCCCCGGCGAGACCGTCGGTCGTGCTGCTCGCCGGCACCGGGCTCCTGTGGGCCGTCACCCAGGGCGCGTGGTCGTACGCCTCGGTCCTGGGCCGCCAGCACACCGGCATGTCCCACTCCGCCGTGTCGGCCGTCCTCGCGATCTCCAGCGTCGTGGCGCTCGTCGGCGCGGTGGTGGGTCCGGTGGCGGCGCGGCGCTTCGGGCGTATGCGGTCGATGGCCGTCTTCGTCGCGGCGCAGGCCCTCGCGATGGCGGTCCTGATCTTCACCCACGACCCCGTGCTCTTCACCGTCGCGGCCGTCCTCTGGCAGGCCTGCCAACTGGCCGTCCTGGTGCAGATGCTCGCCGCCGCGGCACTCATCGACCCGACCGGCCGCCTGGTCGCCTCCCTCAGCGGCGCGGGCGCGCTGGGCACCGGCGTCGGACCGCTGGCCGTCGGCGCCGTTCTCGACGGTGCCGGGGCCGGCGTACTGGGCCCCGTCCTGGCGATCGGCACCTTCCTCGCCTCGCTGCCCCTGCTGAGGATGACGGTGGCCAGTGGCGAGGCCACCAACGAACCGCAGCCCGGACGCGTGCCGACGGTCTGAAGACACCGTCCCGACCGCGCGGAACAGCCGCTGCCCCTGTCCGATGTCAGGGGCAGCGGCTGCCTGGGCGTTGAGGGCCGGTTGCCTTGGCCACGGGGCGCAGACGCTGCTCCGGCGAAGAGATGACGCCGCCGGACCGGAGGTCTACGACCGGCCCCGCACCGCGGATCCTGGCACCTTCCGGCCGGCCGACGTCCGGAGCTCATCGCTGGGTAACCGCGACAAGGGCGAGGCCGGCCTGTTCCGCCCTGCTGTCAGCTCTTCGGCAGGGTCACGAACTCCATTCGGCCTCCGGCGAGAGCGACGACAGCGGAGACCAGGGCCTGCAGACAGGTGAGCTCGGCCTCTTCGTCGGGCAGTGAGAGATGTTGCACCGAGAGGCCGTCGAAGCCGGCCAGGAAGAACCGGGCGAGGGTCTCGGCCGGCTGGGCGAGCTGGTGACGGGTGCGCTCGGCCGCCTCGGTCACCAGCTTTGTCGTCACGGCCGTCACCTCGCGGTAGTGGCCCTCGAGGGCCTCCTGCAGCCGTGGTGTCCGGAGCGCGAGCATGGACAGTTCGGTGAGCAGCTGGTGGGTGGTCGGCTGCTCGCGCAGGGTCTGCCACAGGGCGGCGGCGAGTGCCGCGACCGTCTCCTCGAAGCCGGCGTCCGCGGGCGCCGCCCGTTCGACCTGTGCGATCAGATCATGGGTGAGCTGCTCCATGACGGCCCGGTACAGGTCTTCCTTGGTGCCGAAGGTGTAGTGCACCGTCGCCTGGGCCACGCCCAGCTCGGCCGCGATGGCACGGGTGCTTCCGGCAGCCACGCCCTCCCTCGTCATGAGGTCGATGGCGGCCTTGATCAGCTGAGGACGGCGCTCTGCCGCAGAAACATGAGCCATGAAGACATCATAGCGACTTAGTCCAGTGAATGAATCGTTCGATCAGGTCACGATTTCCGGCACTCCTTCTGCGGCTGAGGTCGCGGTGGTCGGTCTCTGCCGTGGCTCGCGGCGACGAGGTGGCCGGCCTCGGCCGCGATCTTGCGCAGCCAGATGGGGGCGGGGTCGCGTTCGTGCAGGGGGTGCCGCAACAGTGATTCCACCAGCGGTCCCATCCCGAAAGGCAGGTCGACGACGGTCGTGCCGCTGCCGGAAGGAGCCAGACGGGCGGCACGCTCAGGGAGCACACCCATCCGGTCGGTGCCCGCGATGAGGTGGGGCAGGGAGAGGAAGTTCTCGCTGCAACAACATCGCCGAGACCCTGCTGCGGATGACCGCGCTGCGCGCCGGGCAGCCCGCCACGTTCGAGGGCGGCACGGCGGTCGTACGGGACGTGCTGAGCCGGCGGTACGGAGTGTCGCTGGAGAACTTCGAGATGTACGACGGGAGCGGCCCCTCCCGTGCCAACCGCATCCCGGCCCGGACCCTGGCGGAGATCCTCGACCTGCTGACGGAGAAGCGCTACGAGCACCGCCTGAGCTCGCCCGCGACGGCCTCCCGGTCGCGGGCGAGGCCGGCAGCACGCTCGGCCCGGAGTGGAGCCGCCAGGCTCGACGAGTACGACCGGTGAGGTGCTGGTGGGCCGAGCGGGGCTGGTGGTGTCGCGCAGCGTGGCCAGGGCCGGGCCCGGAGGTCAGCGGCCCTCTTGCGGGGACGCGAAAAACACACGGCCCGAATCGCTGGGTAGCCATGGAGTGGTTCGGGTGGCGTCAGCAGCGGTGTGACGCCACCCGGGGCGGGATCAGGCAGTCGGTTCGCCGGTCCTGGCGGGCTGGGGGTTGATCGCGTCGCGGAGCTGGCTGTGTGCGTGAGTAGTGACACCGCCTGTCGGTCAGCGACGACACCACCCCGCCTCATCGGAGAGCGGTATCGCTGAGTTTTGACACCACCCTGGTGCTTGCGGTGGGACCATCGAAGTGCACCGCGTGGTGAGGGGGCATGGATGCCGCCGAAGTCCAAAGTTGATCTGTACGCGGCGATCCGTCGTGATTCCCGGGCCGGTCTGTCGAACCGGGCTTTGCAGCACAAGTACGGGGTGGGTTTCCGCACGATGCAGAAGGCTCTGACCTCGGTCTGGCCGGAGCCGCGCAAGAAGCTTCCGCCGCGCAGGACGCGGCTGGACCCGTACAAGGGGCTGGTCGACGAGATGCTGCGGGCGGATCTCACCGCGCCGCGCAAACAGCAGCACACCGCCAAGCGGATCTTCGACCGGCTGGTTGCCGAGCATGGCGCGGCCGACATCACCTACGGGATCGTCCGCGCCTACGTCGCGGTACGTCGCGAGGAGATACGGATCGCGGCGGGCCGGGGCATCGCGAAGGCGTTCGTGCCGCAGTCCCACCGGCCGGGAGCCGAGGCGGAGGTCGACTTCGGGGATGTGACGATCCGTCTGGCCGGTGAGCAGGTCAAGTGCAGCCTGTTCTCCTTCCGTCTGTCGTACTCCGGCAAGGCGGTACACCGGGTGTCCGCCTCCGGCGGCCAGGAGGCGTTCTTCGAGGGGCATGTTCACGCTCTCAGCGTGCTGGGCGGGGTGCCGACCGGCAAGGTCCGCTACGACAACCTCAACTCGGCCGTCGCCCAGGTGCTGGGCTTCAACCGGGCCCGGGTGGAGACGGAACGGTGGACCGCGTTCCGCTCGCACTTCGGCATCGAGGTCTTCTACTGCCGTCCCGGCATCGAGGGAGCACACGAGAAGGGCGGGGTGGAGGGGCAGATCGGCTACTTCCGCCGCAACCACTTCGTCCCCGTTCCCGAGGTCGGCTCGCTGGCCGAACTGAACGCGATGGTCGACCGCTGGGACGAGGAGGACGACGCCCGGCGGATCCGCTCCCGCCCGCGGACGGTCGGCGAGTACTTCGCCGCGGAACAGCCGTTGCTGAAGCCGTTGCCGACGGAGCCATTCGAGACGGGCCGGCTGTTCGCGCTGCGGGTGGACCGCTACGGCCAGATCAGCGTCCGCACCAACCACTACTCGGTGCCGGTGCGGCTGATCGGAAGACGGGTGCGCGTGATGCTGCACGCCTCCGAGCTGGTGGTCTACGACGACGGCGTCGAAGTCGCCCGGCACGAACGGCTGATGACCAAGGCTGGGTCGCGTCTGGTGCTGGACCACTATCTGGAGGCACTGATCCGCAAACCGGGAGCGCTGCCCGGTTCGACCGCGCTGGAACAGGCCCGCTCGGCGGGGAAGTTCACCCCGGTCCACGACGCCTGGTGGGCAGCGGCCTGCAAGGCCCACGGCGACCGGGACGGCACCCGGGCACTGATCGAGGTCCTGCTGCTGGGCCGGCACATGCCCCACGAGCACCTGGTCGCCGGACTCGCCGCGGCCCTGCGGGCGGGAGCGATGACCTCGGACGCGGTCGCGTTGGAGGCCCGCAAGGCAGCGGAGGCCGACGACACCACCGCCCCGGCGGTGCTGCCGGAAGGGCCGGAGTCCGACCGGTTCGGGCATCCGAAGGTCACCTCCCTGACCGAGCGGAGACTGGCGCACCTGCCGCCGGACACCCGGCCGCTGCCCTCGGTGGCCGTCTACGACCAGTTACTGCGACGACGCCGGCCGGGCGGCCGGCCCCGACCCGAGGGAGAAGAGCCGTGACCGTCAAACGCCACCGCGGACTGACCGAGCAGGCCGCCGACGCGGCCATCGAGGCATCCTGCAAAGCCCTGCGACTGCCCACGATCCGGGGCCAGTTCGCCGACATCGCCGAAGACGCGGCCAAGGGCCAGATGACCTACCGCGGGTTCCTCGCGGAACTGCTGCTGGCCGAGTGCGACGACCGGGCCCGCCGACGCTCCGAGCGCCGGATCAAGGCCGCCTCTTTTCCCCGAGAAAAGTCTCTGCGGCAATTTGATTTCGACGCCAACCCGAACATCGACCCGGCCGTCATCCACACCCTCGCATCCTGCGAATGGGTGAAGAAGGGCCTGCCGCTCTGTCTCATAGGAGACTCCGGCACCGGGAAGTCCCACCTGCTGATCGCGCTCGGAACCGAGGCCGCGATGGCCGGCTACCGGGTGAAGTACGTCCTGGCCACCAAGCTGGTCAACGAGCTGGTCGAGGCCGCCGACGAGAAGGTCCTGACCAAGACGATCGCCCGCTACGGACGCGTCGATCTCCTCGCGATCGACGAACTCGGATACATGGAACTCGACAAGCGGGGCGCCGAGTTGCTGTTCCAAGTTCTCACCGAACGGGAGGAAAAGAACAGCGTCGCCATCGCCTCCAATGAAAGTTTTGGAGGGTGGACAAAAACGTTTACCGACCCCCGGCTCTGCGCAGCCATTGTCGACCGTCTCACCTTCGGCGGGAACATCATTGAGACCGGCACCGACTCCTTCCGCCTCGCCCAGACCCGAGCCAGGGCCGAGCAGCACTCCGACTGACGATCACAACGAGCTCTCTTCGACAGGAGCCTGTCCTGTCGGGCCCAAAGGAAATCATTCGCTGCCCGAGGCGGGCGCTTCTAGCCTGCATCGGGTGATGAAAGCTGATGACGTGTTGTTCGTCCTGGCCCTGTTGCAGCGGGCGAAGGTGGATGTCTGGGTCGGTGGAGGATGGGGGATCGATGCTCTGCTCGGTGAGCAGACCCGGGACCATCGCGACCTGGACTTGATGCACCGGCAAGACCAGGAAGCCGCTGCGTTGGCGGCCCTCTCGGCGGAAGGTTTCGTGGAGAGCCTGGACTGGAGGCCCATCCGATTCGTCGTGACGGCCCCGGACGGGCGAGAGATTGACCTTCATCCGCTGGTCTTCTCCGACGACGGCTCAGCGGTGCAGGCGTCACCCGATCCGCAGCGTCCTTTCGTCTATCCCTCCGCATGCTTCGTGACCGGGACCGTCCAGGGGACGCCCGTCCCGTGCTTGTCCGCCGAGCAGCAGGTCTACTTCCACCAGGGATACGAACCATCGGAACGCGATCGGCACGACATGGCGCAGCTCCGCCGCGTCTTCGGGATCGCCACGCACTTTTGACCCAAGTTGTGGGCCGAGGCTCTTTCGAAGACCGATCAAGGAAGGAGGCCCGAGCAACCTGAGGCGGTGTCAAAACTCACCGACATTCTCGAACCCACGGAGCAGAAACCGCTGTCAGAACTCATCGACACATGCTGTTCCCAGTCATCGACAAAGCCACGGAGCCTCTGCTCCTCGGCCAGGGTCAGTGAGGTGTGCAGGAGGTCACCGCCGTACGGGGCGATCCGGGGCAGCACCTTTTCCTCGGTGACATCGATGATCAGGGCGATCACGGCGGCGCCGCCGGGCTGAAGGCGGTGGCCGAGCTGGTTGATGAAGGCCGTGTTGTCGTCCTCGTCCTCGGACGCGGCTGCGGTGACGCTGCCGGTGGCGGCGCCTATCGCGGCGCCCAGCAGCGGCTGGAGCAGGAGCAGCCCGATGAGGCCACCCCAGATCGCGCCGGAGACCGCACCGTCGACCACCGGGTTGCCCGAGGAGTGAATCTTGACCTTGCCCTGCTCGTCGCGGGTGACGAGAACCACATCGGCGAGGTGCAGGGAGTGTTCGGTCTTGAGGGCGTGCAATTCGGCCAGCACCTGCTTGGCGGTGGCCTCGTCGTTGTAGGCCACGGCGATCATGTCCGCTCATGGGATGACTCCTGTCGTGTCGGGACGTGCCTGCACACCGGGAACGTCGACAAACGCGATGAGGTGGTGCTCATCGGGAAGCTTTGTCCTGTCCGGGGCTCGGTGACGGCACCACTATGGACTATGTCGAACGACAAAGTCAATCGAGTGACAAAGTCGCCGGTGTTGCCGGGACAGTGAGAGGTGGAAGCGTCGGTTCGCCGAAATGAACCAGTCGTTCATCAAGCAGGGCGATCCCCTCTTGACCTGTGGGCCGCCGGACCACGCCCGAGCTGCGCACCGAGTCGTTCTGGCAGGTCAGTGCCATGGGGCGGATCAACGGCCCTCGCGGAGGCAGAACACTGTGCGGCAGAGAAGGGTGGGCCACAAGCAGCAGCCTGGCCGACCGGCGATTGTCCGTCGTCGGCGGCGGCGCCGGAGCATGGGCGCCACCGGCTTCCCGCCCGTACCGACGCCGCCGAGGTGCAATTCTTCCGGCCCGCTGAACTGACCGGGCAATTAGGAGACGTTGGGATGCCACTGCGAGCCCGTGCACGCGACGACCTGCCCGCGCACGCTCTCCCGCCCGTCGGCCCGGGTGACCGTCCGGGTGCCGTCCGCGTTCTTCTCGACTCTTTCCACCTCGACGCCGAACTGGATGCGGTCCGTCAGCCCCTAGGCGTCGGCGAAGGACCGCAGGTACGACAGGATCTTCCGGTGGGGCGGGTAGTCCGCGAAGTGGTCGAGCATCGGGAAACCGCCGAACCCCGACAGGGTCCTGCTGGAAATTAAGTGGGCCGACTCGTACATCGGGCTGCCGGGGTTGTCGATGGCCCAGATGCCGCCGGGCCCGGTGTGCCGGTCCATGTGCGTGTACGGCAGATTCCACTCCGCCAAGGCCTCGGCGACCGCCAGCCCGGCATACGCCCCTATCACGCACGTATCAGACTGGCTTTCCTTCACAGGCCTGCCTCCTCGTTCGGTCCGCCTCACGGGCGTTGGAGGAACGTATTCACCCGCCGTTCAGCGGGGAACTGACCTGCGCGGCCACGGACCGGACCTCAGCGGCCGCACCAGCGCGGCATCCGTCTGCGCGAAATCCAATTTGTTCGTACCGGCCGTCGACCAGCAGGACCCCGAGTCCGCGCCCGTGCACACCACAGTCGACAACCAGCTCACAGCCCTCGACCCAGACTGGAAACTCCCCTACGGCCCCGACTGGCATCGCAAGCACCATCTGCTGCGCCGCCACCTGGAAGCCGGCAACCACCCCAGCACGCTGCGCCGCGACACGGTCATCCATGGAGTGAAGGAGGGCAGCTGGCTGCACCACCAGCTCACCAGCTGGCCCGACCTTGACCCCGGCCAGCGCGACCTGCTCGCCCGCAGGGGAATCACCCCCGACCGCGCCCTCCTGGACCAGGAGCACGCCGCGGGCAGGCCGAGCACATCGCGGCGGCGCACGTTCGCGCAGACAACCGAGATCCTCGGGCTCTTCCTGGCACGGTGGGGACGCACCCCCGGCGCCCGAGAGTGGATCGAGGTGGACGGCGACCGTGTCATGATCGGTCCCTGGCTCGCCAAGGTCCGCACCAAACTGAACACTGATCAACTCCCCTCAACACAAGAAGAGTTGGTGTCCGCTGCGCTTGCCGAGCACGGCATCGATCTGGTCCGCGCTCCCGGCACCATCGGGCCATCAAACGGCTGAGGTTTGGCCGCTGAACTCAGTGCGGCGGCAGCCTCGTTTCGCGCACCCCTGGCCCCATCTCCGGTATGCGGGGGAGTGGCAGAACTCGAATACTCCAAAGTTTTGGAGACAAGGAAGCAGCGGCACAACAGGATTGGCACGGCTCGACGTTCTAGTCGTAACTGACGAGCCGTCACCAAGCACCCAGTCGGGTAGAGCAATGACCGCCGCCCCCCTGCTGCTAGCCGAATTAACTTGCACCCCAGTCATGTTGGCCGTGAAAAGCCAAGGCAAGTCGGTGCGGAGGCACGATCGCGGAGCGATCGGGACACCGCACCGACGACCCAACTCGATCCGCGGAGCGGATTCGGTCCCGGAGGGACCGAGCCCAGCCCCCGCGGAGCGGGGGCTGAAACCGACGCGTAGCGTCGGCGCGTCGTTCCTGCGGAGCAGGACGCG